>NZ_JBVHQM010000003.1:0-437966 GCF_055567415.1 Streptomyces sp. NPDC026575
TCTGGTGCGGTGCATCGCAAGGCGCCGGAGCGTCTCGATAGCGGAGCTATCGGGATGATTCGGCAACGCCGCGAGGTGCCGTGCCAGACGCCGCGAGCCCGGCCATGACCCATCGGACAGGCCCTAGGCCACACGCAGCTGGGGCCTGCCCGGCCAGAGCGCCGGACAGGCCCCAGGGGGCGAGGACCGCTATGCGCGGTACTCGTCGGCCTTCTGCGGTTCCACACCCTGGATCATGCCGCTGAGCACCAGGGAGCGGTTGGTGAAGCGCTCGGTGTCCACGCCGTTGTCCTTCAGGACGTTCATCGCGGCGGCGTGGACCGTGCGCAGGACCGGGGTCGCGGCGCGCAGCGCGTCGTCGGCCATGAAGCGGTGCCGCCAGGGCTTGTCGGCCCAGACGTGCCGCAGCCCGAACGGCTCGGGGAGCGTCAGCTTGCCGCCCAGGAAGTCC
Organism: Streptomyces sp. NPDC026575; assembly: GCF_055567415.1. Lineage (NCBI taxonomy): Bacteria > Bacillati > Actinomycetota > Actinomycetes > Kitasatosporales > Streptomycetaceae > Streptomyces > Streptomyces sp. NPDC026575. The sequence goes on from NZ_JBVHQM010000003.1 coordinate 452, forward strand.
AGGACCGGCGGGAACCAGGTCAGCGGGGCCCGCGCGGCGAGCCGGACCACCTCCTGCGGCTCGATCAGCGGCAGGTGCTGGGTCTTGGTCTCCCAGAACTTGACGACCTTGGCGACGTCCTTGGTCTTCGGCTCCGGCTTCGTCGTGAACAGGCCGTTGACCGGGCCGAGGGCGTGGCCGGTCACCTCGATGCGCAGCGTCTCGTGCAGCACCGTGACGGTGATCATCAACGTGATCACCAACTGGCCGTCCCACAGCACGAACTGGACGCCGAGGTAGTGGCGGTTGCCGCTGCCGAACTGCTGGTCGTTGCAGATCCGCTCTATCTCGTGGCCGCGGATCTGGTACGCCTCGACATGCGTGCCCTCCGGACGGCTGACGGCGCCGGCCTTCTCGCCGACCGGCGAGACGATCCAGTGGCGGACGGAGGGCGTCGGGAAGCCGCCGGTGTGCAGCGGGCTGCGCTCCAGCAGCCGCAGCTTGTCGTGGATCGCGCGGATCACGTCCCAGCTGCGGAACGGGTTGATCTCCGTGCCCTCCTGCGCCGGCTTGAGCTCCTCGGCCAGCTGCCAGCTGCCCCAGCGGGTGCCCATGCCGAGTATGCCCTTGGGGCCGGCGTAGAAGACGACATTGCTGTTCTGCTCGGCGGTGACCTTCGCCAGATTCTGTCGAAGGGTCTCGGCGGCGATCTCGTTCGGATCCTGCGGCACCGCCTCGGGGATCTTGGCGGCCACCCCGCCGCCCTCCAGCAGCCCCTTCCACGACTCCCGCATCGCCACCGCGGTCTTCTCGCAGATCTGCTTGGCCAGCCACCAGCCGACCACCGGGGCGACGACCATGGCCCGGGCGTACATCGGCCAGAAGCCGTTCATCGGCAGCTTGACCATGAAGACCAGGGCGACACCGGCGAGCACGGTCAGCAGCACCGCGCCGAGCAGCGAGACGCCCTTGCCCTCGCCGTCCTTGGAGAGCATCTTGCGCAGCTGGAAGACGCCCAGCCACAGCAGCACACCGGGCAGGAACAGCAGCCCGAACAGCACCATCAGCACCGTCAGCTTGATGTCCCGCTGCTTGCGCACGCGGGTGGCCGACAGGCAGTGCTCGACGATCGTCTGCGGCTCGACCCCGAACGACTGGATGAGCGGCTTGCGGCCGCCGCCGAGCATCCGCACCTGCACGGCGCGCGAGAACGCCTCGCCGAGATTGGGCGCGAACAGCGACAGCTTCGGCTTCTTGATCTCGGACTTGCCCGAGTCGGAGTCCGCCTTGGAGATATCGGCCAGCGGGCTGTCCCGATAGGCGGCCGAGGCCAGCGCCTGGGTCGCCGCCGTCTGCCCGGCGCTCCCCGAGAGCGGCACCTGCGCCCCTGGGCTGAAGTCGAACCCGTCTGCCACTACCGCCCCCCACACCGCTCGCATCCGATGATGCGGCTCTTCCCGGCTTCCGCCGACGGCACACCTGCAAGGAGCCGGTGGCCGACGCGTCCCGTCGCCGAGCGCACGGCCCGACGACAAGGTTCTCAGCGTACAGCCGCCGTCCAGCCCAAGGGGGGTGAGCCGGACAGCGGCCGATGATGGCTGACCGGGCGTCAACTACCCGCCGTTCTCGGCCTCTTCCCGAACCTTGGCGGCCAACTGCGGCGGCATCGGCTCATGTCGTACATACATGCGGGAGAACCGCCCGCTGCCGTGCGAGAGCGAACGCAGATCGATCGCGTACCGGCCGATCTCGATCTCCGGTACCTCCGCGCGCACCACCGTGCGGCCCGCCCCGGACTGCTCGGTGCCCACCACCCGGCCGCGCCGGCCCGACAGATCGCTCATCACCGGGCCGACGAATTCGTCCGGAACCAGCACGCTCACCTCGCAGACCGGTTCGAGCAGATCGATCCGGACGTCGGCGGCCGCCTCGCGCAGCGCCAGCGCGCCCGCCGTCTGGAACGCGGCGTCCGAGGAGTCGACCGAGTGCGCCTTGCCGTCGAGCAGCGTGACGCGGATGTCGACGAGCGGATGCCCGGCGGCCACCCCGCGCGCGGCCTGGGCGCGCACGCCCTTCTCGACGGACGGGATGAACTGCCGGGGGACCGCGCCGCCCACGACCTTGTCCACGAACTCGATGCCGGAGCCGCCCGGCAGCGGTTCCACCTCGATCTCGCAGATCGCGAACTGCCCGTGCCCACCGGACTGCTTCACATGGCGCCCGCGGCCGGCCGACGCCTCGCCGAAGGTCTCCCGGAGCGGCACCCTGTGCGCGACCGTGTCCACCTTGACGCCGTAGCGGGTGCGCAGCCGCTCCAGCGCCACGTCGACATGCGCCTCGCCCAGGCACCACAGCACCACCTGGTGCGTGTCCTGATGGTGCTCCAGACGCATCGTCGGATCCTCCGCCACCAGCCGGGCCAGCCCCTGCGAGAGCTTGTCCTCGTCGGCCTTGCTGTGCGCCCGGATGGCGACCGGCAGCAGGGGGTCGGGCATCGTCCAGGGCTCCATCAGGAGCGGGCCGTCCTTGTCGGAGAGGGTGTCGCCGGTCTCGGCGCGCGACAGCTTCGCCACACACGCCAGATCCCCGGCGATCGCCTGCGGCAGCGGACGCTGCTGCTTGCCGAACGGGGCCGACAGAGCCCCGACCCGCTCGTCGACGTCATGGTCCTCATGGCCCCGGTCCTGCAGGCCGTGGCCCGAGACATGCACCGTGTCGTCCGGGCGCAGGGTGCCGGAGAAGACCCGGACCAGCGAGATCCGGCCGACGTAGGGGTCGGAGGAGGTCTTGACCACCTCGGCCGCCAGCGGGCCGTCCGGATCGCAGCTCAGCGCCGGGCGCGGGGCGCCCTCCGGGGTGGTCACCTCGGGCGCCTCCCGCTCCGCGGGCGTCGGGAAGCCGCCGGTGATCAGCTCCAGCAGCTCCACGGTGCCCAGCCCCTGCTTGGCGCCGTCGGGCGCCGGGGCGGCGGCCAGTACGGGGTGGAAGGTGCCGCGCGCGACCGCCGTCTCCAGATCCCCGACGAGGGTCTTGATGTCGATGTCCTCGCCGCCGAGGTAGCGGTCCATCAGGGACTCGTCCTCGCTCTCGGCGATGATCCCCTCGATGAGGCGGTTGCGGGCCTCCTCGATCAGCGGCAGCTCCTCCGCCGTCGGCTCGCGCTCGGCGCGCTCACCGGACGAATAGTCGAAGACCCGCCGGGAGAGCAGGCCGATCAGGCCGTGCACGGGGGAGTGGCCGTCGGCGCCCGGTGTCCCGTACAGCGGCAGGTACAGCGGCAGCACTGCGTCCGGGTCCTCGCCGCCGAACGCGGTCCGGCACTGCTCGGTCATCTCGTGGAAGTCGGAGCGGGACGCCTCCAGATGCGTGATGACCAGGGCCCGCGGCATCCCGACGGCCGCGCACTCGTCCCAGACCATGCGGGTCGCACCGGCCACGCCGTCGGCCGCCGAGACAACGAAGAGGGCCGCGTCCGCTGCGCGCAGACCGGCCCTGAGTTCCCCGACGAAATCGGCGTATCCGGGGGTGTCCAAAATATTGATCTTGATTCCGCCCCAGTCCACCGGGACCAGGGAGAGCTGTACGGAGCGTTGCTGACGGTGTTCGATCTCGTCGTAGTCCGACAGACAGCCGCCGTCCTCGACCCGGCCCGCCCGATTGACCGCGCCGGATGCCAGCGCGAGGGCCTCGACCAGAGTGGTCTTTCCCGATCCGCTGTGGCCGACCAGCACCACATTGCGCAGGGCCGTGGGCTGGTCGGCCGCTGATGCCCTTCCGGCGGCTCCCGGGTTCGTACTCGACTTCTCGCTCATGTGTCTCGCCTCCAGGTCGACACTTTGCGGTGATTCGAGCTTTCCACCGAGGTCATCATGCGTCCATACATGGCGCAAGAGCCCGGTCCCGCCAAGGGCTGTGCGGCCCGATCCGTACGCCGGGAGGCGCGCAACCGCAGCCCCGAGCCGCCGCATGCACCCTGCGCCGCGATGCCTTCGCGGCCGCCCGGGGCCTCGTGGCTACGATGGGCCAGCCGGTGGCCCCTTGACCGCGCGGCCCGTATCGACCTCCGGGAAGGCCATGCTGAACAAGTACGCGCGTGCTTTCTTCACGCGTGTTCTCACGCCGTTCGCCGCCCTGCTCATCCGTATCGGCGTCAGCCCGGACGCGGTCACCCTCGTCGGAACCGGAGGCGTGGTGGCCGGCGCCCTGGTCTTCTACCCGCAGGGCGAGTTCTTCTGGGGCACGGTCGTCATCACCCTCTTCGTCTTCTCCGACCTGGTCGACGGCAACATGGCGCGGCAGCTCGGCCGCTCCAGCCGCTGGGGCGCCTTCCTCGACTCCACCCTCGACCGGGTCGCCGACTCCGCGATCTTCGGCGGGCTCGCCCTCTGGTACGCGGGCCGCGGCGAGAGCCTGATCCTCTGCGCCATGGCGATCTTCTGCCTGGCCAGCGGGCAGGTCGTGTCGTACACCAAGGCGCGGGGCGAGGCCATCGGGCTGCCGGTCGACGTCAACGGGCTGGTCGAGCGCGCCGAGCGGCTGGTCATCACGCTGGTGGCCTGCGGGCTGTCGGGTCTGCACGCCTTCGGCGTGCCCGGCGTCGAGGTCCTGCTGCCGATCGCCCTGTGGATCGTCGGCATCGGCAGCGCCGTCACCCTCGGCCAGCGCGTGGTGACGGTACGCCGGGAGTCGGCCGAGGCCGACGCCATCGCACAAGGGGGGAACAGCGCATGAGCGCACGCAGGACCGGCCTGCCGGGGATCGACACCGACAAGCTCACCGACGCCCTCTACGGCCTGGGCTGGAGCACCGTCAAGAAGCTGCCCGAAGGCGTCGCGGTACGCCTCGGCCGGCGGATCGCCGACACGGTCTGGAAGCGCCGCGGCAAGGGCGTGCGCCGCCTGGAGGCCAACCTCGCCCGGGTGGTCCCGGACGCCTCCGCACAGCGCCTGGCCGAGCTCTCCCGGGCCGGGATGCGCTCGTACATGCGCTACTGGATGGAGTCCTTCCGCCTGCCGGCCTGGAGCAAGGACCGGATAAGGACGGGTTTCGCGCCCGAGGACGTGCACCACCTGGAGGAGGGGCTCAAGAGCGACCGCGGCGTCATCCTCGCCCTGCCCCACATGGGCAACTACGACCTCGCGGGCGTCTGGGTCACCACCAAGCTCAACACCCCCTTCACCACCGTCGCCGAGCGGCTCAAGCCCGAGTCCCTCTACGACCGCTTCGTCGCCTACCGCGAGGGCCTGGGCATGGAGGTGCTGCCGCACACCGGCGGCGCCGCCTTCGGCACGCTCGCCCGGCGGCTGCGCGCCGGCGGCCTGGTTTGCCTGGTCGCCGACCGCGACCTGTCCAGCTCCGGCATCCCGGTCAAGTTCTTCGGCGAGGAGACGAAGATGCCGGCCGGGCCCGCGATGCTCGCCGTGCAGACCGGCGCGATGCTGCTGCCCGTCACCCTCTGGTACGACGAGAGCCCCGTCATGCGCGGCCGGGTCCACCCCGAGATCGAGGTCCCCGAGACCGGCACCCGCGTCGAGAAGGCCGCCCTGATGACCCAGGCGCTCGCCGACACCTTCGCCTCCGGCATCGCCGACCACCCCGAGGACTGGCACATGCTCCAGCGGCTCTGGCTCGCCGACCTGGAGCCGCGCGAGGCGGACGGGTCGGACGAGCCGGGAGGCGGTGCCGCGGTGAGCGAGAGGACACAGTGAGCGTCGCGCCCGCGGCCACCGGGCCGCAGCCGGGTACGAAAGCCGCACCTCTGCGCCGCGGGGGCGGAGAAGCGAACAGAAGGACACAGCAGTGAAGATCGGCATCGTCTGCCCGTACGCCTGGGACGTCCCCGGCGGCGTCCAGTTCCACATCCGGGACCTGGCCGACCACCTGATCCGCCTCGGCCACGAGGTCTCCGTCCTGGCCCCCGCCGACGACGACACCCCGCTCCCGCCGTACGTCGTCTCCGCCGGCCGCGCCGTCCCCGTCCCCTACAACGGCTCGGTCGCCCGCCTCAACTTCGGCTTCCTCTCCGCCGCCCGGGTCCGCCGCTGGCTGCAGAACGGCGCCTTCGACGTCATCCACATCCACGAGCCGGCCTCGCCCTCACTGGGCCTGCTCTCCTGCTGGGCCGCCCAGGGCCCCATCGTGGCGACCTTCCACACCTCCAACCCGCGCTCGCGGGCGATGATCGCCGCGTACCCGATCCTGCAGCCCGCCCTGGAGAAGATCAGCGCCCGCGTCGCGGTCAGCGAGTACGCCCGCCGCACCCTCGTCGAACACCTCGGCGGCGACGCGGTGGTCATCCCCAACGGCGTGGACGTCGACTTCTTCGCCCGCGCCGAACCCCGGCCCGAGTGGCAGGGGAGGACCATCGGCTTCATCGGCCGCATCGACGAGCCGCGCAAGGGCCTGCCGGTCCTGATGAAGGCGCTGCCGGCGATCCTCGCCGAGGTGCCCGACGCCCGGCTGCTGGTCGCCGGCCGCGGCGACGAGGACGAGGCCGTCGCCACCCTGCCCCCCGAACTGCGCTCCCGCGTGGAGTTCCTCGGCATGGTCACCGACGAGGACAAGGCCCGGCTGCTGCGCAGCGTCGATGTGTACGTCGCCCCCAACACGGGGGGCGAGTCCTTCGGCATCATCCTCGTGGAGGCGATGTCCGCCGGCGCGCCCGTACTGGCCAGCGACCTCGACGCCTTCGCCCAGGTCCTCGACCAGGGCGAGGCCGGCGAGCTCTTCGCCAACGAGGACGCCGCCGCCCTGGCCGCCGCCGCGGTGCGCCTGCTCGGCGACCCCGCCCGCCTGGCGGAACTCCGCGAGCGCGGCAGCCGCCATGTCCGCCGCTTCGACTGGTCGACCGTCGGCGCCGACATCCTCGCCGTCTACGAGACCGTCACCGCCGGCGCCGCCTCGGTGGCCACCGACGAACGCGTGGGCCTGCGGGCGCGGCGGTGGCTGGCGAAGGACTGACCAGGCGCCGCCCCGGGGGAGCCCACCACGTGCGGGTAACGTGACGGCCCGTGACCACCATCATCTGGATCGCGGTAGCGGTCCTCCTCATCGGCATCTACCTCAGCTGGACGGCCGGCCGCCTGGACCGCCTGCACGCGCGCATCGACGCGGCCCGGGCGGCCCTGGACGCCCAGCTCCTGCGGCGCGCGTCGGTCGCCCAGGAGGTCGGCACGTCGGGAGTCCTGGACCCCGCGGCCTCGATCGTGCTCTATCAGGCGGCGCACGAGGCCCGGCAGGCCGAGGAGGACCACCGCGAGGTCGCGGAGAGCGAGCTGAGCCAGGCGCTGCGGGCGATCTTCGCCGAGGAGGGGCAGCTGGAGGCCGTACGGGAGGCGCCGGGCGGCGAGCGGACGGTCACCGAGCTCACCGCCGCGGTCCGCCGCGTCCCGATGGCCCGCCGCTTCCACAACGACGCCGTACGGGCCGCCCGCGCCGTCCGCCGCCACCGGGTGGTGCGGGTCTTCCGGCTGGCGGGGCACGCGCCGTTCCCGCTGGCCTTCGAGATGGACGACGAGCCGCCGGCCGTCCTCGACGACCGCTCGGCCGGCAACTGAGCGCGCGCCGCCGGGCGGCACCCCCGGGCCCCGGCCGCGGTCGCTGCGACTGGCCGCCGCAACGAGCCACCGGCCTTGAATTGGCCCTTTTCTCCGGTCCCGCACAAAGGGTTGTGTGGTCGGCACGTTCCACCACCCGCACTGAGTGAGGTCAAACCGTGTCCAGCACGCCCACCACGCCCCAGAACCCCGAGACCGGGACCGCGCGCGTCAAGCGCGGCATGGCCGAGCAGCTCAAGGGCGGCGTGATCATGGACGTCGTCACGCCGGAAGAGGCGAAGATCGCCGAGGACGCGGGCGCCGTCGCCGTCATGGCCCTGGAGCGGGTCCCCGCCGACATCCGCAAGGACGGCGGCGTGGCCCGTATGTCGGACCCCGACATGATCGACGGCATCATCGACGCCGTCTCCATCCCGGTCATGGCCAAGTCCCGCATCGGCCACTTCGTCGAGGCCCAGGTCCTGCAGTCCCTCGGTGTCGACTACATCGACGAGTCCGAGGTCCTCACCCCGGCCGACGAGGTCAACCACTCCGACAAGTGGGCCTTCACCACCCCCTTCGTGTGCGGTGCCACCAACCTGGGCGAGGCGCTGCGCCGGATCGCCGAGGGCGCCGCCATGATCCGCTCCAAGGGCGAGGCCGGCACCGGCAACGTCGTCGAGGCGGTCCGCCACCTGCGCCAGATCAAGGGCGAGATCGCCAAGCTGCGCGGCTGCGACAACAACGAGCTGTACGCCGCCGCCAAGGAGCTGCGCGCCCCGTTCGAGCTGGTCAAGGAGGTCGCCGAGCTCGGCAAGCTGCCGGTCGTGCTGTTCTCCGCCGGCGGTGTGGCCACCCCGGCCGACGCGGCCCTGATGCGCCAGCTCGGCGCCGAGGGCGTGTTCGTCGGCTCCGGCATCTTCAAGTCCGGCGACCCGGCCAAGCGCGCCGCCGCGATCGTGAAGGCCACCACCTTCTACGACGACCCGAAGGTCATCGCGGACGTCTCCCGCAACCTGGGCGAGGCCATGGTCGGCATCAACTGCGACACCCTCCCCGAGGCCGAGCGCTACGCCAACCGCGGCTGGTAGGAACCGAGGCGATGAGCACCCCCACCATCGGTGTGCTGGCCCTCCAGGGCGACGTCCGTGAGCACGTCAAGGCGCTCACGGACGCCGGCGCCCAGGCGCGGCCGGTACGCCGCCCCGAGGAGCTGGACCAGGTCGACGGCCTGGTCATACCGGGCGGCGAGTCCACCACGATGTCCAAGCTGGCGGTCGTCTTCGGCATGCTGGAGCCGCTGCGCGCGTTCGTGCGGGCGGGCCGGCCGGTCTACGGGACCTGCGCCGGCATGATCATGGTCGCGGACAAGCTGCTGGACGCCCGGGAGGACCAGGAGACGCTCGGCGGCATCGACATGATCGTCCGCCGTAACGCGTTCGGGCGGCAGAACGAGTCCTTCGAGGCGGCCATCGACGTCGCCGGCATCCCCGGCGGACCGGTCGAGGGCGTCTTCATCCGGGCGCCCTGGGTCGAGTCGGTCGGCGGCGCGGTCGAGGTCCTGGCCACGTACGACGGCCACACCGTGGCGGTCCGGCAGGGTAACGTCCTGGCCACGTCGTTCCATCCGGAGCTGACCGGTGACCACCGCGTCCACGCGCTGTTCGTGGACATGGTGCGCGGCAGCCGGCAGGAGCGCGCGTAGCTCCATGAGCGGCGGTGGCCGGGTGACGGGCGGGAGTGACACCGTGTGACCTGGCCCCGGTAGGATCTATGGCGTTCGGTTCAGAAGTTGGTTACGCGAAGGAGACAGGCGGATGTCCGGCCACTCTAAATGGGCTACGACGAAGCACAAGAAGGCCGTGATCGATGCCAAGCGCGGCAAGCTCTTCGCGAAGCTGATCAAGAACATCGAGGTCGCGGCCCGTACGGGCGGTGCCGACCCGGACGGCAACCCGACCCTCTTCGACGCCATCCAGAAGGCCAAGAAGAGCTCGGTGCCCAACAAGAACATCGACTCCGCGGTCAAGCGCGGTGCGGGTCTTGAGGCCGGCGGCGCCGACTACGAGACCATCATGTACGAGGGCTACGGCCCCAACGGTGTCGCGGTGCTGATCGAGTGCCTCACCGACAACCGCAACCGCGCCGCCTCGGACGTGCGCGTCGCCATGACCCGCAACGGCGGTTCGATGGCCGACCCGGGCTCGGTGTCGTACCTGTTCAACCGCAAGGGCGTGGTGATCGTCCCCAAGGGTGAACTTTCCGAGGACGACGTGCTGGGCGCGGTGCTGGACGCCGGTGCCGAGGAGGTCAACGACCTCGGTGAGTCCTTCGAGGTGCTCAGCGAGGCCACCGACCTGGTCGCGGTCCGCACCGCCCTCCAGGAGGCCGGTATCGACTACGACTCGGCGGACGCCAACTTCGTCCCGACCATGCAGGTCGAGCTGGAGGAAGAGGGCGCGCGCAAGATCTTCAAGCTGATCGACGCGCTGGAGGACAGCGACGACGTGCAGAACGTCTTCGCCAACTTCGACGTCTCGGACGACGTGATGGCCAAGGTCGACGCCTGATCCGGTAGTCCGCGCGGCGGCGCCGCCGCCGTTCGCACACGGGCCGACGGGGAACACACCCCCGTCGGCCCGTCGCGTTGTCAGTGGCAGCCGATACTGTGCTGAGCAGGGGATCTCCGCCCCTCCCGCGGGGGGAACGGGGGACGAAAGCGGTACGGCATGAGGGGAGGGGCGCCGTGAAGGTGCTCGGGGTGGACCCGGGGCTGACCCGGTGCGGGGTCGGCGTGGTGGAAGGTCTCGCCGGACGCCCGCTGAAGATGGTCGGCGTCGGCGTCGTCCGCACCCCGCCCGATGCCGAGATCGCCCAGCGGCTGGTCCTCATCGAGCGCGGCATCGACGAGTGGCTGGACGCCCACCGCCCCGAATACGTCGCCGTGGAGCGGGTCTTCAGCCAGCACAACGTCCGTACGGTCATGGGCACCGCCCAGGCCAGCGCGGTCGCCATGCTGTGCGCGGCCCGCCGCGGCCTGCCGGTCGCGCTGCACACCCCCAGCGAGGTCAAGGCGGCCGTCACGGGCTCGGGCCGGGCCGACAAGGCCCAGGTCGGCGCCATGGTGACGCGCCTGCTGCGGCTCGACGCACCACCGAAGCCGGCCGACGCCGTCGACGCCCTCGCCCTCGCCATCTGCCACATCTGGCGGGCTCCCGCGGTCAACCGCCTCCAGCAGGCCCAGGCCGCCGCCCGCCGCACCTCCGCTCCCGTCCGCACGCTGAAGGGCACCCGATGATCGCCTTTGTCTCCGGCCCGGTCGCGGCCCTGGCCCCCGATTCCGCCGTCGTCGAGGTCGGCGGTATCGGCATGGCCGTCCAGTGCACCCCGAACACGCTCTCCGCGCTGCGCATCGGAGCCCCGGCCAAGCTCGCCACCTCCCTCGTCGTCCGCGAGGACTCCCTCACGCTCTACGGCTTCGCCGACGACGACGAGCGCCAGACGTTCGAGCTGCTGCAGACGGCCAGCGGCGTGGGCCCCCGGCTCGCCCAGGCCATGCTCGCGGTGCACACCCCGGACGCGCTGCGCCGTGCCGTCTCCACGGGTGACGAGAAGGCGCTCACCGCCGTCCCCGGCATCGGCAAGAAGGGCGCCCAGAAGCTGCTGCTGGAGCTGAAGGACCGGCTCGGCGAGCCGGTCGGCAGCGGGCGGCCCGCGATCGGCACCGCCGTCACCGCCGGCTGGCGCGATCAGCTGCAGGCCGCCCTGATCGGGCTCGGCTACGCCACCCGCGAGGCGGACGAGGCGGTCTCCGCGGTCGCCCCGCAGGCCGAGGAGGCGGTCGCCGCCGGCGGCGCGCCCCAGGTGCCGCAGCTGCTCAAGGCCGCCCTGCAGACGCTGAACCGCGCCCGGTGACCGCCGCCCGGCCCGCGAGCCCCCGACCGTACGACCACGCAGGCGGCCCGGCCGCCCCGACCCCGCGAGGCAATCCGCAGTGAACTGGGACGACACCGCACCGCCCACCGAGGACACCGCCCCCGGTGGCCCCGACCGGCTGGTCGGAGCCGACGCGGACGGCGAGGACACCGCCGTCGAGGCCGCGCTGCGGCCCAAGGACCTCGCCGAGTTCGTGGGCCAGGAGCGGGTGCGCGAACAGCTCGACCTGGTGCTGCGGGCCGCCCGCGCCCGCGGCGCCACCGCCGACCACGTCCTGCTGTCCGGCGCGCCGGGCCTCGGCAAGACGACCCTGTCGATGATCATCGCCGCCGAGATGGGCGCCCCCATCCGGATCACCTCCGGCCCCGCCATCCAGCACGCCGGCGATCTCGCCGCGATCCTCTCCTCCCTCCAGGAGGGCGAGGTCCTCTTCCTCGACGAGATCCACCGGATGTCCCGGCCCGCCGAGGAGATGCTCTACATGGCGATGGAGGACTTCCGCGTCGACGTCATCGTCGGCAAGGGCCCGGGCGCCACCGCCATCCCTCTCGAACTCCCGCCGTTCACCCTGGTCGGCGCCACGACCAGGGCCGGACTGCTGCCGCCCCCGCTGCGCGACCGCTTCGGCTTCACCGCCCATATGGAGTTCTACGCCCCCGCCGAGCTCCAGCGGGTCATCCACCGCTCGGCCGGCCTGCTCGACGTCGAGATAGAAGCCGACGGCGCCGCCGAGATCGCCGGCCGCTCCCGCGGCACGCCCCGTATCGCCAACCGCCTGCTGCGCCGCGTCCGCGACTACGCCCAGGTCAAGGCCGACGGCCGGATCACCCGCGAGATCGCCTCCCAGGCCCTCGACGTCTACGAGGTCGACGCCCGTGGCCTGGACCGCCTGGACCGCGCCGTGCTCACGGCCCTGCTGAAGCTCTTCGGCGGCGGTCCGGTGGGCCTGTCCACCCTCGCGGTCGCCGTGGGGGAGGAGCGCGAGACGGTCGAGGAGGTCGCCGAGCCGTTCCTCGTGCGGGAGGGGCTGCTCGCCCGGACCCCCAGGGGGCGCATCGCGACCCCGGCGGCCTGGGCCCATCTCGGGCTGGTCCCGCCCCAGCAGCAATCGGGAGGAAGCGGACAGCAGGGCTTGTTCGGGCCCTGACGGCGCGGAGACTCGCCCGGTCAGGAACTGCGGTGCGATGCTGGGCGTTGTTCCACTGGTGGGGACTCGCTTAGACTCCGCCGATGCCGTCCGTAGGGGCCGGCATACCCACCCCCGCTATATGAGACCGCGCAGCTGCGGTCGTGCGAAGGATTTCCGTCCCGTGCCCAATATCGTGACTCTCCTCCCCTTCATCGTCCTCATCGGGGCCATGTTCCTGATGACGCGGTCCGCCAAGAAGAAGCAGCAGGCGGCCGCGCAGATGCGCGATGAGATGCAGGCCGGCACCGGCGTCCGGACGATCGGCGGCATGTACGCCACCGTCAAGGAAGTCCACGAGGACACCGTCCTCCTGGAGGTCGCCCCCGGCGTGCACGCCATCTATGCCAAGAACGCCATCGGCGCGGTGATCCCGGACGAGGAGTACAACCGCATCCTGGACGGTGCCGAGGCGGACCACGGCGACGCGCCGGTCGTCCCGGACGACGCCTCCTCGCTGACCGACGACGCCGCCACCGAAACGGCTGACAAGGCCGCCAAGATCGACATGGGCAAGGCCGAGACCCCGGCCGCCGACAAGCCCGCCGGCGACGCCGCGGCCGAGCAGGACGCCGAGGACGCCGAGGGCACCGCCAAAGCGGACACCGACGCCGCCAAGGACGACAAGAAGACCGGCGGCGACGCGAAGTAGTCCATCCCACGGAACCGCGGGGCATGTTGAGTCGTGCACCGCGGTTCCGGGACGGTTTAGGCTCCGGCGGGGGCAGGTCCGCACAAGACTTCGTGGCCGCTCGGCCGACACCCCGGGCCGAGGGGTTGGACAGGGAGAAACGAGAAGGTGGCAGCACCGAAGAAGGGCCGCAGGGCGCCCGCGAGCCAAGGGCATCCGGGCCGCACCCTGATCCTGGTCCTGATCGCGATGGTGGGGCTGATCGGAGGCATGTTCTACTCCGGCACGCTGACGCCCCGCCTGGGCATCGACCTGGCGGGCGGCACCAGCTTCACGCTGGCGGCCCAGAACCAGCCGGGCAAGCCCAACGCGATCAACGAGACCAACATGAACACCGCCGCCGGCATCATGGAGCGACGGGTCAACGGTCTCGGCGTGACCGAGTCCGAGGTCCAGACGCAGGGCAGCAACCACATCATCGTGAACATCCCCAAGGGGACGGACGCGAAGCAGGCCCGCCAGCAGGTCGGTACCACCGCCCAGCTCGGGTTCCGGCCGGTGCTGACCACCACCGTGGGCACCAAGACGCCCGAGCCGAGCCCCTCCAAGAGCGGCGCCGGCGACAAGGGCAAGGGCAAGGACGACAAGGCGTCCGGCGACAAGGCCAAGGACCAGCCGGGCACCCAGCAGAACGCCTCGTCCTCGCCGAGCGCCAAGCCGACGACGCAGGGCCGCGCCGTGACGGACGCCCTGAAGAAGGCGCCGTCCGCGAAGCCCACCCCGTCGGGCAAGCCCTCCGCGCCTCCGACGCCGCCGGCGCTCCCCGGCGCCGAGGAGATCCCCCCGGCCCTCCAGAAGCAGCTGAACGCGCTGGACTGCTCCACGAAGAAGAGCCGCGCCGCGGCCGGTGAGAAGGCCGCCGGCGCCAAGCCGTCCGACCCGATCGTGGCCTGCAAGGACGACGGCACCCAGAAGTACGTGCTGGGTCCGATCGCGGTCGAGGGCACCGACGTCAAGGGCGCCAAGGCCGTCTTCGACAGCCAGCAGGGCCAGGGCTGGATCGTCCAGATGGACTTCACCTCCGACGGCGGCAAGAAGTTCGCGGACATCACCGGCAAGCTCGCCACCAAGGCCCAGCCGCAGAACCAGTTCGCGATCGTCCTGGACGGCGCGGTGGTCTCCGACCCGCGGGTCAGGGAGCAGCTCAACGGCGGCAACGCCACCATCTCCGGCGGCTTCACCCAGCAGTCCGCCGAGGACCTCGGCAACATGCTGTCCTACGGTGCGCTGCCCCTCTCCTTCAAGATCGACGACGAGACCACGGTCACCGCGGCCCTCGGCGGCGAGCAGCTGCACGCCGGTCTGATCGCCGGTGCCATCGGCCTCGCCCTGGTCGTCGTCTACCTGATCGCCTACTACCGGGGGCTGGCGCTGGTCGCGCTGGCGAGCCTGTGCGTCTCGGCGATCCTGACGTACACGATCATGACGCTGCTCGGACCGGCCATCGGGTTCGCGCTGAACCTCCCGGCGGTCTGCGGCGCCATCGTCGCCATCGGTATCACCGCCGACTCGTTCATCGTCTACTTCGAACGCATCCGGGACGAGATCCGCGAGGGCCGCACCCTGCGTCCGGCCGTCGAGCGCGGCTGGCCCCGGGCCCGCCGCACGATCCTGGTCTCCGACTTCGTGTCGTTCCTGGCCGCCGCGGTGCTGTTCATCGTCACCGTCGGCAAGGTGCAGGGCTTCGCCTTCACCCTCGGCCTGACCACCGTCCTCGACGTCGTGGTGGTCTTCCTCTTCACCAAGCCCCTGATGACGCTGCTGGCCCGGCGGAAGTTCTTCTACGAGGGCCACTCCTGGTCCGGCCTCGATCCCCAGCGCCTGGGCGCCAGGCCACCGCTGCGCCGCCGCCGCGGCACCGCCCCCACCCAGACGAAGGAGGCGTGAGATGTCCAAGCTCGGAAACATCGGCGCCCGGCTCTACCGCGGCGAGGTCGGCTACGACTTCATCGGCAAGCGGAAGATCTGGTACGGCATCTCGATCCTCATCACCATCACGGCCATCGTCGGCCTGGCGGTGCGCGGTCTGAACATGGGCATCGAGTTCTCCGGCGGCGCGGTCTTCACCACCCCGTCCACCTCCGTGTCCGCCTCCGAGGCCCAGCACCAGGCCGAGTCGGCGGCGGGCGGCCACCAGGCCGTCGTGCAGAAGCTCGGCGACGGCGCGCTGCGCATCCAGATCAGCGGTCTGGACACCAAGCAGGCGGTGCCGGTCCAGGAGGAGCTGGCCAAGGACCTGAACATCCCGGTCAAGGACGTCAACACCCAGCTGGTCGGCCCGAGCTGGGGCGAGCAGATCGCCAACAAGGCATGGCTGGGCCTGGGGATCTTCATGGTCCTCGTGGTGATCTATCTGGCCATCGCCTTCGAATGGCGGATGGCGCTCGCCGCCCTGATCGCGCTGATCCACGACCTCACGATCACGGTCGGCGTCTACGCCCTGGTCGGCTTCGAGGTCACGCCCGGCACGGTCATCGGTCTGCTGACCATCCTCGGTTACTCCCTGTACGACACGGTCGTCGTCTTCGACAGCCTCAAGGAAGCCTCCAAGGACATCACCAAGCAGACCCGCTTCACCTACAGCGAGATCGCCAACCGCTCCATCAACAGCACGCTGGTCCGCTCCATCAACACCACCGTGGTGGCGCTGCTCCCGGTCGCCGGTCTGCTGTTCGTCGGCGGCGGCGTGCTGGGCGCGGGCATGCTCAACGACATCTCGCTGGCCCTGTTCGTCGGTCTGGCCGCCGGTGCGTACTCCTCGATCTTCATCGCCACCCCGCTGGTCGCGGACTTCAAGAACGCCGAGCCGGAGATGAAGGCGCTGGCCAAGCGGGTCAAGGCCAAGCGCGCCGCCGCGGCGGCCAAGGGCGCGAGCCAGGAGGAGCCGCAGGACGCCGTCCCCGGCGGGGCGGACGCGGACGACGAGGCGGACGCCGCGGTCGTCGGTCCGCGCCGGCAGCCCTCCACCCGCCCCCGCGGACGCGGCCGCTCGTCGGGCAAGCGCCGATGAGTTCTTCCGCGGCCCTTCAGGAACTGCTGCTCAGCCGGATCACCGATGTCCCGGACTATCCGAAGCCGGGCGTGATGTTCAAGGACATCACCCCGCTGCTGTCCGACCCGGCGGCCTTCGGCGCGCTCACCGACGCCTTCGCCGAGCTGTGCGTGCGGCATCGGGCCGACAAGGTGGTGGGCCTGGAGGCGCGCGGCTTCATACTCGCCGCCCCCGTGGCGGTCCGCGCCGGCATCGGCTTCGTCCCCGTACGCAAGGCCGGCAAGCTGCCCGGCGCGACGCTGGGCCAGGGCTACGAGCTGGAGTACGGCACCGCCGAGATCGAGATCCACGCCGACGCACTGGCCCCGGGCGACCGGGTGCTGGTCATCGACGACGTGCTCGCCACCGGCGGCACCGCCGACGCCTCGGTGCAGCTCATCCGCCGCGCGGGCGCCGAGGTCGCCGGCCTGGCGGTGCTGCTGGAGCTGGGCTTCCTGGCCGGTCGGCAGCGGTTGCAGCCGGGTCTGCGGGGCGCTCCGCTGGAGGCCCTGATCACGGTCTGAGGCTCTCGCGGGCGGCCGCCGCACACCACAGAAGCAGCAGGGGCATCCGGAAGAATCCGGGTGCCCCTGCTGCTGTGTCATGTACGGACCCATGGCCGCGGGGGAGCCGCCGCCGCGGGCTCGATACCATGGCACCCCGACCCGTTCGAGGTCCTGGGGTCCGGAACCGCTTGAGGAGTGCTCTTGCCAGACGAGGCCCAGCCGCTCTCCCCCGGACTGCGTCCGGCGGGATCCGACGCCGCGCGCCCGGACGAGCCGAAGCCGAAGGACGCGGCTTCCACGGACGCGCCCCAGCCCGAGCGGCCCGGCGCTCCCGACGGCAGCGCGGGGCCCCGGCCGCCGGCCGACCGGCCCGCCACGTCCCCCGCCGAGCACTCCCGGCCGGCGCCCGCCGCCTCCCCGGCCACGCGTGCGCCCAAGCCGCCCGCCAAGGCCGACCAGCCGGCCGCGCCCAAGCCGCTGCCGCCCACCCCCGCCGGCCGCTCCGGTTCCCCCAACCGGGTGCGCGCCCGCCTCGCCCGGCTCGGCGTCCAGCGCTCCAGCCCGTACAACCCGGTCCTGGAGCCGCTGCTGCGGGCCGTGCGCGGCAACGACCCCAAGATCGAGACCGCGACGCTGCGCCAGGTCGAGCGGGCCTACCAGGTCGCCGAGCGCTGGCACCGCGGCCAGAAGCGCAAGAGCGGCGACCCGTACATCACCCATCCGCTCGCGGTCACCACCATCCTCGCCGAGCTGGGCATGGACCCGGCGACGCTGATGGCGGGCCTGCTGCACGACACCGTCGAGGACACCGAGTACGGCCTGGACACCCTGCGCCGGGACTTCGGCGACCAGGTCGCGCTGCTGGTCGACGGCGTCACCAAGCTCGACAAGGTCAAGTTCGGCGAGGCCGCGCAGGCCGAGACGGTCCGCAAGATGGTCGTCGCGATGGCCAAGGACCCGCGCGTGCTGGTCATCAAGCTCGCCGACCGCCTGCACAACATGCGCACCATGCGCTACCTCAAGCGGGAGAAGCAGGAGAAGAAGGCCCGCGAGACGCTGGAGATCTACGCCCCGCTCGCCCACCGCCTGGGCATGAACACCATCAAGTGGGAGCTGGAGGACCTCGCCTTCGCGATCCTCTACCCCAAGATGTACGACGAGATCGTCCGGCTGGTCGCCGAGCGGGCGCCCAAGCGGGACGAGTATCTGGCGATAGTGACCGACGAGGTCCAGGCCGATCTGCGCGCCGCCCGCATCAAGGCCACCGTCACCGGTCGCCCGAAGCACTACTACAGCGTCTACCAGAAGATGATCGTGCGCGGCCGCGACTTCGCCGAGATCTACGACCTGGTGGGCATCCGCGTCCTCGTCGACACCGTCCGCGACTGCTACGCCGCCCTCGGCACCATCCACGCGCGATGGAACCCGGTCCCCGGCCGGTTCAAGGACTACATCGCGATGCCGAAGTTCAACATGTACCAGTCGTTGCACACGACGGTCATCGGACCCAGCGGCAAGCCGGTCGAACTGCAGATCCGCACCTTCGACATGCACCGCCGCGCCGAGTACGGCATCGCCGCGCACTGGAAGTACAAGCAGGAAGCGGTGGCCGGCGCCTCCAAGATCCGTACGGATGTGCCGAAGAACGCGGGCAAGGGCCAGGACACCGTCAACGACATGGCCTGGCTGCGGCAGCTGCTGGACTGGCAGAAGGAGACCGAGGACCCCGGCGAGTTCCTGGAGTCGCTGCGCTTCGACCTGTCCCGCAACGAGGTCTTCGTCTTCACGCCGAAGGGCGATGTGATAGCGCTGCCGGCCGGCGCCACCCCCGTCGACTTCGCCTACGCGGTGCACACCGAGGTCGGCCACCGCACGATAGGGGCCCGGGTCAACGGGCGCCTCGTCCCGCTCGAATCGACCCTGGACAACGGCGACCTGGTCGAGGTCTTCACCTCCAAGGCCCCGGGCGCCGGACCGTCCCGGGACTGGCTCGGCTTCGTCAAGTCCCCGCGCGCCCGGAACAAGATCCGCGGCTGGTTCTCCAAGGAGCGCCGCGACGAGGCGATCGAGCAGGGCAAGGACGCCATCGCGCGGGCCATGCGCAAGCAGAACCTGCCGATCCAGCGGATCCTGACCGGCGACTCCCTGGTGACCCTCGCGCACGAGATGCGCTACCCGGACATCTCCTCGCTCTACGCCGCCATCGGCGAGGGCCATGTCGCGGCGCAGGGCGTCGTCCAGAAGCTGGTGCAGGCGCTCGGCGGCCAGGACGAGGCCACCGAGGACATCGCCGAGTCCACCCCGATCCGGCCGCGCTCCAAGCGCCGCTCCAGCGCCGACCCCGGCGTGGTCGTCAAGGGCGTCGACGACGTCTGGGTCAAGCTCGCCCGCTGCTGTACGCCGGTGCCGGGCGACCCCATCATCGGCTTCGTCACCCGCGGCAGCGGCGTCTCGGTGCACCGCGCCGACTGCGTCAACGTCGACTCGCTGTCCCGGCAGCCGGAGCGGATCCTGGACGTCGAATGGGCGCCCACCCAGTCCTCGGTCTTCCTGGTCGCCATCCAGGTCGAGGCGCTGGACCGGTCCCGGCTGCTGTCGGACGTCACGCGGGTGCTGTCCGACCAGCACGTTAACATCCTCTCGGCGGCCGTCCAGACCTCCCGCGACCGCGTCGCCACCTCCCGCTTCACCTTCGAGATGGGCGACCCGAAGCATCTGGGGCACGTCCTGAAGGCGGTCCGGGGCGTGGAGGGTGTGTACGACGTGTACCGCGTGACGTCGGCGCGCAGGCCGTAGCCACACGCACGAGGAGGGCCCCGGTACCGGAGTACCGGGGCCCTCCTCGTTACGTATCGGGTACCTCAGCCATCAATTGAGGCACCCCGACGGCGAGCAACCACTTCCGCGAAAGCGGCGCCGGCTTAGGGCAGCACCTCAGCCGCCGAACTCCTCAAGGCCCTTCAGCGCCTGGTCCAGCAGGGCCTTGCGGCCCTCCAGCTCCCGGCCGAGCTTGTCGGCCTTGGCGTCGTTGCCGGCCGCCCGGGCCGTGTCGATCTGCTTCTGGAGCTTGTCGACGGCGTCCTGGAGCTGGCCGGTCAGCCCCGCGGCACGGGCCCGCGCCTCGGGGTTCGTCCGCCGCCACTCGGCCTCCTCGGCCTCCTGGATGGCGCGCTCCACGGCGTGCATCCGGCCCTCGATCTTGGGGCGGGCGTCCCGCGGGACGTGGCCGATGGCCTCCCACCGCTCGTTGATCGACCGGAACGCGGCCCGTGCGGCCTTCAGGTCGGTGACCGGGAGCAGCTTCTCGGCCTCGACGGCCAGCTCCTCCTTGCGGGTCAGGTTCTCCCGCTGCTCGGCGTCGCGCTCCGCGAAGACCTCACCGCGCGCCTGGAAGAAGACGTCCTGGGCGCCGCGGAAGCGGTTCCACAGGTCGTCCTCGTGCTCGCGCTGAGCCCGGCCCGCGGCCTTCCACTCCGTCATCAGCTCGCGGTAGCGGGCCGCGGTGGCGCCCCAGTCCGTCGAGCCCGAGAGCGACTCGGCCTCGGCGACCAGCTTCTCCTTGGCCTTGCGGGACTCCTCGCGCTGCGCGTCCAGCGACGCGAAGTGCGCCTTGCGCCGCTTGGAGAACGCCGACCGGGCGTGCGAGAAGCGGTGCCACAGCTCGTCGTCCGCCTTGCGGTCGAGCCGCGGCAGGCCCTTCCAGGTGTCGACCAGCGCACGCAGCCGCTCGCCGGCCGCCCGCCACTGCTCACTGGCCGCCAGCTCCTCGGCCTCGGCGACCAGCTGCTCCTTGGCCGTACGGGCCTCGTCGCTCTGCTTGGCCTTCTGCGCCTTGCGCTCCTCGCGGCGCGATTCGACCGTCTCGACGAGCTTGTCCAGCCGCTTCCTGAGCGCGTCCAGATCGCCGACCGCGTGGTGCTCGTCGACCTGCTGGCGCAGATGGTCGATCGCGGTGTTCGCGTCCTTCGCCGACAGGTCGGTGGTCCTGACCCGGCGCTCGAGGAGGCCGATCTCGACGACCAGGCCCTCATACTTGCGCTCGAAGTAGGCGAGGGCCTCCTCGGGAGTGCCCGCCTGCCACGATCCGACGACCTGCTCGCCATCGGCGGTACGCACGTACACGGTCCCCGTCTCATCGACGCGGCCCCATGGGTCGCTGCTCACAGCGCCTCCTCCACATGATGCCGACGAGGGCGTGCGGCCCCCCGGCATCGTCCACAGTTTCTGTCCGGCAGAGCCGCGCCCTGGCCGGTCCGACGGGCTGTCTTGCGGGTGAGGGTGGCAGCCGTCGGAGCAGGCACCCTACCCAACGCCAATCTAGGCGACCGGCGCTCGGCTGTCCGCATCCAGCGCGACCGAAATTCCACGGTGCGCACCCGGGGGCGGTGCCGCGCCGCCCCCGCCGCGACCCGCCGGTCAGGACTTCTTCGCGGTCGCCCGGTCGATCACGACGGTGGCGTTGGGCGCGGTGTTGCGGGTCTGCGGGTCGGGCGTGGAGCCCGCGTCGGCGATCTTGCGCAGTACGTCCATGCCGCCCGTGATCGTCCCGAACGGTGTGTAGTTGGGCGGCAGCTCGCTGTCCTGGTAGACCAGGAAGAACTGGCTGCCGCCGGAGTTGCGGGTCTTCTCGTTCTGCCCGTCGTAGGTGTTGGCCATCGCGACCGTGCCCGCCGGATACACCCCGCCCTTGAGCCGGGGGTCCTTGAGGTTCTCGTCGGGGAGGGTGTAGCCGGGCGTGCCCTTGCCGGTGGCCGTCGGGTCGCCGCACTGCAGGACGTGGATGCCCTGGTCCACCAGGCGGTGGCAGCGGCTGTGGTCGAAGTAGCCCTGACGGGCCAGGAAGGCGAACGAGTTGACCGTGTGCGGCGCCTTGCCCGCGTCCAGCTTCAGATCGATCTCGCCGCAGGTCGTCGCCAGCTTCACGGAGTAGGAGGCCGCGGTGTCGACGGACATCGCCGGTTCCTTCTTCCAGGTCTTCGTCGACGGCGCGCCCTTCGCGGGCCTGCCGCACGGGTCCGGCGCCGCGGACGGTGCCGCGTCGCCCGCCGCCCGGTCGTCGCCGGCCAGTCCCACCGAGGCGTAGGCCGCGGCGCCGGCGGCCAGTGCCACGGCCACGGCGGCCGCGACGATCACATTGCGCCGCTTGGCCTTGCGCCGGGCGGTGGACCGCCGCTCCTGCTGGCGCTCGAACTTCTCCCGGGCGAGCTGCCGCCGCCGCTGATCCTTGCTGACCACCGGTCGTCTCCTTGTCCGATCATCGATGTGTCCGAGCAGTGCGGTGTCCGGGCACCGAGGTCCTCGTTCGCCGAGCGCCTCCGCCGTGGCCGTACCGTATACGGGTTCGCCCCGGCGGGAGTCCCGCCGGTAGGCTCTGGAGCTGCCGAGATGTCCGGGAGCGGCCTTGCCTGCCGCCCTCCACACCGACCTTTAAGGACGAACGTGCTGATTGCCGGGTTCCCCGCCGGGGCCTGGGGCACCAACTGCTACTTGGTCGCCCCCGCCGCCGGCGAGGAGTGCGTCATCATCGACCCGGGCCACCAGGCGGCCCAAGGAGTCGAGGACGCGGTCGCAAAGCATCGGCTCAAGCCCGTCGCGGTCGTCCTCACCCACGGCCATATCGACCATGTCGCCTCGGTCGTCCCCGTGTGCGGCGCGCACGACGTCCCGGCCTGGATCCACCCCGAGGACCGCTTCATGATGAGCGATCCCGAGCGGGCCCTGGGCCGTTCCATCGGCCGGCAGCTCATGGGCGAACTGACGGTCGGGGAGCCGGACGACGTCAAGGAGCTCAGTGACGGCAGCGTCCTGGAACTGGCCGGAATGGAGTTCTCCGTCGCGCACGCGCCGGGCCATACCAAGGGGTCGGTGACGTTCAGGATGCCCGAGCAGGCGGACGTTCCGCCGGTGTTCTTCTCGGGCGACCTGCTGTTCGCCGGCTCCATCGGACGCACCGACCTGCCGGGTGGCGACCACGCCGAGATCCTCAAGTCGCTGGCCCGCGTGTGCCTGCCGCTGGAGGACTCGACCGTCGTCCTGTCCGGCCACGGCCCCCAGACCACCATCGGCCGCGAGCGCGCCACCAACCCGTTCCTGCGGGAGGTGGCCGCCGGCCTCGGAGACGGCTTCAGCGCCGCTCCACGACGAGGAATGTGACGAGAGCTTCGTGAGCACCTTCAAGGCCCCCAAGGGCACCTACGACCTGATTCCGCCGCAGTCCGCCACCTACCTCGCGGTGCGCGAGGCGATCGCCGGGCCGCTGAAGAACTCCGGTTACGGCTACATCGAGACGCCCGGCTTCGAGAACGTCGAGCTCTTCGCGCGCGGCGTCGGCGAGTCCACCGACATCGTGACCAAGGAGATGTACGCCTTCGAGACCAAGGGCGGCGACCGGCTCGCGCTGCGCCCCGAGGGCACCGCGTCCGTGCTGCGCGCCGCACTGGAGGCCAACCTCCACAAGACCGGCAACCTCCCGGTCAAGCTCTGGTACTCGGGCTCGTACTACCGCTACGAGCGTCCGCAGAAGGGCCGCTACCGCCACTTCTCGCAGGTCGGCGCGGAGGCCATCGGCGCCGAGGACCCGGCGCTGGACGCCGAGTTGATCATCCTGGCCGACCAGGCATACCGCGCCCTGGGACTGCGCGACTTCCGCATCCTGCTCAACTCCCTGGGCGACAAGGAGTGCCGCCCCGTCTACCGCGCCGCGCTGCAGGACTTCCTGCGCGGGCTCGACCTGGACGACGACACCCGGCGCCGGGTCGACATCAACCCGCTGCGCGTCCTGGACGACAAGCGCGAGGCCGTCCAGCGGCAGCTGGCCGGGGCGCCGATGCTGCGCGACTACCTGTGCGAGGCGTGCAAGGCGTACCACGAGCAGGTCCGCGAGCTGCTGACGGCGGCGGGCGTGGCCTTCGAGGACGACGAGAAGCTGGTCCGCGGCCTGGACTACTACACCCGCACCACCTTCGAGTTCGTCCACGACGGCCTCGGCTCGCAGTCCGCGGTGGGCGGCGGCGGCCGCTACGACGGCCTGTCGGAGATGATCGGCGGCCCCGCGCTGCCGTCCGTCGGCTGGGCGCTGGGCGTTGACCGCACGGTGCTGGCGCTGGAGGCGGAGGGCATCACGCTCGACATCCCCGCCGCCACGGCCGTGTACGCCGTACCGCTCGGCGAGGAGGCCCGCCGGGTGCTCTTCGGCACGGTCACCGAACTGCGCCGGTCCGGCGTCGCCACCGACTTCGCGTACGGCGGCAAGGGCCTGAAGAACGCCATGAAGTCCGCCAACCGCTCGGGCGCACGGCTGGCGCTGGTGGCCGGCGAGCGGGATCTGGCCGAGGGCGTCGTCCAGCTCAAGGACCTCGAAAGCGGCGAGCAGATCCCCGTCGCGCTGGCCGCGGTGGCCGACGAGGTCCGCCGCCGGCTGGGCTGAGGCCGCCGTCCGTCAACGCCGGACCCGCGAATTCGCCGTGTTTACGCGCAGCGAACGGCGGTCCCTCGGGTGCTTGAGGCAGAATGAAGGGCGCGGCCGCGGCCCCGCGGGCCGGTCCGCGCAGCCCATCTCCCAAGGGACCGACGGAACGGCGATATGACGACGACAGCGGTTGACGACGTGTCCATCGACGACGATCACGCGAGCGGCCCGAGCACCATCGGCTCGGGCCGCGGCCTCGCCCTGCTCCTGGTGATCACCGGTGCGCTGGGCGGCCTGGCCGCTTGGATCATCACGCTGGACAAGTTCGAGCTGCTGAAGGACCCGAACTTCAAGCCGGCGTGCAGCCTCAACCCGATCATCTCCTGCGGCAGCGTCATGCAGAGCGAGCAGGCGGAGGTCTTCGGCTTCCCGAACCCGATGGCCGGTCTGGTCGGCTTCGGCGTGGTCGTCGCGATCGGCATGGCCCTGCTCGCCGGTGCCCGCTTCCGCCGCTGGTACTGGATCGGGCTGAACATCGGCACCGGCCTCGCCGCGGTCTTCTGCATGTGGCTGATGACCCAGTCGCTGTACAGCATCAACGCGCTGTGCCTGTGGTGCACGCTGACCTGGTGCGTGACGATCCTGATGTTCTGGTACACCACGGTGCACAACATCAAGCACGGCGTCATCCCGGCCCCCGAGGGGCTGCGGCGCACGGTGCTGGAGTTCCACTGGGTCGTCCCGGTGCTCTGGTACGGCGTGATCGCCCTGCTGATCCTCACCAAGTGGTGGACGTACTGGAGCACGCTGATCTAGGGCCTGCCCGATAGGGGTGTGAACCGCAACCGACCACGGCTCCTGCCCCGGCCGGCCACGTCGTACCCGCACGGGGTGGCATAGGCTCGTCGACGTGGAGCCCGACCTGTTCACCGCCGCCGCCGAAGACCGCCAGGAGAAGGACCCCGCGGGGTCTCCGCTCGCCGTGCGGATGCGTCCGCGCACCCTCGACGAGGTGGTGGGCCAGCAGCATCTGCTCAAACCGGGCTCGCCGCTGCGCCGCCTGGTCGGCGAAGGCAGCGGGGGCCCCGCGGGGCCGTCGTCGGTGTTCCTGTGGGGGCCGCCCGGGATCGGCAAGACGACCCTGGCGTATGTCGTCAGCCAGGCGACGAACAAGCGCTTCGTGGAGCTGTCGGCGATCACGGCCGGGGTCAAGGAGGTCCGCGCGGTCATCGACGGCGCCCGGCGCGCCTCCGGCGGCTTCGGCAAGGAGACCGTCCTCTTCCTCGACGAGATCCACCGCTTCAGCAAGGCCCAGCAGGACTCCCTGCTGCCCGCCGTGGAGAACCGCTGGGTCACCCTGATTGCCGCGAC
Source organism: Streptomyces sp. NPDC026575 (assembly GCF_055567415.1). NCBI lineage: Bacteria > Bacillati > Actinomycetota > Actinomycetes > Kitasatosporales > Streptomycetaceae > Streptomyces > Streptomyces sp. NPDC026575. The sequence goes on from NZ_JBVHQM010000003.1 coordinate 26,095, forward strand.
GACCGAGAACCCGTACTTCTCGGTGATCTCCCCGCTGCTGTCCCGTTCGCTGCTGCTGACGCTCGAACCGCTCACGGACGACGATCTGCGCGGGCTGCTGCGGCGCGCGCTGACCGATGCGCGCGGCCTCGCCGGCGCGGTCACCCTCCCCGAGGACACCGAGGCGCATCTGCTGCGCATCGCCGGCGGGGATGCCCGGCGCGCGCTGACGGCCCTGGAGGCCGGCGCCGGATCCGCGCTGGCCAAGGGGGAGAAGGAGATCACCCTCCAGACCCTGGAGGAGTCCGTCGACCGCGCCGCGGTGAAGTACGACCGGGACGGCGATCAGCACTACGACGTCGCCAGTGCGCTGATCAAGTCCATCCGCGGTTCGGACGTGGACGCCGCGCTGCACTATCTCGCGCGGATGATCGAGGCGGGCGAGGACCCGCGGTTCATCGCCCGCCGGCTGATGATCTCGGCGAGCGAGGACATCGGCCTGGCGGACCCGTCGGCCCTGCAGACCGCGGTCGCCGCCGCCCAGGCCGTGGCGCTGATCGGCTTCCCCGAGGCCCGGATCACGCTGAGCCAGGCCACCATCGCGCTCGCCCTGGCGCCGAAGTCCAACGCCGCCTACACGGCCATCGACGCGGCGCTGGCGGACGTCCGGGCCGGCCGGGCCGGTGCGGTCCCGCCCCATCTGCGCGACAGCCACTACAAGGGCGCCCAGAAGCTCGGCCACGGCCAGGGCTACCAGTACCCGCACGACCTGCCGGGCGGCATCGCGGCCCAGCAGTACGCGCCGGACGAGGTGCACGGCAGGCGGTACTACGAGCCCACCCGCCATGGCGCGGAGGCCCGCTACGCCGACGTCGCCGAGCGGGTGCGGGCCCGCCTGCGCGGTGCGGCCGGCGAGGGCGCCGCCGAGTAGCCGCGAGCGCTTCAGGGGCCGGCGGCACCGGCCGGCCGGCGGTCTACTCGGCCGCCGCCTCGAACAGCGTGTGCATCGCCCGCCGCAGCTCCGCCACGTCCCGTACGGGCTCGGGGAAGTCGAAGCGGGCGTCGAAGGAGTACTGCTCGGCGCCGGTGCCGCGGTCTTCCGGGGAGCGACCCCCGGACCCCCGGATAAAGCGCACGCGCAGGCCGAAGCGGTCCAGGCCCACGGGCACCGCCTGCTCGCGCAGTCCGCACGGCCGCCCGCGGTCACCGAGCAGGGCGCACAGTCCGCGCACCTGCTCGCTGTGCGCCGCGTGCAGATGCTGCAGCAGCTCCGCCTCGTGGGCGACCAGCGGATCGGGGGCCGCGGCGGCGAAGTCGTCCGGCTCGACGGCCTCGGTGCCCCACAGGTCGTCCACCGCGCCCTCGCCGACCTCCAGGCGGAGCATCATCCAGGCGGCCCGCCCGTACAGGCCCGGTGCCGGGTCCGGCTGCAGCGCCTCGCCGATGCCGAGCAGCTCGCCCACGGGGTGCCGCTCGGCGAGCAGCATCGCCGCCTCGGCGCGCTGCTCATTGCGTACGGGCGTCAGCCAGCCGGCCACCCAGGCCCTTCCGCGGATCCGATGGGGCACCGAAACCGGCGCCACGTCCGTGATCTCCATCACTGCGGAAAGATCATCATCCTGTGCGTGCGCAGCCGCCCGAGCCGCCGCGGAGTCCCCAGGAACCAGCAACAGCACGTCTCCATCGGGTGTGACGGTCCGGCAGACGGGCGCCGAGAGCCCCGTCTCGTCGGGGTCCTCGACGCCGGGGATGCTCAAAGACGCCATACCATGGGACTCGACGAGGGTTCGTACGCGCTCAGCGGCGGTCGGCTGCTGGGCGTCTTCCACGGGACGCGGCTGACCCGCCTCTGTGCTCTGACCAGCACTGGGCAGGGGGATCCCAGGTCGAAACATGCGTTCTCCTCGCGCTAAGGTAAGCCTCACCTAACTTACACGGAGGTCCGTTCCACGTGAACCAGTCGCGTCCCAAGGTCAAGAAGTCGCGCGCGCTCGGCATCGCGCTGACGCCGAAGGCCGTCAAGTACTTCGAGGCCCGTCCCTACCCGCCCGGCGAGCACGGCCGTGGCCGCAAGCAGAACAGTGACTACAAGGTCCGACTGCTGGAGAAGCAGCGTCTGCGTGCGCAGTACGACATCAGCGAGCGTCAGATGGCGCGCGCCTACGACCGCGCTCGGAAGGTCGAAGGCAAGACCGGCGAAGCGCTGATCATCGAGCTTGAGCGCCGTCTGGACGCGCTCGTCCTGCGTTCGGGCATCGCCCGCACGATCTACCAGGCCCGTCAGATGGTCGTCCACGGCCACATCTCGGTGAACGACCGCAAGGTCGACAAGCCGTCCTTCCGCGTCCGCCCCGGCGACGTCGTGATGGTCCGCGAGCGCAGCCGCGAGAAGCACCCCTTCCAGGTCGCGCGTGAGGGTGGCTACGCCCCCGACGGCGAGACCCCGCGCTACCTGGAGGTCAACCTGCAGGCTCTGGCGTTCCGCCTCGACCGGGACCCGAACCGCAAGGAGATCCCCGTGATCTGCGACGAGCAGCTCGTCGTCGAGTACTACGCCCGCTAAGCACCACCGCAGGCGCAGCACCACTTCAGCCCGCCGTCTCCCCGCCGCTCGCGGAGGGGGAGGCGGCGGGCTCGTTCGTGGCGGGCGGCGCGATCCGCACCGTGCGGCGCGGTGCGGGCGGCCGGTGCGCGGGCCGCAGGATCCGGGCCACCGCCGCGTCCAGGTCGAGCCGCCCGCCGGCGCGCAGCGCGCCCTCGTACGCCTCGTCCCCGAGCCGCTGCCGCGCCTGCTCCTCGCACAGCGCGTGCAGCCGGCTGTAGTGGCGCGAGCCGAACAGCACCAGGCCGACCGACGGCCAGATCCGCCCCGCGGCGCCCTGGAGCACCGCCGCCTCCTCCGCCTCGCCCTCGCCGAGCGTCACCAGCGCCAGCAGTTCGAGCGCCAGCACCGCGCCCAGCAGATCGCCGAAGGCGTGGTCGATGGCCAAGGACTCCTCCAGCAGCGCGCGGGCCCGTCCGCCGTCGCCCTGGGACCAGGCGGCGTAGGCCAGCACGAACTGGGCGGAGGCCAGCGTCCAGCGCTCGCCGTGGTCCTCGCAGACCTCCCGCACCTCCTCGCCCAGCCGCACGGCGTCCGCCAGTTCCTCCTGGAAGGCCGCCGCCATCGCCAGCGCGAGCTGCGCCATCAGCGCCGTGCTGCTCAATTCCCCGATCTCCCGGTAGCGCGCCAGCGCGCCGCGCAGCAGTTCCTCGGCGCGCGGCAGGTCGTCGCAGACCAGGGCCAGGCAGCCGGTGCGGTGCAGCGCGTACGCGGCCGCGGTGGCGTTACCGGTCAGCTCGGCCTTCTCGCTGCACTCCTGCAGCGCCCCCAGCGCGCCGACGGTGTCCCCCTGGAGCACCGCGACATGGCCGGTCACCCACAGCGCCTTCAGCCGCGCCTCGTCGTGGTCGCCGTCCAGCTCCAGGGCCCGGTCCAGCCAGTGCCGGCCCTCCGAGAGCCGGCCGCAGCCCACCCAGTAGAACCACAGGGTGCCGGCCAGGTACTGGCCCAGGTGCGTATCGTCGGCGTTCGCCAGGCTCTGCTCCAGCGCCACCCGCAGATTGGGCAGTTCGGCCTCGATCCGGGCGGCGATCTCGGCCTGCCGGGGGCTGAACCAGTCCAGCTCGCACCAGGTCGCCAGCCCCAGGTACCAGTCGCGGTGCCGGCGCCGGAGCCGGGCGGTGTCGCCGGTCGCGTCCAGCCAGTCCGCGCCGTAGGCCCGTACGGTCTCCAGCATCCGGTAGCGCACACCGGCCGCGGTCTCCTCGCGCACCAGGACCGACTGGGCGACCAACTCCGCGATGATGTCCAGGACTTCCTCGCCCGGCAGCTCCGGGCCCGCGCAGACGTACTCGACCGCCTCCAGGTCGAACTGCCCGGCGAAGACCGACAGCCGCGCCCACAGCAGCCGTTCCGCGGGCGTGCACAGCTCATGGCTCCACCCGATCGCGGTCCGCAGCGTCCGGTGCCGGGGCAGGGCGCCGCGGGCGCCGCCGGTCAGCAGCCGGAAGCGGTCGTCGAGGCGGTGCAGCAGCTGGCCGGCGGAGAGCGCGCGCAGCCGCCCCGCGGCCAGTTCCAGCGCGAGCGGAATGCCGTCGAGCCGCCGGCACAGCTCGGCGACCGCGGCCTCCTCGGACGCCTCGACGGTGAAGCCGTCGACGACCGAGGCGGCGCGGTCGGCGAAGAGCGCGGCGGCGTCGGCCGCGGTCATCGGCGCCAGCGGCACCACGTGTTCGCCCGGGATCCCCAGCGGCCGCCGGCCCGCGGCCAGCACCCGCAGCCCTGGGGCGCGCCGCAGCAGCTCCCAGGTCAGCTCGGCGCACGCCTCGACCAGGTGGTCGTAGCCGTCCAGGACCAGCAGCAGTTCACGGTCCGCGAGGTGCTCGCCGAGCGCGGCGCGCACCGGCCGGCCGCCGTGGTCGGCAGCCGTCAGCGCCTCGGCGACGGTGAGGTCCAGGAGGTGTTCTTCGCGCAGGGCGTCCAGTTCGACCAGCCACACCCCATCGCAGAAGCGATCCTGCAAGATCGCCGCGCCGTGTGCGGCGAGACGTGACTTCCCCACGCCGCCGAGGCCGGTGAGGGTGACGAGCCGGGCCGATTCCAGCCGCCGTGCCAGCGCGGCCAGTTCGGCGTCGCGGCCGATGAACCGATTGAGCTCCGCGGGGAGGTTGCCGGGCCCCCGCGCCCGGTCGGGGTGCGGGCGATCGGAGGGCCCGGGGCCCGTGAAGCGTCGCATGGCACACGGAGAGTACTCGGCGTGATGCGGACCGTACAATCATGCCGTCGCGTGCCGACCGGGCCCTTCCTCGTGGCGCCGGGAACGGGGTACGGACGGACAGTCACGGCGCGATAAGGTCAAGGTTGCCGTTCGAGCAGGACGACGAGACCAGACCAGACCAGTCGGAGAGTGGTGCCAGCGTGTCCGGTGGAGAGGTGGCCGGGATCCTCGTGGCCGTCTTCTGGGCGATCCTCGTGTCGTTCCTCGCCCTTGTACTGGTGAGGCTCGCGCAGACGCTCAAGGCGACCACGAAAATGGTGGCCGAGGTGTCCGAGCAGGCCGTTCCGCTCCTCGCCGACGCCTCCGCGACCGTCCGCTCCGCGCACACCCAGCTCGCCCGCGTCGACGCGATCGCGGCCGACGTGCAGGAGGTCACGGCCAACGCCTCCGCGCTCTCCTCGACCGTCTCCTCCGCCTTCGGCGGACCACTGGTCAAGGTGGCCGCGTTCGGCTACGGCGTGCGCCGCGCGATCGGCAAGAAGGGCGCGCCGGAGCCCGAGCGCACCGTCGTCGTCGGCCGTACCCTGCCCGGCGCCCGCCGCGGCGGGCGCCGCAACCGTCGCTCCAAGGACTGATCACAGCGATGTTCCGCCGCGCATTCTGGTTCACCACCGGCGCCGCCGCCGGGGTGTGGGCCACGAACAAGGTCCACCGAAAGCTGCGCAAGCTGCAGCCCGACAGCCTCGCCGCCCAGGCGGCGGAGAAGGCCGTCGAAACCGGAAACCGGCTGCGCCAATTTGCATTGGACGTACGGACCGGAATGGCGGACCGTGAAGAGCAGCTGCACGACGCCCTCGGCCTGAGCGAACAGGCCGAGGTGCGCGAGCTGCCCGCACCGCGCCGCGCGGTGCTCGAACCGCACCACCGCACCACGAGAAAAACCGGACCGAACGGTCTGACCGGACCGACTGGAAAAGAGGACCACTGATGGAGTCGGCTGAAATCCGCCGCCGCTGGCTGCGCTTCTTCGAGGAGCGCGGGCACACCGTCGTGCCGTCGGCGTCGCTCATCGCGGACGACCCGACGCTGCTGCTCGTCAACGCGGGCATGGTCCCCTTCAAGCCGTACTTCCTCGGCGAGGTCAAGCCGCCCGCGCCGCGCGCCACCAGCGTCCAGAAGTGCGTCCGTACGCCGGACATCGAAGAGGTCGGCAAGACCACCCGGCACGGCACGTTCTTCCAGATGTGCGGCAACTTCTCCTTCGGCGACTACTTCAAGGAAGGCGCCATCAAGTACGCCTGGGAGCTGCTGACCAGCTCGCAGGCCGACGGCGGCTACGGCCTCGACCCGGAGAAGCTCTGGATCACCGTCTACCTCGACGACGACGAGGCCGAGCGCATCTGGCACGAGGTCGTCGGCGTGCCCAAGGAGCGCATCCAGCGCCTGGGCAAGAAGGAGAACTACTGGTCCATGGGCGTCCCGGGCCCCTGCGGCCCGTGCTCCGAGATCAACTACGACCGCGGCCCGGAGTTCGGCGTCGAGGGCGGCCCGGCCGTCAACGACGAGCGGTACGTGGAGATCTGGAACCTGGTCTTCATGCAGTACGAGCGGGGTGCGGGCACCAGCAAGGAGGACTTCGAGATCCTCGGCGAGCTGCCCAGCAAGAACATCGACACCGGCCTCGGCCTCGAACGCCTGGCGATGATCCTGCAGGACGTCCCGAACATGTACGAGACGGACACCCTGCGCGTCGTCATCGACAAGGCCACCGAGCTGACCGGCGTCCGCTACGGCACCTCGCACGACTCCGACGTCTCGCTCCGCGTCGTCGCCGACCACATCCGCACGTCCACGATGCTCATCGGCGACGGCGTCACGCCCGGCAACGAGGGCCGCGGCTACGTCCTGCGCCGCATCATGCGCCGCGCCATCCGCAACATGCGCCTGCTCGGCGCCACGGACCTGGTCGTCGGCGAGCTGCTGGACGTCGTCATCACGACCATGGGACAGCAGTACCCCGAGCTGCTGGAGGACCGCCGCCGCATCGAGACGGTGGCCCTCGCCGAGGAAGCCGCCTTCGTCAAGACGCTCAAGGCCGGCACCAACATCCTCGACACCGCCGTCACGGACACCAAGGCCGCCGGCGGCACGGTCCTGCCCGGCGACAAAGCCTTCCTGCTCCACGACACCTGGGGCTTCCCGATCGACCTCACCCTCGAAATGGCCGCCGAGCAGGGCCTCTCGGTGGACGAGGACGGCTTCCGCCGCCTGATGAAGGAGCAGCGGGAGCGCGCCAAGGCCGACGCCCAGGCCAAGAAGCACGGCCACGCCGACCTGTCCGCCTACCGCGAGGTCGCCGACCGGTCCGGCTCCACGGAGTTCACCGGCTACAGCGCCACCGAGGGCGAGTCCACCGTCGTCGGTCTGCTGGTCAACGGCACCCCGGCCCCCGCCGCCCAGGAAGGCGACGAGGTCGAGGTCGTCCTGGACCGCACCCCGTTCTATGCCGAGGGCGGCGGCCAGCTCGCCGACACCGGCCGGATCAAGCTCGACTCCGGCGCCGTCGTCGAGGTCCGCGACGTCCAGCAGCCGGTGCCCGGCGTCACCGTCCACAAGGGCAGCGTCCAGGTCGGCGAGGTGGTGCTCGGCGCGTCCGCGTACGCCGCCATCGACGTCACCCGCCGCCGTGCCATCGCCCGCGCCCACAGCGCCACCCACCTCACCCACCAGGCGCTGCGCGACGCCCTGGGCCCGACGGCCGCCCAGGCCGGCTCGGAGAACTCCCCGGGCCGCTTCCGCTTCGACTTCGGCTCGCCCACCGCGGTGCCCGGATCGGTCCTCACCGACGTCGAGCAGAAGATCAACGACGTGCTGGCCCGTGAGCTCGATGTGCACGCCGAGGTCATGAGCATGGAGGACGCCAAGAAGCAGGGCGCCATCGCCGAGTTCGGCGAGAAGTACGGCGACCGGGTCCGGGTCGTCACCATCGGCGACTTCTCCAAGGAGCTGTGCGGCGGCACGCACGTCCACAACACCGCCCAGCTGGGCCTGGTGAAGCTGCTGGGCGAGTCCTCCATCGGCTCCGGCGTGCGCCGCGTCGAGGCGCTGGTCGGCGTGGACGCCTACCGGTTCCTCGCCCGTGAGCACACCGTCGTCTCCCAGCTCACCGAGCTGGTCAAGGGACGCCCGGAGGAGCTCCCGGAGAAGATCTCCGGTGTCCTGGCCAAGCTCAAGGACGCCGAGAAGGAGATCGAGAAGTTCCGCGCCGAGAAGGTGCTGCAGGCCGCCGCGGGGCTGGCCGAGGGCGCCAAGGACGTCCGCGGGGTGGCGCTGGCCGCCGCCCAGGTCCCGGACGGCACCTCCGCCGACGACCTGCGCAAGCTCGTGCTGGACGTCCGCGGCCGGATCCAGGGCGACCGCGCCGTCGTCGTGGCGCTGTTCACGGTCGCCAACGGCCGTCCGGTGACCGTCGTCGCCACCAACGAGGCCGCCCGTGAGCGCGGTATCAAGGCCGGTGACCTGGTCCGTACGGCCGCCAAGACGCTCGGCGGCGGTGGCGGCGGCAAGCCGGACGTCGCCCAGGGCGGCGGCCAGAACGCCGCCGCGGTGCCCGAGGCCATCGAGGCCGTCGAGCGCCTCGTGGCCGAGGCGGCCTGACGCGCGTGAGTGAGATGCGACGCGGTCGACGCCTCGCGGTGGATGTCGGGGACGCCCGCATCGGGGTCGCCTCGTGCGACCCCGACGGGGTCCTCGCCACCCCCGTCGAGACCGTGCCGGGACGTGACGTCCCCTCAGCGCACCGTCGGCTCAGGGCGATCGTCGAGGAGTACGAGCCGCTCGAAGTCGTGGTCGGCCTGCCCCGCTCCCTCAGTGGGGGAGAGGGGCCGGCCGCGGCCAAGGTCCGGGCCTTCGCCCAGGAGCTGGCGCGCAACATCGCACCCGTAGGGGTCCGGCTGGTCGACGAGCGGATGTCGACGGTCACCGCCACCCAGGGCCTGCGGGCCTCCGGAGTGCGCAGCAAGAAGGGCCGCTCGGTGGTCGACCAGGCGGCCGCGGTGGTCATCCTGCAGAGCGCGCTGGAGACCGAGCGCGTCTCGGGGGAGCCTCCGGGCGAGAGCGTCGAAGTGGTCATCTGATCGCGATACGGTAACGTGCCGCGCGATGTGGCGGCGGTTCGAACAGCCGCACGTGCAAGTAGAGGCGGATCGATACAGCAAGCGCGCTGCCGGACCGGAGCGCACCGCCTCTCGGCTCTAGGGGATCGATGACCGAGTATGGCCGGGGCTACGGCTCCGAACCGTGGCATCCCGAGGACCCGCTCTACGGAGACCAGGGTCCCTACGGAGGCCAGGCGCAGCAGCCTCAGTGGGGCGGGCAGCAGTCCGCCCCGCACCAGTCCGCCCCGCAGCAGTACCCGGGTCCCCAGCAGCACCCACGGCAGCACCCGCAGCAGCCCTACGACGGGGGCTGGGACGGCTCCCAGACAGGGCAGCTTCCGTACGACCCGTACGACCCCTACGGGCAGCACCCCCCGGCCGACCCCTACGGCGCAGGCCAGAGCCCTTACGGGCACCAGGACGCCTACCAGCCGCATCCGCAGCAGGCGCCCCCGCACCAGCAGCAGCACTACCCCCCTCACCAGTACGACCAGCCGGCCGCGGCCCCCTATGAGGACGCCGCCGCCGACGACTGGCGGGCCGAGCCGGAGCCGCGGCGCGAACCGGAGCCGGAGCACCCGTTCTTCGCCGACGACGCGGACGGCCCGTACGCGGACGACCGCGACAACCGGGACGACCGCGATGACTACGACGACCACGACGACGCCCCGCGCGAAGGGCGCTCCGGCCGTGAGCGCCGCGGCAACAAGAACAAGAAGAAGAAACGCCGCAGCGGTACCGCCTGCCTGGTCGTCACCCTGGTCTTCGCCGGCGCGGTCGGCGCCGTCGGCTACTTCGGCTACGACTTCTTCATGAGCCACTTCGGCCCGGCCCCCGACTATGAGGGCGAGGGTTCCGGCGAGGTCCAGGTCGAGATCCCGGACGGTTCGCCGATCGGGGAAATGGGCGCGATCCTCGCGAAGAACGGCGTGGTCAAGAGCGCGGACGCGTTCAGCGAGGCGGCCGGCAGCAAGACGCTGCAGCCGGGCACGTACACCCTCCGCAAGCAGATGTCCGGCGCCTCGGCCGTCGAACTGATGCTGGACCCCAAGAGCCGCAACGGCCTCACGATCCGCGAGGGGCTGCGGGCCGGCGAGGTCTACAAGCTCATCGACAAGAAGCTCAAGCTCAAGGCCGGCACGACCAAGGGCGTCGCCAGGAGCGAGGTCAAGAACCTCGGCCTGCCGTCCTGGGCCAACGACTCGGCCAAGATAAAGGACCCGCTCGAAGGCTTCCTCTACCCCTCGACGTACAGCGTGGGGCGGAACGCGAAGCCGTCGGCGGTTCTCAAGCAGATGGTGGCGCGGGCCAATCAGGTCTACGAGAAGCTGGACCTCGCGGGCAGTGCGCGCAAGCTCCAGCTGGACTCGCCGATGCAGCTCCTCACGGCCGCCAGCCTCACGCAGGCCGAGGGCAAGTACAAGCACGACTTCGTCAAGGTCGCACGCGTCGTCTACAACCGCCTCAAGCCGAACAACACCGAGACCTACGGTCTGCTCGACTTCGACTCGACGGTGAACTACGCGCGGTCCCAGAGCACTTTGGACACCGGTTCCGTCGACAACCTGCGGAACTTCGACGACCCGTACAACACCTACAAGTTCAAGGGTCTGCCGCCGGGGCCGATCGGCAACCCGGGCGAGGTCGCGCTCAAGTCCGCCATCAGCCCGGCCAAGGGCAACTGGTACTACTTCGTCTCGATCAACCCCGAGAAGACGCTGTTCGCCGAGACGAACGAGGAGCACGAGCGCAACCGCCGCATCTACGAAAAGGAACGCGAGAAAGCCAAGCAATGAGCCCCACACGTCGAGCTGCGGTACTGGGCTCCCCGATCGCCCACTCCCTCTCCCCGGTGCTGCACCGTGCCGCCTACGCGGAACTGGGCCTGACGGACTGGGCGTACGACCGCTTCGAGGTCGACGAGGCCGCCCTGCCCGGATTCGTCGGGAAACTCGGCCCGGAATGGGCGGGGCTCTCCCTGACCATGCCGCTCAAGCGCGCGGTGATCCCGCTGCTCGACGAGATCACCGAGACCGCGGCCTCCGTCGAGGCGGTGAACACCGTCGTGTGCACGCCCGACGGGCGCCGCCGGGGCGACAACACCGACATCCCGGGCATGCTCGCCGCGCTGCGCGAGCGCGGGGTGCGGCAGGTCGAACGGGCCGCCGTCCTGGGCGCTGGCGCCACCGCCTCCTCGGCGCTCGCCGCGCTGTCCCGGATCTGCACCGGCGAGGTCACCGCGTACGTCCGCAGCGACGCCCGCGCCGAGGAGATGCGCGGCTGGGGAGAGCGGCTCGGCGTCACGGTCCGCACCGCCCCGTGGGCGGACGCGGCCGAGGCCCTCACGGCCCCGCTGACCATCGCCACCACCCCGGCGGGCACCACCGACGCGCTCGCCGCGGCCGTCCCCGACCGGCCCGGCACGCTCTTCGACGTCCTCTACGAGCCCTGGCCGACGGCACTGGCCACCGCCTGGGCCGACCGCGGCGGCGCGGTGGTCGGCGGGCTCGACCTGCTGGTCCACCAGGCCGTGCTCCAGGTGGAGCAGATGACCGGTCGTTCTCCGGCGCCGCTGGCCGCGATGCGCGAGGCGGGTGAGGCGGCCCTGGCCGCCCGCTGATCCGCCGGCCGGCCCCCGGCGCCCGGTCCGTTCTCTGGACTGGGCCCCGCCCCCCGCGCGCGACGTGGGAGGATCAGGGGAAGACCGTACGCGGATGAGCAGTACATGAGGAGCACCGTTGAGCAGGTTGCGCTGGCTGACGGCGGGGGAGTCGCACGGCCCCGCACTCGTGGCGACGCTGGAGGGCCTTCCGGCCGGGGTCCCGATCACCACGGAGTTGGTGGCGGACGCGCTGGCGCGGCGCCGGCTGGGCTACGGCCGCGGTGCCCGGATGAAGTTCGAGCAGGACGAGGTCACGTTCCTGGGCGGGGTGCGGCACGGTCTGTCGCTGGGCTCGCCGGTGGCCGTCATGGTCGGCAACACCGAGTGGCCCAAGTGGGAGCAGGTGATGGCGGCCGATCCGGTGGACGCCGATGAGCTGGCGGCGCTGGCGCGCAACGCCCCGCTGACCCGCCCCCGCCCCGGTCACGCCGACCTCGCCGGCATGCAGAAGTACGGCTTCGACGAGGCCCGCCCGATCCTGGAGCGCGCCTCGGCCCGCGAGACCGCCGCCCGGGTGGCGCTCGGCGCGGTGGCCCGCTCGTTCCTGAAGGAAGCGGCCGGCATCGAGATCGTCTCGCACGTGGTCGAGCTGGCCGCGGCGAAGGCCCCGTACGGGGTGTACCCGAAGCCGTCGGACGTGGCGAAGCTGGACGCGGACCCGGTGCGCTGCCTGGACGCGGACGCCTCGAAGGCGATGGTCGCGGAGATCGACCAGGCGCACAAGGACGGCGACACCCTGGGCGGTGTGGTCGAGGTGCTGGCCTACGGCGTGCCCGTGGGCCTCGGCTCGCACGTCCACTGGGACCGCCGGCTGGACGCCCGGCTGGCCGCCGCCCTGATGGGCATCCAGGCGATCAAGGGCGTCGAGGTCGGCGACGGCTTCGACCTGGCGCGGGTGCCGGGTTCGAAGGCGCACGACGAGATCGTGGCCACCGAGGACGGGATCAAGCGCAGCACGGGCCGCTCCGGTGGCACCGAGGGCGGGCTGACGACCGGCGAGCTGCTGCGGGTGCGCGCGGCGATGAAGCCGATCGCCACCGTCCCGCGCGCCCTGGCCACCGTGGACGTCACCACCGGTGAGGCGGCCAAGGCGCACCACCAGCGCTCGGACGTCTGCGCCGTCCCGGCGGCGGGCATCGTCGCCGAGGCCATGGTCGCCCTCGTCCTGGCCGACGCCGTCGTGGAGAAGTTCGGCGGCGACAGCGTGGCCGAGACCCGCCGCAATGTGCGCGGCTTCCTCGACAACCTGGCGATCAAATGACGTCCCCGGTCGTCGTGCTGGTCGGCCCGCCCGGCGCCGGTAAGTCCACGGTGGGCGCGCTGCTCGCCGAGCGGCTGGGCGTCGGCTATCGGGACACCGACGCCGACGTCGTCGCCACGGCCGGCCGGCCGATCGCCGAGATCTTCTTCGACGAGGGCGAGCCGCGCTTTCGCGAGCTGGAGCGCGAGGCGGTGCGCGTCGCGCTCGACGAGCACCCGGGGGTGCTCTCGCTCGGCGGCGGCGCGATCATGGACGAGGGCACCCGCAAGCTGCTGACCGGCCTGCCGGTGATCTTCCTCGACGTCCAACTCGCCGACGCCGTCAAGCGGGTGGGGCTGGATGCGCCGCGCCCCCTGCTGGCGGTCAACCCGCGCAAGCAGTGGCGCGAGCTGATGGAGCGGCGCCGCCCGCTGTACACCGAGGTCGCGCGCGCCGTGGTCGCCACGGAGGAGCGCACCCCCGGCCAGGTCGCCGAGGCGGTCCTGGACGCATTGGAGCTACATCCGGCCGCGGGAGACGCCCCGCGGGCGGGCCACAGGGAGGAACAGGCATGACGGAGCAGGCCACCCGTATCCAGGTCGGCGGTACGGCGGGCACCGACCCGTACGAGGTGCTCGTCGGGCGGCAGCTGCTCGGCGAGCTCCCGGGCCTGATCGGCGACGGCGTCAAGCGGGTCGCGGTACTGCACCCGGAGGCGCTGGCCGCCACCGGCGAGGCACTGCGCGAGGACCTCGCCTCCCAGGGCTACGAGGCGATCGCCATCCAGCTGCCGAACGCCGAGGAGTCCAAGACCGCCGAGGTCGCGGCGTACTGCTGGAAGGCGCTCGGGCAGTCCGGCTTCACCCGCAGCGATGTGATCGTCGGCGTCGGCGGCGGCGCCACCACCGACCTGGCCGGCTTCGTCGCCGCCACCTGGCTGCGCGGGGTGCGCTGGATCGCCGTCCCCACCACCGTCCTGGGCATGGTCGACGCCGCGGTCGGCGGCAAGACCGGCATCAACACCGCCGAGGGCAAGAACCTGGTCGGGGCCTTCCACCCGCCCGCCGGGGTGCTGTGCGACCTCGCCGCGCTCGATTCGCTGCCGGTGCACGACTACGTCTCCGGCCTGGCCGAGGTCATCAAGGCCGGCTTCATCGCCGACCCGGCGATCCTCGATCTGATCGAGTCCGACCCCGAGGCCGCCAAGCGCCCGGACGGTGCGCACACCGCCGAGCTGATCGAGCGCGCCATCCGGGTCAAGGCCGAAGTGGTCTCCGCCGACCTCAAGGAGTCCGGCCTGCGCGAGATCCTCAACTACGGCCACACCCTGGCCCACGCCATCGAGAAGAACGAGCGCTACAACTGGCGGCACGGCGCCGCGGTCTCCGTCGGCATGGTCTTCGCCGCCGAACTCGGCCGGATCGCCGGCCGCCTGGACGACGCCACCGCCGACCGGCACCGCACCGTCCTCGCCTCCGTCGGACTGCCGCTGACCTACCGCGGCGACCAGTGGCCCAAGCTCCTGGAGACGATGAGGGTCGACAAGAAGTCCCGCGGTGACCGGCTGCGCTTCATCGTCCTGGACGGCATCGCCAAGCCGACGGTCCTGGAGGGCCCGGACCCGGCCATGCTGCTCGCCGCGCACGCGGAGATCGCGGCATGACCGCGAAGGCCCGGCGGGTACTCGTCCTCAACGGTCCCAACCTCGGCCGGCTGGGCTCCCGCGAACCGGACGTCTACGGCGCCACGTCCTACGCCGGACTCGTCGAGGAGTGCACCCGCCTCGGCAAGGAGCTGGGGTTGGAAGCCGAGGTCCGGGAGACCAACGACGAGGGCGAGATGATCCGCTGGCTGCACGAGGCCGCCGACGGATCGATTCCGGTCGTCATCAACCCCGGTGCCTTCACGCACTACTCGTACGGAATGCGGGACGCGGCCGCCCAGCGCACCGCCCCGCTGATCGAGGTGCACATCTCGAACCCGTACGCGCGCGAGGAGTTCCGCCACAATTCGGTCATCGCGGCCGTCGCCAGCGGTACGGTCGCCGGATTCGGCATCGGCTCCTACCGCCTCGCGCTCCGTGCGCTGGCCGAGGAGCTCGGCAACTGACGTACCCCCAAGGGCACTTCGGCCCCGCCCCCGGCCGTTCACTTGGCGCGCGCCGGGGGTAGGAGCCTTCCCTGTCGCGGCCGGGAGGGTACCGTTCGCAGCAGTGCCACCCATGCCGGCGGCCGTGGGGCCCACCGGCCCCCGGAGCCGGTGGAACCGCCGCACCGCCCCGGGCACCGTCCCGGCGCCCGGGGCCGCCGCTCGACCACCGCCGAGGGCACCCCACCCGGCGTCCGCCGGGGGAGCACCGCACCACGTCGACCGCACGAGACGGAGAGCCACCGGATGCAGTACGCAGTGGGGGCTCCGCTGCCGCCCCACGGGCAGGCATCAGGACCCGGGGCCGCCATGCACTGGACGCCCGACCCGGGACGGCCCGCCCCGCCCATCTCACCACCGGCCGCGCCGCCGGCCCCCGCGGCCCCGCCCCCACCCGCTCAGCAACCCGCCCCGCAGCAGGGCTGGCACGGGCCCGCACCCCAGCAGGCCCCGCCCGCCGGGCACAGCACCACCGACCTCACGGGCCATGTCCCGCTGCCGCCGGGCGCCCCGGTGCCGCTGCCCAGCCCGCCCACCGACACCGCCGCGCCGGACGCCGGCCAGGCGGCCGTCGCGGTGCTGCTCATCGGGCCGGCCGGAGCCGGCAAGACCAGCGTCGCGCGCCACTGGGCCGACACCCGCCGGGTGCCGACCGCGCACATCAGCCTCGACGACGTCCGCGAATGGGTCCGCTCGGGTTTCGCCGACCCGCAGTCCGGCTGGAACGACCACTCCGAAGCGCAGTACCGCCTCGCCCGCCGCACCTGCGGCTTCGCCGCGCGCAACTTCCTCGCCAACGGCATCTCCTGCATCCTCGACGACGCCGTCTTCCCCGACCGGCCGGTCGTCGGCCTCGGCGGCTGGAAGCGGCATGTGGGCCCCGGACTGCTGCCGATCGTGCTGCTGCCCGGCCTGGAGATAGTCCTGGAGCGCAACGCCCGGCGCTCGGGCAACCGCCGCCTGTCCGACGAGGAGGTCGCCCGGATCCACGGCCGGATGGCCGGCTGGTACGGCTCCGGGCTGCCGATCATCGACAACTCCCAGCACGACGTCGCCACGACCGCCCGCATGCTCAACGACGTCGTCGCCCGCTCCATCGCCAGCCCGCCGAGCTGGTGAGCGGGCGACTCCCCCGAGCGGCCGCGCTCGACCGGCCGCCTCGGGGGAGCCGCCGTACGCTCGTGATATGTCCGAGTTGTACGCGGCCCGACGCACGCGTCTGCGCGACCGCGTAGCCGGGGCCGGAAGTGCCGCCGCACTGATCTCGCGCCCCGCGAACGTCCGCTATCTGACCGGCTGCGCGCCGCCCGGCGCCGCCCTGCTGCTGGGCCCCGGCGACGATGTGCTGCTGTGCGGCAGACCGCTCAGCGGCGACCCGTCCGAGGGCCGCCCGGTCGACGACGTAAGGGTGGCGATGCTGCCCACCCGCGACGGCGACCCGGTCGTGGCGGGTGCCGATCTGGCGGCGAAGGCCGGCGCGGACACCCTGGCCGTCGAGGAGCACCACCTCACCGTCTCCCGGCACCGGGCGCTCTCCCAGGTCGCGCCGCGGCTGCGGCTGACCGACATGGCGTGCGCGGTCGAGGCGCAGCGGCTGGTCAAGGACGACGACGAGATCGCCTGTCTGCGCATCGCCGCCGAGATCGCCGACCAGGCGCTGGGCGAGCTGCTCGAATCGATCCTGGTCGGCCGCACCGAACGGCATCTCGCGCTCGAACTGGAGCGCCGCCTGGTCGACCACGGCGCCGACGGGCCGGCCTTCGCCACCTCCGTGGCGACCGGCCCGAACTCCGGCCGCGCCCGGCATCTGCCCACCGACCGGCGGGTCGAGGAGGGCGACTTCCTCAGCGTCGGCCTGGGCGCGAACTACCGCGGCTACCGCTGCGAGATCGGCCGGACCTTCGTCATCGGCACCTCGCCCTCGGACTGGCAGATCGAGCTGTACGATCTCGTTTTCGCAGCCCAGCGGGCCGGGCGCGAGGCGCTCGCGCCGGGTGTGGAGTGCCGCGAGGTGGACCGGGTGACCCGGCACATGCTGGACGCCGCGGGCTACGCCGAGCGGCTCGGGCCGTGGACCGGGCACGGCGTGGGACTCGAAATCGACGAGGACCCTCAGTTGTCCCCGGCCGCCATGGGTAAACTGGACGCTTGCGTGCCGGTCACCGTCGAGCCGGGGGTTCACATCCCGGGCCGTGGGGGTGTCCGGATCGACGACACACTCGTCGTCCGCCCCGAGGCGGACGGCGGGCCCGAGCTACTCACGATCACGACCAAGGAGCTGCTTGCACTGTGAGCCGCAGCGGCTCACTGGGTGCTGCTCCCGGGTCCCACCACCTGCAGTCCAGGAGATTCCGCAACCGTGGCATCCACGAACGACCTCAAGAACGGCATGGTGCTCAAGCTCGAAGGCGGCCAGCTCTGGTCCGTCGTCGAGTTCCAGCACGTCAAGCCCGGCAAGGGCCCGGCCTTCGTCCGCACCAAGCTCAAGAACGTGCTGTCCGGCAAGGTGGTGGACAAGACCTTCAACGCCGGTGTGAAGGTCGAGACGGCCACCGTCGACAAGCGCGGGATGCAGTTCTCGTACATGGACGGCGACTACTTCGTCTTCATGGACATGGACACCTACGACCAGATCCACGTCGACCGCAAGGCCGTCGGCGACGCCGCGAACTTCCTCCTGGAGGGCTTCGAGGCCGTCGTCGCGCAGCACGAGGGCGAGGTGCTCTACGTCGAGCTGCCCGCCGCGGTCGAGCTGGTCATCAAGGAGACCGAGCCGGGCGTCCAGGGCGACCGCTCCACCGGTGGCACCAAGCCCGCCACGCTGGAGACCGGCTACGAGATCCAGGTGCCGCTCTTCATCACGACCGGTGAGAAGATCAAGGTCGACACCCGCTCGGGCGACTACCTCGGCCGGGTGAACAGCTAACCGTGGCCGCCCGCAGCAAGGCCCGCAAGCGCGCCTTCCAGATCCTCTTCGAGGCCGACCAGCGCGGCGCCGACGTGCAGTCCGTGCTCGCGGACTGGATGCGGCACGCCCGGACCGACCCCCGGCAGCCGCCGGTCAACGAATACACCCTGCAGTTGGTCGAGGGGTACGCGGACCACGTCGCCCGCATCGACGAGCTGATCTCCACCTACGCGGTCGACTGGGACCTGGACCGGATGCCGGCGGCCGACCGCTCGATCCTCCGGCTCGGCGCCTTCGAGCTGCTCTGGGTGGACGACACGCCGGACGCGGTGGCGATCGACGAGGCCGTGCAGCTGGCCAAGGAGTTCTCCACGGACGACTCCCCGGCCTTCGTCAACGGCCTCCTCGGCCGCCTCAAGGAGCTGAAGCCGAGCCTGCGGCGCGAGGCGTAGTAGGCGCTCGGCAGAGCGTGTGAACGGGCCCGGAGCGGGGGAGACCGCTCCGGGCCCGTCGCATGCCCGCAGCGCGCCCTGTGGCGCCTTCTGCGCCGCACCCCGGGGTCTCGCCCATCGCCTTGTCCGCGGCGCCTCGTGCCTGCCGCCGTGGCGGGCGTATCGCACCGGCCGACGCGGCCCCGGTCGCCGGTCGCGTGCCCGGCCGTGGACCGGCAGACGAAAACCGCCGCCCCGGAAATCAGGGGCGGCGGTACGTTTCTTCACTTGGCGCGCGAGGTCAGATCTCCTCGTGCGTCACGGCGCGGCGGGCGTCGGAGTCCAGCACGCCCCAGCTGATCAGCTGCTCGGTCAGCACCGAGGGCGACTGGTCGTAGATCACGGCCAGGGTGCGCAGGTCGTCCTGGCGGATCGAGAGGACCTTGCCGTTGTAGTCGCCGCGCTGGCTCTGGATCGTGGCGGCGTAGCGCTGCAGCGGGCCGGCCTTCTCCTGCGGGACATGGGCGAGGCGCTCCAGGTCGAGCACCAGCTTCGGCGGCGGCTCGGCCGCGCCGCCCGGTGTCGTGCCCGGCAGGAGCTCCTGAACCGGGACGCCGTAGAAGTCCGCCAGCTCGGCGAGGCGCTGTACGGTCACGGCACGGTCGCCGCGCTCGTACGAACCCACTACCACGGCCTTCCAGCGGCCCTGGGACTTCTCCTCGACGCCGTGGAGGGAGAGGCCCTGCTGGGTACGGATGGCGCGGAGCTTGGCCCCGAGCTGTTTGGCGTATTCGCTGGACATAAGGCTCCCCAGACGGCTGTATCGACATGCGGCTCCGCCGCGCGGTGGTAACTCACTGTGAGGTTACGCAGCGTAATCTGACTTCGTCAAGCGGAATGGGCCAGACCATCACCCGTCAGGGGTGCGCGCGGGTCCTGAAGGGGCCCCTGCTAACCTGACTGCGTTATTCCGACGTCCTTTAAGGTCCGTCCCGTGAGGCGGAGAAGGAGGTCCGTTTCGTATGGACGCAAACAGTTCCGACGCGGGGGCCCGGCTCCCGGCGCGACCGGTGCTCGAAGGCCCGGACATCACGCGCATGCTCACCCGCATCGCCCACGAGATCGTCGAGCGCGCCAAGGGCGCGGACGACGTGGTGCTGCTGGGAATCCCGACCCGCGGTGTCTTCCTCGCCCGGCGGCTGGCCGACAAGCTGGCGGAGATCACCGGCCGGACGATCCCGGTGGGCTCGCTCGACATCACGATGTACCGCGACGACCTGCGCCTGGGCCCCGCCCGCACGCTCGCCCGCACGGACATCCCTGGTGACGGCATCGAGGGCCGGCTCGTCCTGCTCGTCGACGACGTCCTGTTCTCCGGCCGCACGATCCGCGCCGCCCTGGACGCCCTGGGCGACATCGGCCGCCCGCGCGCCGTCCAGCTCGCGGTCCTCGTCGACCGCGGCCACCGCGAACTGCCGATCCGCGCCGACTACGTGGGCAAGAACCTCCCCACGTCGCTGCGGGAGACGGTCAAGGTCCAGCTCACCGAGGAGGACGGCCGGGACGCCGTGCTGCTCGGCGTGAAGGACGCCGCCCCGGCCGGCGAGCGATAGCGCACCGCGCACGGACCCGGTGACCCCGGGCCCGCAGGCATGCCCGCTCAACGGACATTCCCGTACACCTCCCTCACCCACGGAGAAAACCGGATGAAGCGTCACCTCATCTCGGCCGCCGACCTCACGCGCGACGACGCCGTCCTGATCCTCGACACCGCCGAGGAGATGGCCCGGGTCGCCGACCGGCCGATCAAGAAGCTCCCCACCCTGCGCGGACGCACGGTCTGCAACCTCTTCTTCGAGGACTCCACCCGGACCCGGATCTCCTTCGAGGCCGCCGAGAAGCGGCTCTCCGCGGACGTCATCAACTTCGCCGCCAAGGGGTCCAGCGTCTCCAAGGGCGAGTCCCTCAAGGACACCGCCCAGACCCTGGAGGCGATGGGCGTCGACGCCGTCGTCATACGGCACAGCGCCTCCGGCGCCCCCTACCGCCTCGCCACCTCCGGATGGATCGACGCCCCCGTCATCAACGCCGGCGACGGCACCCACCAGCACCCCACCCAGGCCCTGCTGGACGCCTTCACCATGCGCCGCCGGCTCATCGGCCCGGACGCCGGGCTGGGCCAGGACCTGAGCGGGCGGCGCATCACCCTCGTCGGCGACGTGCTCCACAGCCGCGTCGCGCGCTCGAACGTCGACCTCCTGCACACCCTCGGCGCCGAGGTCACCCTCGTCGCCCCGCCCACCCTGGTGCCGGTCGGCGTCGAGAGCTGGCCGTGCGAGGTGTCCTACGACCTCGACCGCGTGCTGCCGAAGTCCGATGCCGTGATGATGCTGCGGGTGCAGCGCGAGCGGATGAACGCCGCCTTCTTCCCGACCGAGCGCGAGTACTCCCGCCGCTACGGCTTGGACGGCGACCGGATGGCGCGGATGCCCGAGCACGCCATCGTGATGCACCCCGGCCCGATGGTCCGCGGCATGGAGATCACGGCCGAGGTCGCCGACTCCGACCGGTGCACGGTCGTCGAGCAGGTGGCCAACGGCGTCTCCGTCCGCATGGCCGTCCTGTACCTGCTGCTCGGCGGCAACGAGCCCGCCGTCACCCACACCCGTACCGAGGAGAAGTAAGAACATGAGCAAGATCCTGATCCGTGGTGCGAAGGTGCTCGGCGGCGAGGCCCAGGACGTCCTGATCGACGGCGAGACCATCGAGGCCGTCGGCAACGGGCTGTCCGCCGAGGGCGCCGACGTCGTCGAGGCCGAGGGCAAGATCCTCCTGCCGGGCCTCGTCGACCTGCACACCCACCTGCGCGAGCCGGGCCGCGAGGACTCCGAGACCGTCCTGACCGGTACCCGGGCGGCCGCCTCCGGCGGCTACACCGCCGTGTTCGCCATGGCCAACACCTTCCCCGTCGCCGACACCGCCGGCGTCGTCGAGCAGGTCTACCGGCTCGGCCAGGAGCACGGCTACTGCGACGTGCAGCCCATCGGCGCCGTCACCGTCGGCCTGGAGGGCAGCAAGCTCGCCGAGCTGGGCGCCATGCACGAGTCCGCCGCCGGGGTCACCGTCTTCTCCGACGACGGCAAGTGCGTGCACGACGCCGTGATCATGCGCCGGGCCCTGGAGTACGTGAAGGCATTCGGCGGCGTCGTCGCGCAGCACGCCCAGGAGCCGCGGCTCACCGAGGGCGCCCAGATGAACGAGGGCGTCGTCTCGGCGGAGCTGGGGCTCGGCGGCTGGCCGGCGGTGGCCGAAGAGTCGATCATCGCCCGGGATGTCCTGCTCGCCGAGCACGTCGGCTCCCGTGTGCACATCTGCCACCTGTCGACCGCCGGGTCCGTCGAGATCGTCCGCTGGGCCAAGTCCCGCGGGATCGACGTGACCGCCGAGGTCACGCCGCACCACCTGCTCCTCACCGACGAGATGGTGCGCACCTACAACCCCGTCTACAAGGTCAACCCGCCGCTGCGCACCGAGCGCGACGTGATGGCGCTGCGCGAGGCCCTCGCCGACGGCACCATCGACATCGTCGCCACCGACCACGCCCCGCACCCGCACGAGGACAAGGACTGCGAGTGGGCCGCGGCCGCCATGGGCATGGTGGGCCTGGAGACCGCGCTGTCGGTCGTGCAGCGGACGATGGTCGAGACCGGCCTGCTGACCTGGGCGGACGTCGCGGACCGGATGTCCTTCGCGCCCGCGCGGATCGGGCAGGCCAAGGGCCACGGCCGCCCCATCTCGGCTGGTGAGCCGGCCAACCTCACCCTGGTCGATTCCGCTTACCGTGGAGAGGTGGACCCCGCGGGCTTCGCCTCGCGCAGCCGCAACACCCCCTACGAGGGCCGTGAGCTGCCGGGGCGCATCACCCACACGTTCCTGCGGGGCCGCGCAACGCTCGTCGACGGGAAGCTGGCGTGACTCCTCCACTCATCCGACTAGCCCAGGCACCGCAGTCCGCGCCGGTCACCGACTGGGCCGCACGGATCGGCTGGGTCGTCGGCCTGCTGGTCTTCGTGGCCTTCGTCTACTGGCTGATGCGGCAGGGCTGGAAGTGGCGCGGCACGCTCCAGGGCGATCTGCCCGAGCTTCCGTCCACCCCGGCCGACCCGGGCGCGCCCCGGCTGACCATGTCCGGCCGCTACCACGGATCCACCACGGCCGGGCAGTGGCTCGACCGGATCGTCGCGCGCGGCCTGGGCACCCGTAGCCGCGCCGAGCTGACGCTGACCGACCAGGGCCTGGACGTCGTACGGCCGGGCGCCGCGGACTTCTTCGTCCCGGCCGACGCGCTGCGCGGCGCCCGCCTCGACAAGGGCATCGCCGGCAAGGTCCTCACCGAGGGCGGACTGCTGATCGTCACCTGGCAGCACGGCGACCGGCTGATCGACTCCGGCTTCCGCGC
The DNA here is from genome assembly GCF_055567415.1 of Streptomyces sp. NPDC026575. Taxonomy (NCBI): domain Bacteria; kingdom Bacillati; phylum Actinomycetota; class Actinomycetes; order Kitasatosporales; family Streptomycetaceae; genus Streptomyces; species Streptomyces sp. NPDC026575. Next base: position 48,839 of record NZ_JBVHQM010000003.1, read on the forward strand.
CGACCAGGCGGGCGAGCACCCCGCCTGGGTCGAGGCCATCAACGCAACCAGCACCACCACCGAGCACACCGAAACGGAAGGCGCACGATGACGACCTCCACCAGGGGGACCGCCAAGATCCCCGCCGTACTCGTCCTGGAGGACGGCCGCACCTTCCGCGGCCGTGCCTACGGGGCCGTGGGGGAGACCTTCGGCGAAGCGGTGTTCTCCACCGGCATGACCGGCTATCAGGAGACGCTGACCGACCCCTCGTACCACCGCCAGGTCGTCATCATGACCGCCCCGCACATCGGCAACACCGGTGTGAACGACGAGGACCCCGAGTCGCAGCGCATCTGGGTCTCCGGCTACGTCGTCCGCGACCCCGCCCGCATTCCGTCCAACTGGCGCTCGGTGCGCTCCCTGGACGACGAGCTGGTGGCCCAGGGCGTCGTCGGCATCAGCGGCATCGACACCCGCGCGCTCACCCGCCATCTGCGCGAGCGCGGTGCGATGCGGGTCGGCATCTTCTCCGGCGAGGCGCTGCCCGACGCGGGCGTCATGCTCGCCAAGGTGCGCCAGGCCCCCGAGATGCAGGGCGCCGACCTGTCCACGCAGGTCGCCACCAAGGAGGCGTACGTCGTCCCGGCCATCGGGACGAAGAAGTTCACCGTCGCCGCCATCGACCTGGGCATCAAGGGCATGACCCCGCACCGCATGGCCGAGCGCGGCATCGAGGTGCACGTCCTGCCCGCCACCGCCACCGTCGAGGACGTCTACGCGGTCGCACCGGACGGCGTGTTCTTCTCCAACGGCCCCGGCGACCCGGCGACCGCCGACCACCCCGTCTCCGTCATGCGCGGCGTGCTGGAGCGCCGGACGCCGCTGTTCGGCATCTGCTTCGGCAACCAGATCCTGGGCCGCGCGCTGGGCTTCGGCACCTACAAGCTCAAGTACGGGCACCGCGGCATCAACCAGCCGGTGCAGGACCGTACGACCGGCAAGGTCGAGGTCACCGCGCACAACCACGGATTCGCCGTCGATGCCCCGCTCGACAAGGTTTCCGACACCCCCTTCGGCCGCGCCGAGGTCTCCCACGTCTGCCTCAATGACAACGTGGTGGAGGGCCTCCAGCTGCTCGACCAGCCGGCCTTCAGCGTCCAGTACCACCCCGAAGCCGCCGCGGGTCCGCACGACGCCGCGTACCTCTTCGACCGCTTCGTATCCCTGATGGAGGGCCAGCGTGCCTAAGCGCACCGATATCCAGTCCGTCCTGGTCATCGGCTCCGGCCCGATCGTCATCGGCCAGGCCGCCGAGTTCGACTACTCCGGCACCCAGGCGTGCCGGGTCCTGAAGTCCGAGGGCCTGCGGGTCGTCCTGGTGAACTCCAACCCGGCGACGATCATGACCGACCCGGAGATCGCCGACGCCACCTACGTCGAGCCGATCACCCCGGACTTCGTCGAGAAGATCATCGCCAAGGAGCGCCCCGACGCGCTGCTGCCGACCCTCGGCGGCCAGACGGCCCTGAACACGGCCATCTCGCTGCACGAGGCCGGCACCCTCGACAAGTACGGCGTCGAGCTGATCGGCGCCAACGTCGAGGCGATCAACAAGGGCGAGGACCGCGACCTGTTCAAGGCGGTCGTCGAGGCCGTCAACGCCAAGATCGGCCACGGCGAGTCCGCCCGCTCGGTCATCTGCCACTCCATGGACGACGTCCTCAAGGGCGTCGACGAGCTCGGCGGCTACCCGGTCGTCGTCCGCCCCTCCTTCACCATGGGCGGCGCCGGCTCCGGATTCGCCCACGACGAGGAGGAGCTGCGCCGGATCGCCGGCCAGGGCCTGACGCTCTCTCCCACCACCGAGGTGCTCCTGGAGGAGTCCATCCTCGGCTGGAAGGAGTACGAGCTGGAGCTGATGCGCGACAAGAACGACAACGTCGTGGTCGTCTGCTCCATCGAGAACTTCGACCCGATGGGCGTGCACACCGGCGACTCGATCACCGTCGCGCCGGCGATGACGCTCACCGACCGCGAGTACCAGATCCTGCGGGACATCGGCATCGCGGTCATCCGCGAGGTCGGCGTGGACACCGGCGGCTGCAACATCCAGTTCGCGGTCAACCCCGAGGACGGCCGGGTCATCGTCATCGAGATGAACCCGCGGGTCTCGCGCTCCTCGGCGCTGGCCTCCAAGGCCACCGGCTTCCCGATCGCGAAGATCGCCGCCCGGCTCGCCGTCGGCTACACCCTCGACGAGATCCCCAACGACATCACCGAGAAGACCCCGGCGTCCTTCGAGCCGACGCTCGACTACGTCGTCGTCAAGGTGCCGCGCTTCGCCTTCGAGAAGTTCCCGGCCGCCGACGCCACGCTGACCACGACCATGAAGTCGGTCGGCGAGGCGATGGCGATCGGCCGCAACTTCCCCGAGGCGCTGCAGAAGGCGCTGCGCTCCCTGGAGAAGAAGGGCAGCCAGTTCGACTTCGTGTCCGCCCCGGGCGCGAAGGCGGAGCTGCTGGAGCTCGCCCAGGTCCCGACCGACGGCCGGATCAACACCGTCATGGCCGCGATCCGGGCCGGTGCCACCCCGCAGGAGGTCTTCGACGCCACGAAGATCGACCCCTGGTTCGTCGACCAGCTCTTCCTGATCAAGGAGATCGCCGACGAGATCGCCGGCGCCGGCAAGCTCGAACCGGAGATCCTTGCGGACGCAAAGCGCCACGGCTTCTCCGACGCCCAGATCGCGGCGATCCGCGGGCTGCGCGAGGACGTCGTGCGCGAGGTCCGGCACGCCCTCGGCGTCCGCCCCGTCTACAAGACCGTCGACACCTGCGCCGCCGAGTTCGCCGCGAAGACCCCGTACTTCTACTCGTCCTACGACGAGGAGACCGAGGTCGCCCCGCGCGAGAAGCCGGCCGTGATCATCCTCGGCTCCGGCCCCAACCGCATCGGCCAGGGCATCGAGTTCGACTACTCCTGCGTCCACGCCTCCTTCGCGCTCAGCGACGCCGGCTACGAGACCGTGATGGTCAACTGCAACCCGGAGACCGTCTCGACGGACTACGACACCTCCGACCGCCTGTACTTCGAGCCGCTGACGCTTGAGGACGTCCTGGAGATCGTGCACGCCGAGACCCAGGCGGGCCCGGTCGCCGGCGTCGTCGTCCAGCTCGGCGGCCAGACCCCGCTGGGCCTGGCGCAGGCGCTCAAGGACAACGGCGTGCCGATCGTCGGCACCTCGCCCGAGGCGATCGACCTCGCCGAGGAGCGCGGCGCCTTCGGCCGGGTGCTGACCGAGGCCGGGCTGCCCGCGCCCAAGTACGGCACCGCCTTCTCCTTCGAGGAGGCCAAGAAGATCGCCACCGAGATCGGCTACCCGGTCATGGTCCGCCCGTCCTACGTGCTCGGCGGCCGCGGCATGGAGATCGTCTACGACGAGCCGTCCCTCGGCGAGTACCTGGAGCGGCACGCGGGGCTGATCTCCGAGCACCCGGTCCTCATCGACCGGTTCCTCGACGACGCCATAGAGATCGACGTCGACGCGCTCTACGACGGCCACGAGCTCTACCTCGGCGGCGTCATGGAGCACATCGAGGAGGCCGGCATCCACTCCGGCGACTCCGCCTGCGCGCTGCCCCCGATCACCCTCGGCGGCTTCGACATCAAGCGGCTGCGGGCCTCGACGGAGGCGATTGCCAAGGGCGTGGGCGTCCGCGGCCTGATCAACATCCAGTTCGCGATGGCCGGCGACATCCTGTACGTCCTGGAGGCCAACCCGCGCGCCTCGCGCACCGTGCCCTTCACCTCGAAGGCCACCGCGGTACCGCTGGCCAAGGCCGCCGCCCGGATCTCGCTCGGCGCCACCATCGCCGAACTGCGCGCCGAGGGCATGCTGCCCAAGAGCGGCGACGGCGGCACCCTGCCGCTCGACGCGCCGATCTCGGTCAAGGAAGCCGTCATGCCCTGGTCGCGGTTCCGCGACGCCTCGGGCCGCGGTGTGGACACCGTCCTCGGCCCCGAGATGCGCTCCACCGGCGAGGTCATGGGCATCGACTCGGTCTTCGGCACGGCGTACGCCAAGTCCCAGACCGCCGCCTACGGGGCGCTGCCCACCAAGGGCCGCGCCTTCGTGTCCGTCGCCAACCGCGACAAGCGCTCGATGATCTTCCCGGCCCGTGAGCTGGTCGCGCACGGCTTCGAGCTGCTCGCCACCTCCGGCACCGCCGAGGTGCTGCGCCGCAACGGCATCAACGCCACCGTGGTGCGCAAGCAGTCCGAGGGCGAGGGCCCCAACGGCGAGAAGACCATCGTCCAGCTGATCCACGACGGCCAGGTCGACCTGATCGTCAACACCCCCTACGGCACCGGCGGCCGGCTCGACGGCTACGACATCCGTACCGCCTCCGTCGCCCGCGGCGTCCCCTGCCTGACCACGGTCCAGGCGCTCGCCGCCGCCGTACAGGGCATCGAAGCGATGGCCCGCGGCGATGTGGGCGTGCGCTCCCTCCAGGAACACGCCGAACATCTCATCGCGGCCCGCGAGGAGTAGGGCCCACGAGGGGGACACCGAAGCGGTGTCCCCCTCGTCATGAGCCCCCCGCCCGTCCCTCACCGCGAAAAGGCCCGCCGAACGATGTACCGCCTCTTCTTCCGACTGATCTTCCAGCGCATGGACCCCGAGCAGGCCCACCACCTGGCCTTCCGCTGGATCCGGTGCGCCGCGCGCACCCCCGTGCTGCGCACCTTCCTCGCCGCCGCCCTGGCGCCCCGCTACAAGGAGCTGCGCACCGAGGCCCTGGGCCGCCGGATGCACGGCCCCTTCGGCCTGGCCGCCGGCTTCGACAAGAACGCCGTCGCCATCGACGGCATGGCCATGCTCGGCTTCGACCACGTCGAGATCGGCACCGTCACCGCCCAGCCGCAGCCCGGCAACCCCAAGAAGCGCCTCTTCCGGCTCGTGCCGGACCGCGCGCTGATCAACCGCATGGGCTTCAACAACGACGGCTCCGCGTCCGTCGCGGCGCGGCTGGCGGCCCGCAACCCGGTCTTCCCGACGACCCTCGGCGTCAACATCGGCAAGACCAAGATCGTCCCGGAGTCCGAGGCGATCGGCGACTACGTCACCTCCACCGAGCGGCTCGCCCCGCACGCCGACTACCTGGTCGTCAACGTCTCCTCCCCGAACACCCCGGGACTGCGCAACCTCCAGGCCGTCGAGCACCTGCGCCCGCTGCTGACCGCCGTCCGCGAGGCCGCCGACCGCACGGTCACCGACCGCCGGGTCCCGCTGCTGGTCAAGATCGCCCCGGACCTCGCCGACGCCGACATCGACGCGGTCGCCGACCTCGCCGTCGAACTGGGCCTGGACGGGATCATCGCCACCAACACCACCATCGCCCGCGAGGGCCTCGGTCTGACCTCCGACCCCAAGGTGATCGCCGAGACCGGCGGCCTGTCCGGCGCGCCCGTCAAGGAGCGCTCCCTGGAGGTGCTGCGCCGCCTCTACGCCCGCGTCGGCGACCGGGTCACCCTGATCGGCGTCGGCGGCATCGAGACCGCCGAGGACGCCTGGCAGCGCATCCTGGCCGGCGCCACCCTGATCCAGGGCTACAGCGCGTTCATCTACCAGGGCCCGTTCTGGTGCCGCGCGATCCACAAGGGGCTCGCCGCGCGGCTGCGCAACAGCCCGTACGCCACCCTCGCCGACGCGGTCGGCGCCGAGCACAAGAAGGTGACCTCGTCCTCATGATCCAGCAGCCCTTCGGCGCGCGCCTGCGCCGCGCCATGGACGAGCGCGGCCCGCTGTGCGTCGGCATCGACCCGCACGCCTCCCTGCTGGCCGACTGGGGCCTGAACGACGATGTCGCGGGCCTGGCCCGCTTCACCCGCACCGTCGTCGAGGCGCTCGGCGAGCAGGTCGCGGTCTTCAAGCCGCAGGCGGCGTTCTTCGAGCGCTTCGGCTCGCGCGGCCTCGCCGTGCTGGAGACCGCCGTCGTCGAGGCGCGCGAGCGCGGCGCCCTGGTCCTGATGGACGCCAAGCGCGGCGACATCGGCTCGACCATGGCGGCGTACGCCGAGACCTTCCTGCGCGCCGACTCGCCGCTGTTCTCGGACGCCCTGACGGTCTCCCCGTACCTCGGTTACGGCTCGCTGCGGCCGGCCGTCGATCTGGCGCGGGAGAACGGCTGCGGGCTCTTCGTCCTCGCCCTCACCTCCAACCCGGAGGGCGCCGAGGTCCAGCGGGCGGTGCGCGAGGACGGCCGCACGATCGCCGCGACCATGCTCGGCCACCTCGCCGCCGAGAACGCCGGCGCCGAGCCGATGGGCTCCTTCGGCGCGGTGGTCGGCGCCACGCTCGGCGATCTCTCCTCGTTCGATCTGGCGATCAACGGCCCGCTGCTGGCTCCGGGCATCGGCGCGCAGGGTGCCACCCCCGCCGACCTCCCGACCGTCTTCGGCGAGGCGGTGCGCAATGTCGTCCCGAGCGTCAGCCGGGGGGTGCTGCGGCACGGCCCGGACGTCGCGGCGCTGCGCGCGGCGGCGGACCGATTCGCCGGCGAAGTGCGCAGCGCGCTCGGTTAGGGAGCTTCCAGCGGGGACTTTGGTCCCGAATTGTCCTGGTCAGCAGAGTCTGACCAGGACTTTTCGTCTGTTCTCGCTGACTCTGACGCGATCGGCCGCTAGTCTCCGTCGAGAGCACTGCACGTAAGCGCGTTGCTCGTTGCTCCGCAGTTGTGGGGCGACTAGGTTCCACACCGGTCCGTATCCGACAGTTCGACATCCGAGGTGACGTAGGCGTGGCTCTTCCGCCCCTTACCCCTGAACAGCGCGCAGCCGCGCTCGAGAAGGCCGCCGCGGCTCGCCGGGAGCGCGCCGAGGTCAAGAATCGGCTCAAGCACTCCGGTGCATCCCTCCACGAGGTCATCAAGCAGGGCCAGGAGAACGACGTCATCGGCAAGATGAAGGTCTCCGCCCTGCTTGAGTCCCTGCCGGGCGTCGGCAAGGTCCGCGCCAAGCAGATCATGGAGCGACTCGGGATCTCCGAGAGCCGCCGTGTCCGGGGTCTTGGCTCCAACCAGATCGCGTCGCTGGAGCGCGAGTTCGGCAGCACCGCTTCCTGAATTTTCCGGCATCACCGGGAAGCTGGAATAATCGCTGCATGAGTTCTGCAGTCTCCGGGGGGACGACCCCCGCGCCCCCGGCCAGACAACCGCGACTGACCGTGCTCTCCGGCCCCTCCGGGGTCGGCAAGAGCACGGTCGTCGCGCATATGCGCAAGGTCCACCCCGAGGTCTGGCTCTCGGTCTCGGCCACCACCCGCAAGCCGCGGCCCGGGGAGCGGCACGGTGTCCAGTACTTCTTCGTCGACGACGAGGAATTCGACAAGCTGGTCGCCAACGGCGAGCTGCTCGAATGGGCCGAGTTCGCGGGCAACCGCTACGGCACCCCGCGCAAGGCGGTGCTGGACCGTCTGGAGTCCGGCGAGCCGGTCCTGCTGGAGATCGACCTGCAGGGCGCCCGCCAGGTCCGCGAGTCCATGGCGGAGGCCCACCTGGTCTTCCTGGCCCCGCCGAGCTGGGACGAGCTGGTCCGCCGGCTCACCGGCCGCGGCACCGAGGCGCCCGAGGTCATCGAGCGCCGGCTGGAGGTCGCCAGGGTCGAGCTGGCCGCGGAGAAGGAGTTCGACGCGACGCTCGTCAACACCTCCGTCGAGGACGTCAGCCGTGAGCTGCTAGCCTTGATGCTGCATCGATCCGAGGAGCCGAACACCGGCGGCTGACGCCGCGGAGCTGCACCGGCCCCCGGACCGACCGAGATTTTGCGCCGTGCCCCAGGGCACAAAGGCGTGTGACACCCAGGCTTCATCCCCTTTCGGAAGGTAGAGAGTGTCCTCTTCCATCACCGCACCCGAGGGCATCATCAACCCGCCCATTGATGAGCTTCTCGAGGCCACCGACTCGAAGTACAGCCTCGTGATCTACGCCGCCAAGCGCGCGCGCCAGATCAACGCGTACTACTCCCAGCTCGGCGAGGGCCTGCTTGAGTACGTCGGCCCGCTGGTCGACACGCACGTCCACGAGAAGCCCCTCTCGATCGCGCTCCGCGAGATCAACGCGGGTCTGCTGACCTCCGAGGCCATCGAGGGCCCCGCGCAGTAAGCAGCGTTACGTCACCAAGGGCCCGGCAAGGGGCACCGCCCGGCGTCTGAGCCGGGGGAGCGACCGCCGGGCCTTTGGTGTGTCATAGGGGCGTACGGACCTACGGACCTTCAGCTCGGGGAGCGGCGAAGCGATGGACAAGCGGGAGCGGGAGCGGCCCAGGGTCGTCCTGGGTGTCAGCGGCGGCATCGCCGCGTACAAGGCGTGCGAGCTGCTGCGGCGGCTCGCCGAGTCCGGGCACGACGTACGGGTGGTGCCCACCGCCTCGGCGCTGCACTTCGTCGGTGAGGCCACCTGGTCGGCGCTGTCCGGCAACCCGGCCACCACCGAGGTCTGGGAGTCCGTCCACGAGGTGCCGCACGTCCGCATCGGCCAGGCCGCCGACCTCGTCGTGGTCGCGCCCTGTACGGCCGACATGCTCGCCAAGGCCGCCCACGGCCTCGCCGACGACCTGCTGACGAACACGCTCCTCACCGCCCGCTGCCCGGTGGTCTTCGCCCCCGCGATGCACACCGAGATGTGGGAGAACCCCGCCACGCAGGAGAACGTCGCCACGCTCCGCCGCCGCGGCGCGATCGTCATCGAGCCCGCCGTCGGCCGGCTGACCGGCATCGACACCGGCAAGGGCCGCTTCCCCGACCCGGTCGAGATCTTCGAACTCTGCCGCCGGGTCCTGGCCCGCGGCGCACAGGGCGCCTCGGCGCCGGACCTCGCGGGCCGCCATGTGGTCGTCACCGCCGGCGGCACCCGTGAGCCGCTGGACCCCGTCCGCTATCTGGGCAACCGCTCCTCCGGCAAGCAGGGCTACGCGCTCGCCGCGACCGCGGCCGCCCGCGGCGCCCGGGTCACGCTCGTCGCGGGCAACACCGAGCTGCCCGACCCCGCCGGGGTGGACGTACTGCGCATAGGCACCGCCCGCCAGCTCCGGGAGGCCGTCCTGAAGGCCGCGGCGGACGCCGACGCGGTCGTCATGGCCGCGGCCGTCGCCGATTTCCGTCCCGCCGTCTACACCACCGGCAAGATCAAGAAGGTCGAGGGCCAGGAGCCGGAACCAGTCACCCTGGTCCGGAATCCGGACATCCTCGCCGAGCTCTCCGCCGACCGCGCCCGCCCCGGGCAGATCGTCGTGGGCTTCGCCGCGGAGACCGACGATGTGCTGGCCAACGGCCGCGCCAAGCTCGCCCGCAAGGGCTGTGACCTGCTGGTCGTCAATGAGGTCGGCGAGCACAAGACCTTCGGCTCGGCCGAGAACGAGGCGGTGATCCTGGCTGCCGACGGCACCGAGACCCCGGTCCCGTACGGCCCCAAGGAAGCCCTGGCAGACACCGTCTGGGACCTGGTGGCCCCGCGCCTGGCCTAGGTTCCGGGCCTGCTCCTGGCCGGACGGCCGAATCTCGCCTATCGGTCACCCCAATAGCCCCACGAAAACCGGCGTGTCCCCTTGACCCGACCCATACTCAAGGTGATCGTCCTACCGTGAGGCGTGGTGTTGCAGGTCACGAGGGGTCCATAAATCGAGACCGCGTGCCCGAACGCCACATACGACCGATAAACTGGCGAGTGGATCGGGCCGAGCGCAGCTCTCGGCCCTTCCGCCAATGATCAGCCAGCAGCCGCTGCAACCCCAGGGAGCGATGTGTCCCGCCGCCTGTTCACCTCGGAGTCCGTGACCGAGGGCCACCCCGACAAGATCGCTGACCAGATCAGCGACACCATCCTCGACGCCCTCCTCAAGGAGGACCCGACCTCCCGGGTCGCCGTCGAGACGCTGATCACCACCGGCCTGGTCCATGTGGCCGGCGAGGTGACGACCAAGGCGTACGCCGACATCCCCAACCTCGTCCGCAACAAGATCCTGGACATCGGTTACGACTCGTCCAAGAAGGGCTTCGACGGCGCCTCCTGCGGCGTCTCGGTCTCCATCGGCGCGCAGTCCCCGGACATCGCCCAGGGTGTCGACACCGCGTACGAGAACCGCGTCGAGGGCGATGACGACGAGCTGGACCGGCAGGGCGCGGGCGACCAGGGCCTGATGTTCGGCTACGCCTGCGACGAGACGCCCGAGCTGATGCCGCTCCCGATCAACCTGGCGCACCGGCTCTCCCGCCGCCTGTCCGAGGTGCGCAAGAACGGGACCATCCCCTACCTGCGCCCCGACGGCAAGACCCAGGTCACCATCGAGTACGACGGCAACAAGGCCGTCCGCCTCGACACCGTCGTGGTCTCCTCGCAGCACGCCAGCGACATCGACCTCGACTCGCTGCTCGCACCCGACATCCGCGAGTTCGTCGTCGAGCACGTCCTCAACCAGCTCGTCGAGGACGGCATCAAGCTGGACACCGACGGCTACCGCCTCCTGGTCAACCCGACCGGCCGCTTCGAGATCGGCGGCCCGATGGGTGACGCGGGCCTGACCGGCCGCAAGATCATCATCGACACCTACGGCGGTATGGCCCGCCACGGCGGCGGTGCCTTCTCCGGCAAGGACCCGTCCAAGGTCGACCGCTCGGCCGCCTACGCCATGCGCTGGGTCGCCAAGAACGTCGTCGCGGCCGGCCTCGCGGCCCGCTGCGAGGTCCAGGTCGCCTACGCCATCGGCAAGGCCGAGCCGGTCGGCCTCTTCGTCGAGACCTTCGGCACCGCCACGGTCGACACCGACAAGATCGAGCAGGCCATCGCCGAGGTCTTCGACCTCCGCCCGGCCGCGATCATCCGGGACCTCGACCTGCTGCGCCCGATCTACTCCCAGACCGCCGCCTACGGCCACTTCGGCCGTGAGCTGGAGGACTTCACCTGGGAGCGCACGGACCGCGTGGAGGCCCTGCAGAAGGCCGCCGGGCTGTAAGAAGCCCCTTCGCCGACGCAGCGCACGGCCCCGGACCGCTCAGCGGCCCGGGGCCGTGCGCTGTCCGCTGTGCGGCTGCTCGCCGCCGCTGGCTGTCAGTGCGGTCTGCTAAGACTGAAGCTGTGAGCAGGCAGAACGGGCGAGCGGAGGAGGGGGCGTCGGAAGTGGGGGAGCAGCTGGCGCTGATCCGGGAGGCCGTGCGGGAGACCAAGGCCGAGCGGGCCAAGCCGCGGACGTGGCGGGGGGCCGAGCTGGCCGCGGAGCTGCCGGTGGCCCGGGTGCTGGTCGACAAGGGGCTGGTGCACCTCGACCGCTACTTCGACTATGCCGTGCCGGCGGCGATGGACGCCGAGGCGCAGCCCGGCGTGCGGGTGCGGGTGCGGTTCGGGGCGGGGGAGAAGGGGGGCCGCCGGGAGGGCGGCAAGCTCGTCAGCGGGTTCATCGTGGAGCGGGTGGCGCAGAGCGAGTATCGGGGGGTGCTCGCGCCGATCGCCCAGGTGCTGTCGCCGGAGCGGGTGCTGAGCCCGCGGCTGCTGGCGCTGTGCCGGGCCGTGGCGGACCGGTATGCGGGGACGCTGGCCGATGTGGTGCAGCTGGCGGTGCCGCCCAGGCGGGCGCGCGCGGAGGCCAAGCCGTCGCCCGAGCCACTGCCGCCCAACACGCCGCCCGATCCCGGGAGTTGGGAGCGGTATGCGGCCGGGCCCGGCTTCCTGGCGGCCCTCGCGCGCGGGGACGCGCCGCGCGCGGTGTGGACGGCGCTGCCGGGGGCGACCTGGCCGCAGGAGCTGGCGCGGGCGGTGGCCGCGGCGCTGGCCGGCGGCCGCGGGGCCCTGGTGGTGGTGCCGGACGGGCGGGCCGCGGCCCGGGTGGACGCGGCGCTCGGTGAGCTGATCGGGGCGGGGCGGCACGTCCTGCTGACCGCCGACGCGGGGCCCGAGGAGCGGTATCGGCGCTGGCTCGCGGTCAGCCGGGGCTCGGTGCGCGCCGTCGTCGGGACCCGGGCGGCGATGTTCGCGCCGGTCGCCGATCTGGGGCTGGTGGCGCTGTGGGACGACGGGGACGCCAGCCACAGCGATCCCCATGCGCCGCAGCCGCATGCCCGCGAGGTGCTCATCCAGCGGTCGGTGAGCGAGCGGGCGGGCTTCCTGCTGGGCGGGCTGAGCTGCACGGTCGAGGCGGCGCAGCTGGTCGAGACCGGCTGGGCGCGGCCGCTGGCGGCGGAGCGCGAGCAGGTGCGGACCGCGGCGCCCCGGGTGCGTACGGTCGGGGACGGCGACGAGGCGCGCGATGCCGCGGCGCGGGCGGCCCGGCTGCCGACGATGGCCTGGCAGGTGGTGCGGGAAGGGCTCCAGCGCGGGCCGGTGCTGGTGCAGGTGCCGCGCCGCGGATATGCGCCACGGCTGGCATGCGAACGCTGCCGCACCCCGGCGCGGTGCCGGGCCTGTGCCGGCCCGCTGGAGGCGCAGGCCGCGGGGGAGCTGGGCTGCGCATGGTGCGGACGTCCGGAGCCGGACTGGCACTGCGCCGAGTGCGGTGGCGCCCGGTTGCGGGCCCAGATCGTGGGGGCGCGGCGGACGGCGGAGGAGCTGGGACGGGCCTTTCCGGCGGTCCCGGTGCGGACGTCCGGGCGCGACCACGTGCTGGCCTCGGTCCCCGAAGCGCCCGCGCTCGTGGTGAGCACACCGGGCGCGGAGCCGGTGGCCGAGGGCGACGGCTATGCGGCCGCACTGCTGCTGGACGGCTGGGCGCTGCTCGGGCGCCCGGATCTGCGGGCCGGGGAGGAGGCGCTGCGCCGCTGGCTCGGCGCCGCCGCGCTGGTCCGCGGCCAGGCCGAGGGCGGCACGGTCGCGGTGATCGCGGAGCCCACGCTGCGCCCCGTTCAGGCGCTGGTGCGCTGGGATCCGGTCGGCCATGCGGTCCGCGAGCTGGCCGAGCGGGCCGAGCTGGGGTTCCCCCCGGTGTCCCGGATGGCCTCGGTGACCGGCCGCGCCGAGGATGTCGTCGAACTGCTGAGGGCCGCCGAACTCCCCGCGGGCGCCGAGGTGTTGGGGCCGGTGCCGCTACCGGTGCCCGAGCCCGGGCGGCCGCGCCGGCCGGGCGACCCGCCCGCCGGTGAGGAGTGGGAGCGTGCGCTCGTACGGGTCCGTCCCGGCCAGGGGACGGCGCTGGCCGCGGCGCTCAAGGCGGCCCGGGCGGCCCGGCTGGTCAAGCGGGAGGGAGAGGCGGTACGGGTACGGATCGACCCGCCGGACCTGGGGTGAGCGGGGCCGGCCGGGGGCGGGACCACCTGCTCCTCGCAGCTGCCGGAGGCCGCCCGCTCCGTACCGGGCGCCGCTCTCGCGCCGCGGACAGGGAGCACAAAAAACATGGCGCAACGGACGTAGCACGGACGTAGCACCGCGGAGGGCCCCGTAGAAATGGCGCCGCCCCGGGACCGTAGCCGGCGCTCGGTCCCGGAGCGTTGGCGAGCGTGCGAAGGACCGCGCCCGGTGTGGCCGGTGAAGCGGGGTCAGCCGTTGCGGGGGCCGGGGAAGGCGCCCGGGCGGGTCGCCTCGTCGCGGGCGGCGGGACCGGAGGGCTGGGCGGGCAGTGAGCGGGAGCCGGGCACGGACGGCGTGCTCGGCAGCCCGGTGGCCATGGTCACCGCGCGGGTCGGGGAGGACTCGGGCGAACGCACCGCCGGCTCGCCGCCGCTGTCGGCCGCGGGCTGGGCGGCGGCGGCCCTGCGGGCGCCGTAACGGCGGTGCACGGCCTGCTTGGTGACGCCGAGCGCCGAGCCCACCGCGTCCCACGAGAAGCCCAGCGAACGGTCGAAGTCGACCGCGGCCGTGACAAGTGTCTCGACGCTGTCCCGCAACTCCTGGGCGAGCCGCACGGTCGGCGCGGGCGCGCGTCCGTAGACGACGAAGCCCGCGGAGGGTCCGGTCCGCCGCGGCCGGTAGACGTTGCCGAGCTGAGCGGTCAGCGTGCGCAGTGCGTCCACCTGCCGGCGGACCCGCTCGATGTCCCGCACCAGGAGATGCAGGCTGGCGCGCGCCTGGGCGTCGTGGGTTGCGTGGTCGGCCATGAGCAAGCCTCTCGAACCGGCGTGGAAAAGGAAGGGGTTAATGCGATCGGGCCGCCGAGGCGGCCCGCTCTGGGTCAATGCTGTTTGACCAACGCGACAGCAGCGGCTCTGGTCACGGTATGGGGGCGTACGAGCTTGCGTGCGAGGCGCGGGAAATGTCGTACGCCCCCTGTATCCACCGCTGTGACCGGGGCCAAGCCCCATAGACTGGTGTGTCGTTCCGCTGCGTGTGAGAGGTAGATCGCCACCTATGAGGCTTGTCTTCGCCGGTACCCCCGAGGTCGCCGTACCCGCCCTCGATGCCCTGATCGCCTCGGACCGGCATGACGTCGTGGCCGTCGTGACCAGGCCCGACGCGCCAGCCGGCCGTGGACGCAGGCTGGTCGCCAGCCCCGTCGCACAGCGCGCGCAGGAGGCCGGCATCGAGGTCCTCAAGCCCCTCAAGCCGCGCGACGAGGACTTCCTGGCCCGGCTGCGGGAGATCGCGCCGGACTGCTGCCCGGTGGTCGCCTACGGTGCGCTGCTGCCGAAGGTCGCACTGGACATCCCCGCCCAGGGGTGGGTCAATCTGCACTTCTCGCTGCTGCCCGCGTGGCGGGGCGCGGCGCCCGTCCAGCACGCGGTGCTCGCGGGCGACGAGGTGACCGGTGCCTCGACCTTCCTGATCGAGGAGGGGCTGGACTCCGGCCCGGTCTACGGGGTGTTGACCGAGGAGGTCCGTTCGACGGACACCAGCGGCGATCTGCTCACCCGGCTGGCGTTCGCCGGTGCCGGACTGCTCGTCGCGACGATGGACGGCATCGAGGACGGCTCGCTCCAGGCCGTACCGCAGCCGGCCGAGGGGATCACGCTCGCGCCGAAGATCGAGGTCGAGGACGCCAAGGTGGACTGGACGACGCCGGCGCTCCGCGTCGACCGGGTGATCCGCGGCTGTGCGCCCGCGCCCGGGGCCTGGACGGTCTTCCGCGGCGAGCGCCTCAAGCTGATGTCGGCCGCCTCCGGCGCCGGGCACGGCGAACCCGGCCTCGCGCCCGGCGAACTGGCCGTCACGAAGAAGGCCGTGTACGCCGGCACCGGCAGCCACCCCATCGAACTGGTCTGGGTCCAGCCGCAGGGCAAGAAGCCGATGAAGGCGGCGGACTGGGCGCGCGGCGTACGCATCGAGAAGGGCGAGCGACTGGGGGACATGCCCTAAGGGATACGGGGCGGGGCGGGCCTTAGGGGGCGGGCGAACACATCCCGTAGGGGGTGCGGGCGCCCCTTGCGGGCCACAACGTGGTGGGGTGGGGAGGTATTCCTGCGGGTGGGGGAGGCGTTCTGACGGCGCCCGCCACCGCGAACCCGCAGCAGCCGCCGCAAGCCACGGCCCGTCATCCGCGCAAGCCGTCGCCCGCCATCCCCGCAGGCTGCCGTCGTCCGGGCCGCGTAGGCTGGGACGGGCCCCTATGTGGGCGTAACCCCTTATCCCGTATCCGGAGCACCTTTTCTGTGAGTGAGCAGCCTCGCCGTCGCCCCAGCAAGCCCCATCGCCGCCCGAAGAAGGACCCGGTCAGGATCCTCGCGTTCGAGGCGTTGCGGGCCGTCGACGAGCGGGACGCGTACGCCAACCTCGTCATGCCGCCGCTGCTGCGCAAGGCCCGTGAGGGCGGTGGCTTCGACAGCCGGGACGCGGCGCTGGCGACGGAGCTGGTCTACGGGTCGCTGCGGCGCCAGGGGACGTACGACGCGATCATCGCGCAGTGCGTGGACCGGCCGCTGCGGGAGGTGGACCCGCCGGTCCTGGACGTGCTGACGCTCGGCGCGCATCAGCTGCTCGGCACCCGGATCCCCACCCATGCCGCGGTCAGCGCCACCGTCGAGCTGGCGCGGGTGGTGCTGGGCGACGGCCGGGCGAAGTTCGTCAACGCGGTGCTGCGCAAGGTCGCCGCCCATGACCTGGACGGCTGGCTGGAGCGGGTCGCCCCCGAGTACGACGAGGACCCCGAGGAGCATCTCGGTGTCGTGCACGCCCACCCCCGCTGGATCGTCTCGGCGCTGTGGGACGCCCTCGGCGGCGGCCGCGCCGGTATCGAGGACCTGCTGGAGGCGGACAACGAGCGCCCCGAGGTCACGCTGGTGGCGCGGCCCGGCCGGGCCACCACCGAGGAGCTGATGGCGGCCGCCGGCGAGGAGAGCGCACTGCCCGGGCGCTGGTCGCCCTACGCGGTCCGGCTCGCGGAGGGCGGCGAGCCCGGCGCGCTCGACCCGGTGCGCGAGGGGCGCGCCGGTGTGCAGGACGAGGGCAGCCAGCTGGTCGCCCTGGCGCTGGCGAACGCGCCGGTCGAGGGGCCCGACCGCGCCTGGCTCGACGGCTGTGCGGGCCCCGGCGGCAAGGCGGCGCTGCTGGCCGCCCTCGCCGCGGAGCGCGGCGCGGCCCTGCTGGCGTCGGAGAAGCAGCCGCACCGCGCGCGACTGGTGGCCCGTGCGCTGGAGGGCAACCCCGGCCCGTACACGGTGATCGCCGCCGACGGCACCCGCCCCGCCTGGCGGCCCGGTGCCTTCGACCGGGTCCTGATGGACGTGCCGTGCACCGGCCTGGGGGCGCTGCGCCGGCGGCCGGAGGCCCGCTGGCGGCGGCGGCCGGAGGACCTGGACGGCTTCGCGCCGCTGCAGCGCGAGCTGCTGCGGCAGGCGCTCGCGGCGGTGCGGGTCGGCGGCGTCGTGGGCTATGCGACCTGTTCGCCGCACCCGGCCGAGACCCGGGCCGTGGTGGACGACGTCGTCAAGGGCCGCGGCGGGGCGCCGGTGCAGGTGGAGTGGGTCGACGCCCGGCCGCTGATGCCGGGCGTACCGGCGCTCGGCGACGGCCCGGACGTCCAGCTGTGGCCCCATCTGCACGGCACGGACGCGATGTATCTGGCGCTGCTGCGGCGCACGGGCTGAGGGACGAAGGGGGACAACAACAACTGTTGTGTTGTCTCAGAATGAATGCCCCTTTCTCATTTTCCGTGGCCCCTGTCGAACCGGCGTCGGGTCTCGTCGTCGGCTGGCAGGAATGTCTCCAGATGCAGCCCTTCCAAGGCGGCATCGGTGGCGGTGCTGAGGGTGGCGGAGGTGCTGAAGAATCGGAGCGGGTTACCGTCGACGTCGATTTCGAGGGTGATCACCGGCCCTGTGAGGGGGGTGGAGGCATCGGGTTTGCCGAGGTATCTGGCGATCTCCGCGGCAAGCTCGTGGTGGTGCTGATCATGGGTGCGCTCGGCACGGTGACTCACCTGTTGCCGCAGGTGGCTGCCCCACTCCGCGAGATTGCCGATCCGGCGGGCCAGCCCGTCCGGATGGAGGCAGACCCGGACCACATTGATCGGCGGCTCCAGCAACTCCGGCGCGCAACCGGTCAGTAGCTGATCAACGGCAGCGTTGGCGTCGATGATGTCCCAGTGATCGTCCAACAGCAGCGCGGGGTACGGCAGGTGGGCGTCGAGGAGCTGGCGCAGACCATCCATCACTACCGCGATCGATACGTCGTCCCATCGGTGATCCTGATAGCGCGGTGCGTAGCCGGCGGCCAGCAGGAGCCGGTTGCGTTCCCGCAGCGGCACGTCGAGGTTGTCGGAGAGGTGCATGAGCATCTCCGGCGTCGGGTGTGCCTTGCCGGTCTCCACCCGGCTGAGGTGCCGGGTGGAGACCCGCGATCGGTTGGACAGCTCCTGCTGGCTGAAGCGGCGTCGTTCACGCCAGGTCCGCAACAGCGCACCAACCGGCGGGGCTTCGGCTGTAACGCTCATGCCCATGAGCCTAAGGGGTCATGTCCGGGTGGCCATGACTTGTGAGGTCATGGCTCTGCCGACCGGGACCGGGCCAGGATGCTGGACATCAGCCGAGCGAAATGAACGGGAGAATATTGATCATGAAGGCTGTCGTGCAGCAGTACCTGGCCACCTGGAACGCGACCGGCGACGAGCGTGCGGCCTTGCTCTCCAAGCATTGGTCGCCCGCGGCGACCTACACCGATCCGATGGCAGAGGTCTCTGGCCACGATGGGATCGCGGCGGTCGTCGATGGCGTCCAGGCGCAGTTCCCCGGGTTCGTCTTCACCCAGGTCGGTGAGGTCGACGCCCACCATCGTCAGGTGCGTTTCCGCTGGGGCCTGGGCCCGGAGGGAGCCGAGCCGTTGGTGATCGGATTCGACGTCCTGGTGCTGGACGAGTCGGGCCGGATCCAGGACGTACGCGGTTTCCTGGACAAAGTGCCGGCATGACGGCGCCGCGCGCGTACGCGATCGGTTACCTGAAGGCAACAGGCGTCACAGAGGCCCCGGCAGTGATCGAACTGAGACTCCCCGAACCGTAATCATTGCCTAGCGTTCAATCCGGCAGCATTACCGGCGGGACGCCAACTCGCGGAGGAGTCCATGGCCAGAGCTCAAGGGCCAAGATCCTGAGACAAGATCCTGAGACAAGATGGAATGGCCCGTGCAGCGGGAAGTCCGCGATCATCGCTCGCCCACGGCGAATTGATGCCGCTAACGTCTGTACGGGCCAAGATCCTGAGACGGAATCGGGCTGGCCTCTGGATGAGACGAATCAGAGTCTCCAGATCAGTCGGCTCGAAGGGGCCTCAAAGAACGAAAGCCCACAGGGGGACGCGGGACGGGGACGGACGGCGGACGGGGCGGGCGGCGCCGGGCCCGGTGGGCGAGGAGGCCGCCCTGGGCGGTCCCGGCTCCGGCTCCGCCGGGCCAGGACGCCATACTGGTCCCATGGCCTTGATCAACCCCAGCATCCTGTCCGCAGACTTCGCCCGGCTCGCCGAGGAGGCGAAGGCCGTCGAGGGCGCCGACTGGCTGCATGTCGACGTCATGGACAACCACTTCGTCCCGAACCTCACCCTCGGCGTGCCGGTCGTCGAGTCGCTGAGCAAGGCGACGGACACCCCGCTCGATCTGCATCTGATGATCGAGGACCCGGACCGCTGGGCGCCGCAGTACATCGAGGCCGGGGCCGGGTCGGTGACCTTCCACGCGGAGGCGGCGGCCGCGCCGGTGCGGCTGGCGCGGGAGATCCGGGCCAAGGGCGCGCGGGCGTCGATGGCGCTCAAGCCGGCCACGCCCATCGAGCCGTACGAGGACCTGCTCCCCGAGCTGGACATGCTGCTGATCATGACCGTGGAGCCGGGCTTCGGCGGCCAGGCGTTCCTGGACATCATGCTGCCGAAGATCCGCCGCACCCGTGAGCTGATCTCCCGGCACGGGCTCCAGCTCTGGCTCCAGGTGGACGGCGGGGTCTCCGCCTCGACGATCGAGCGCTGCGCGGAGGCCGGCGCCGACGTGTTCGTGGCCGGTTCGGCGGTCTACGGCGCGGACGACCCGGCCAAGGCGGTGCGGGACCTGCGGGAGAAGGCCGAGGCGGCGACCGCGGCGGCGGGCTGGGGCTGCGCGCACTGATTCGGGATACGGGGCCGGCGGCCCGGACGGTGCGCGCCACGGGGATGCCCTCGTGGCCCGGCCGCGCCGCCCGTTGTCCGGGGCGCAATCGAGCGTTCACGACCGTCGAGGCGCCGATGGTCCCCGTTGGCCTCGGGTTTCTGAAAGGATGAGCAAAGACTCGATCAGATGCGCCAAAGGGGAGAATTTCGTGGTAGCCAGCCGCCCACAGTCCGGAATGGGCCCTGCCGAGCTGGTGCAGGCTGCGGCCATGGCCCGCCGTTTCTATCTTGAGGGAAAGTCGAAGATCCAGATCGCGGAGGAGTTCGGCGTCAGCCGCTTCAAGGTCGCGCGGGTGCTGGAGACGGCACTGGAGCGCGACCTCGTACGGATCGAGATCCGGGTGCCCTCCGAACTGGACGCCGAGCGCTCCGACGCCCTGCGGGCCCGCTACGGCCTGCGGCACGCCGTGGTCGTCGAGTCGCCCGCGGACGCTCCCCCCGCCTTCGGCGGCCAGACCCCGCCCGAGGACGCCGCCGACCCCGAGAACCTCGGTGAGGTCGCGGCCGACCTCCTGGGCGAGCTGGTCACCGAGGGCGATGTGCTCGGGCTCGCCTGGGGCCGGTCGACCATTCACATGGCGGCCGCGCTGCACCGGCTCCCGCCGTGCACCGTCGTGCAGTTGACCGGGGTGTACGACGCGGGCACCGCCGACCGCGGCTCGGTCGAGGCGGTGCGCCGCGCGGCCGACGTCTCCGGAGGCGAGGCGCACCCGATCTACGCGCCGATGCTGCTGCCCGACTCGGCGACCGCCGAGGCGCTGCGCCGGCAGACCGGCATCGCCCGCGCCTTCGAGTACTTCGACAAGGTCACCGTCGCCTGCGTCTCCATCGGCTCCTGGGAGCCGGGCGTCTCGACCGTCTACGACATGCTGAGCGAGCAGGAGCGGGAGCACTACGCCTCGCTGGGCGCGGCCGCCGAGATGTCCGCGCACCTCTTCGACGCCGAGGGCCGCCGGATCGGCCGGGACCTGGGCGAGCGGTGCATCACGGTCGAGGCGGACCGGCTGCGCCGCATCCCGGAGGTCGTCGCCATCGCGGGCGGCCGGCGCAAGGCCGCGGCGATCGGCGCGGTGCTGCGCTCCGGGCTGGTGACGAGCCTGGTCACCGACACCGCCGCCGCCGACCACCTGCTGCTGGAGACCGGCCCCGGGCCGCGGCCGGCGCTGGACCGGGCGGATCCCGACGGGGCGTGACGCCCACCGGGTGGCGGCGGAGCCCGGCCACCCCCGACGCGCTCGCCGCCGTCCACCCCCGAGGCGCCCATCGGCGAGCGGCTCGTCCGCGCCTGTGACAGCATCGGCGCCATGGAGATCCACTCCGTCCCGCGCCGAGCCGCCGCCGTCCTCGGCGCGCTGCTCGCCGGTCTGCTCCTCGTCCTCGCCGGATGTGCCACCGGCGGTGGCGGCAAGGGGAGTTCGCCCGGATCGCCGCGGGCCGCGGCCACCGTCGCCACCCCCGCGCCGGGCACCTCCGCCGTCCCCGACTGGGCGCGTGGCATGCCGGTCGTCCCGGTCGGCGCACTGCCCTCCCAGGCGCGCGACACCCTCCGGCTCATCGACGCCGGCGGGCCCTTCCCCTACCGGCAGGACGGGACCGTCTTCGGCAACCGCGAGCGGCTGCTGCCCCGTCAGGCGCGCGGCTACTACCACGAGTACACGGTCCCCACCCCCGCCTCGCCGGACCGCGGCGCCCGCCGCCTGGTCACCGGCCGGGGCCACGAGACGTACTACACCGACGACCACTACCGAAGCTTCAAGGCGGTGCTGCGATGACCGGCAAGGCGGTACGGCGATGACGGGCACGGTGCCGCGGCCGCTGAAGGCGGTGCTCGACGGCAGTACGCCCCCCGGGGTGCTGACCTGGCCCGCCGAGCGCCCGGTGGCCGACGCCCTGGCGGCCGCCCGGGACGCCGGCTGGACCGGTGCGTCGCTGGAGCTGGACGGCGCCCGGGACAAGGCCGCCTTCCTGCAGCGGTGCGCCGACGCGCTGCGGCTGCCGTCGTGGTTCGGCCACAACTGGGACGCGCTCGCCGACTGCCTCACCGACCTGTCGTGGTGCCCGGCCGACCGCGGTCGGCTGCTGGTCGTCACCGACTGGCAGGGCTACGCGGCCGCCGCCCCCGACGACTGGAGCATCGTGGAGTCCGTCCTCGCGGACGCGGTCGGCTACTGGCGGGACACGGACACCGGACTGGCCGTGATCATGGCCCGCGGGCGGGGCCGGCAGGGGGCGTAGCGGCCTGACCAGGGGCGGCCCGGATACGGGGCGGATGCCCCGTTGGCGGATCGCACACACGGCCCAGCGGCGGCTCGGACAATCGTATGAGCCCTGGTCAGGGCCCGTATCCTGGCCATATGCGATTCCTGAATCCGAAGAACGGCGCGCTCGAAGAGAGTTCTTCGGTGCCCTACGACCTGACCTACGACGATGTGTTCATGGTGCCCGGCCGCTCCGCCGTGGGCTCCCGCCAGGGTGTCGACCTGTCCTCGCCCGACGGCAGCGGCACGACCATCCCGCTGGTGGTCGCCAACATGACGGCGATCGCCGGCCGCCGGATGGCCGAGACCGTCGCCCGCCGCGGTGGCCTGGTCGTCATCCCGCAGGACATCCCGATCGACGTCGTCACCGACGTGGTCACCTGGGTCAAGCGCCGCCACCTGGTGCTGGACACGCCGATCGTGCTCTCCCCGGTCTCGACCGTCGCCGACGCGCTGGCGCTGCTGCCCAAGCGGGCGCACGGCGCGGGCATCGTCGTCGAGGGCGGCCGTCCGGTGGGTGTCGTCACCGAGCACGACCTGGCCGGGGTGGACCGCTTCACCCAGGTCGCCGAGGTCATGTCCAAGGACCTGCTGGTCCTGGACGCCGACATCGACCCCCGCGAGGCCTTCAACCGCCTCGACGCCGCCAACCGCAAGCTCGCGCCCGCGGTCGACGCGGACGGCATGCTGGTCGGCATCCTGACCCGCAAGGGCGCCCTGCGCGCCACCCTGTACACCCCCGCCACGGACGCCAACGGCAAGCTGCGGATCGCCGCCGCCGTCGGCATCAACGGCGATGTGGCCGGCAAGGCCAAGGCGCTGCTGGACGCCGGCGTGGACACGCTCGTCGTGGACACCGCGCACGGCCACCAGGAGTCGATGATCAGCGCGATCAAGGCCGTCCGGGCGCTGGACCCGCAGGTCCCGATCGTGGCGGGCAACATCGTCGCCGCCGAGGGCGTCCGCGATCTGATCGAGGCCGGCGCGGACATCATCAAGGTCGGTGTCGGACCGGGCGCGATGTGCACCACCCGCATGATGACCGGTGTCGGCCGGCCGCAGTTCTCCGCGGTGCTGGAGTGCGCCGCCGAGGCCAGGAAGTACGGCAAGCACGTCTGGGCCGACGGCGGTGTGCGCCACCCCCGCGACGTCGCCATGGCGCTGGCCGCCGGCGCCTCCAACGTCATGATCGGCTCCTGGTTCGCCGGCACGCTCGAATCGCCCGGCGACCTCCAGCACACCGCCGACGGCCGCCCGTACAAGGAGAGCTTCGGCATGGCCTCCGCGCGTGCGGTGCAGCGGCGGACGAGCGAGGAGTCGGCCTACGACCGGGCCCGCAAGGGGCTCTTCGAGGAGGGCATCTCCACGTCCCGGATGTTCATCGACCAGGCGCGCCCCGGCGTCGAGGACCTGATCGACTCGATCATCGCGGGCGTCCGCAGCTCCTGCACCTACGCGGGCGCGGCCTCCCTGGCCGAGTTCACCGAGAAGGCCGTGGTCGGCGTGCAGAGCGCCGCCGGCTACGCCGAGGGCAAGCCGCTCCACGACAGCTGGAGCTGATCCGCCACGGGGCCGCTCAGCGGCTCCGCCGGTCCGGTTCACCGGCCCCGCACCGTTTCGGTGCGGGGCCGCTCGCGTATCCGGACACCGCTCGGCCGGGTGTAGGCACCACGGGTGTCCACCCCTCGGACACCGACCTCGCCGACCGCCCGACCGCCGCCCGAAACGCAACGAACCTCCGCCCTTCACCGTGGCGCGCAACGATCATTCGCAGTTGCGCAAGGAACCCGCATTACGGCAGCTCAGCGGCGGAACGTAGGGTCCTCGCTAGTACGTGGAGTGGCGGAGACCGCCTGCTCGGCGGTCTCCTGCTGCAGGTGGCTTCGGCATGCCTGCAACCTGGCCGCTGCCGGTCGCCGTCCTCCGAACCCGCCTTGACCGGCAGCGATGAAGGAGCCACCCCAGTGTTGGAGCACGGCGCAGCCCCACCCGCAGGGGACCGCGACACCCAGCCACCCGTCCCCGGAGGTCTCGGCACCCGGCTGATGCGGCGCAAGCCGGTCGAGCGGCTGGTCGCCGAGGGCGGCAAGGGGGAGGGCGGTTCGCTCCGCCGCTCCATGGGCGTATGGCAGCTGACCATGATCAGCATCGGTGCCACGCTCGGCACCGGAATCTTCGTGGTCCTCGGCACGGCCGTGCCCGACGCCGGGCCCGCGGTCGTGATCTCCTTCGTCCTCGCCGGCATCACCGCGCTGTTCTCGGCGCTGTCGTACGCGGAGCTGGCCGGCACCATCCCGGTCTCCGGATCGTCCTACTCCTACGCCTACGCCACCCTCGGCGAGCTGGTCGCCTGGGTCTGCGGCTGGTGCCTGATCCTGGAGTACGGCGTCTCGGTCGCGGCCGTCGCGGTGGGCTGGGGCGAGTACCTCAACGAGCTGCTCGACGGCCTCTTCGGCTTCACCATCCCGGACGCGCTGTCCGCGCCGCCCGGCGACGGCGGCATCTTCAACCTGCCGGCGCTGCTGGTGGTGCTGCTGGCGATGGTGTTCCTGCTGGGCGGTGCCAAGGAGAGCGCCCGGGCCAACACCATCATGGTGGCCGTCAAGATCGTCGCGCTGCTGCTGTTCTGCGGTGTCGCCATCCAGGGCGTGCACTCGGGCAACTACGCGAACTTCATGCCGATGGGCATGGCGGGCGTCAGCGCCGCGGGCGCGACCCTGTTCTTCTCCTACATCGGCTTCGACGCCGCCTCCACCGCCGGCGAGGAGGCCAAGAACCCGCAGCGCGACCTGCCGCGCGCGATCATGCTCTCGCTGGTGATCGTCACCGCCCTGTACTGCCTGGTCGCGGCGATCGCCGTGGGCGCGATGCCGTGGCAGAAGTTCAAGGGCTCCGAGGCCGCACTGGCCGGGATCATGAAGGCGGTCACCGGACAGAGCTGGTGGGCGGTGCTGCTCGCCTTCGGCGCGGTCGTCGCCATCGCCAGCGTCGTGCTGACCGTGCTCTACGGCCAGACCCGGATCCTCTTCGCGATGTCCCGCGACGGCCTGGTGCCCAAGGTCTTCTCCAAGGTGCACCCCAAGAGCGGCGCGCCGCGCGCCAACACGGTGATCGTCTCGCTGTTCTGCGGAGTGCTCGCCGCCGCGGTGCCGCTCGGCCAGCTGGCCGACGCCACCAGCATCGGCACCCTCTTCGCCTTCGCGCTGGTCAACGTGGCCGTGATCGTGCTGCGCCGGAAGAGCCCCGACATGCCGCGGTCCTTCCGTACGCCGCTCTCCCCGCTCTTCCCGGCGATCGGCTTCCTGCTGTGCCTGTGGATGATGTACAGCCTGGAGACGGTGACCTGGGTGGTCTTCGGTGTCTGGATGGCCGTGGGCCTTGTGGTCTACTTCGGATACGGCATGCGCCGCTCCCGATTGGCCACATCAGAGAAGTGATCCACCCGCAGTGCGACTGAACGATCTCGACGAACGCATCGTCCACGCCCTCGCCGAGGACGCCCGCCGCAGCTATGCCGACATCGGCCAGGAGGTCGGGCTGTCCGCACCGGCCGTCAAGCGCCGGGTGGACCGGCTGCGGGCCGACGGAGCGATCACCGGCTTCACCGTACGGGTGGACCCGGCCGCGCTCGGCTGGGAGACCGAGGGCTACATCGAGATCTACTGCCGCCGCAACACCTCGCCCGAGGCGATCCACCGCGGCCTGTCGCGCTACCCGGAAGTGGCGTCCGCCTCCACCGTCACCGGTGAGGCGGACGCCATCGTCCAGGTCTTCGCCTCCGACATGCGCCACTTCGAGCGGGTGCTGGAGCGGATCGCGGGCGAGCCGTTCGTGGAGCGGACGAAGTCGGTGCTGGTGCTGTCGCCGCTGCTGCGGCGCTACAGCTCGGGCGCGCCGGGCTAGGGCGGCGCCGGGCCAGAGCGCGCCGGGCCAGGGCCGTTCGCAAAGCCCCGCCCCGCCCGGCCCGCGACGCCCGGCACGGCGCCTGCGCGCGGCACTAGAGTCCCGTGGGTTGACCCCCACGCAAGGTAGGGACTCCATGACTGCGCGAAACGCATCCGTCGACCTCAACCTGCTGACGGCGCTGGACGCCCTGCTGGAGGAGGAGAGCGTGACCTCGGCCGCCGACCGGCTCGGGCTCTCCGGGCCCGCCATGAGCCGCGCCCTCGGCCGGATCCGCCGGACCATCGGCGACCCCGTCCTCGTCCGCGCCGGCCGCACGATGGTGCCGACCCCGCGCGCCCTGGAGATCAGGGCCGAGGTGCGCCGGCTGGTGGAGGCCGCACACGGTGTGCTCGCACCGTCCGCGCCCGCCGACCCGGCCCGGCTCGCCCGGATCTTCACCCTCAACGCCAACGACCTCTTCGTCACCGCCCTCGGCCCCCGCCTGGTCGCCCTCGCCGCCGAGGAGGCCCCGCAGGTCGTACTGCGCTTCCTGGGGGAGAGCTATATCGACGTGCCGCTGCTGCGCGACGGCATCGCGGACCTGGAGCTGGGCGTCATCGACAGCCGCGAGCCGGAGATCCGTACGGAGGAGCTGTTCACCGATCGCGCGGTCGCCGTGGTGCGCGACGACCACCCGCTGACCACCGTCAAGCTCACCCCCCGCCGCTACGCCGAGGCCGCGCACCTCAACGTCACCCGCCGCGGCCGGCTCACCGGCCCCGTCGACGCCGCGCTCGCCGAACTCGGGCTGCGCCGCAAGGTGATCGCCACCGTACCCACCTTCGCCGCCTCCCTGATGATGGTCCGCGACAGCGATGCGGTCGGCCTGACCGGCGAGCTGGCCGCGGCGTCGGCGATCCGCGCCCTGGGCCTGCGCACCCTGCCGATCCCGGTCGACCTGCCGACAATGACCATGGAGATGGCCTGGCACCCGCGCCACGAGGCCGACGCGGGGCACCTCTGGCTGCGCGACCTCACCCGCCGCGCCGCCGCGCAGGCGATCGGCGCCGCACCCGCCGCGGCGCGACGGTGAAGCAGCCGCTCTCCAGGATCCCGAAGGGCGCCGACACCGCGCCGGGAGGCAGGTCCTCGGTCCTGCCCCCGCCGTCCCACGGCGCCCCGGGTGCGCCGGTCCGACCTGCGGGAACGCCGGGCGCAACGAATCGCCGGGGTCTCGCTTGAACGCGCAATGAATCGTCCATCGGCACGCAACGGTGGCGCCTTGTCCGGAATCGTCGCCGCCCCGTACCGTCAATGCGTCCCGCCCGAACCGTCCGCCGAGGGGTCCCATGACGTCGCTGCACACCGCCCTGCTCCAGAGTTCGGGCCGGCCCGGCGATGTCGCGCACAACCTGCGGGTGCTCGGTGACGCGGCCCGCGCGGCGGCCTCGACCGGCGCCGGACTGCTGGTCTGCCCCGAGCTGTTCCTGACCGGTTACTCGATCGGCGGCGATGTGCACCGCCTCGCCGAGCCCGCCGACGGCGACAGCGCCCGGGCCATCGGCGAGATCGCCGCCGAGCACGGCATCGCGGTGCTCTACGGCTACCCCGAGCGCGCCGGCCACGACGACCCCGACAGCGCCGCGGTCTACAACTCCGCACAGCTCATCGGCCCCGGCGGCGAGCGCCTGGCGAACTACCGCAAGAC
Organism: Streptomyces sp. NPDC026575; assembly: GCF_055567415.1. Classification (NCBI taxonomy): domain Bacteria; kingdom Bacillati; phylum Actinomycetota; class Actinomycetes; order Kitasatosporales; family Streptomycetaceae; genus Streptomyces; species Streptomyces sp. NPDC026575. The sequence goes on from NZ_JBVHQM010000003.1 coordinate 76,212, forward strand.
CCATCTCTTCGGCTGCTTCGAGCGCGAATGGTTCACCCCCGGCGACCGGGCGGTGGTCCAGGCCGAGCTGTCCGGCATCCGCATCGGCGTGCTGATCTGCTACGACGTGGAGTTCCCGGAGAACGTCCGGGCGCATGCGCTGGCCGGCACCGATCTGCTGCTGGTGCCCACCGCGCAGATGCACCCCTTCCAGTTCGTCGCCGAATCCGTCATCCCGGTCCGCGCCTTCGAGAACCAGATGTACATCGCGTACGTCAACCGGGTCGGCGAAGAGGGCGAGTTCGAGTTCGTCGGCCTGAGCTGCCTGGCCGGCCCGGACGGTGTCGTACGCACCCGCGCCGGCCGCGGCGAGCAGCTGGTGCGGGCCGACGTGGACGCCGCCTTCCTGAAGGAGTCCCGGGCGGAGAACCCGTATCTGCACGACCGGCGGCCCGAGCTGTACGGCCCGCTGACGTGACCTGACCCGCCCACCCCGTCCGCCGCGGGCCGGCCCGCGCCGCCCTGCCCGCGCCGCCCTGCCCGCGCTGCCCTGCCTGCGCCGGGCGCCCCGCCCCGCCCGCTCAACCCTGCCCTGCCTGCGAGGAGTCCGCCCGATGACGTCCACGGTGCCCACCGCCGCCCACCACGCGGATGCCCAGCCGCCGATCACCATGTTCGGCCCGGACTTCCCGTACGCCTACGACGACTTCCTCGCCCACCCCGCGGGCCTCGGCCAGATCCCCGCGGTCGAGCACGGCAAGGAGGTCGCGATCATCGGCGGCGGCCTCTCCGGCATCATCACCGCCTACGAGCTGATGAAGATGGGCCTCAAGCCCGTCGTCTACGAGGCCGACCAGATAGGCGGCCGGCTGCGCACCGTCGGCTTCGAGGGCACCGGCACCGAGGGGGCGGGCCTGACCGCCGAGATGGGCGCCATGCGCTTCCCGCCGTCCTCGACGGCGCTGCAGCACTACATCGACCTGGTCGACCTCAAGACCACGCCGTTCCCCAACCCGCTGGCGCCGGACACCCCCTCCACCGTCGTCGACCTCAAGGGCGAGTCGCACTACGCCGTCACGGTCGACGACCTGCCGCAGGTCTACCGCGACGTGATGAACGCGTGGAACGCCTGCCTGGAGGAGGGCGCCGACTTCTCCGACATGAACCAGGCGATGCGCGAGCGCGATGTGCCGCGCATCCGGGAGATCTGGGCGCGGCTCGTCGAGAAGCTCGACAACCAGACCTTCTACGGGTTCCTCTGCGACTCGGAGGCGTTCAAGTCCTTCCGGCACCGTGAGATCTTCGGCCAGGTCGGCTTCGGCACCGGCGGCTGGGACACCGACTTCCCCAACTCCATCCTGGAGATCCTGCGGGTCGTCTACACCGAGGCCGACGACCACCACCGCGGCATCGTCGGCGGCAGCCAGCAGCTGCCGCTGCGCCTGTGGGAGCGCGAGCCGGCGAAGATCGTGCACTGGGCGCCCGGCACCTCGCTGTCGTCGCTGCACGACGGCACCCCCCGTCCCGCCGTGACCCGGCTGCACCGCACCGCCGGCAACGCCATCACCGTGACCGACGCCGACGGCGACATCCGCACCTACGAGGCGGCCGTCTTCACCGCGCAGTCCTGGATGCTGCTGAGCAAGATCGCGTGCGACGACTCGCTGTTCCCCATCGACCACTGGACGGCGATGGAGCGCACCCACTACATGGAGTCGTCCAAGCTCTTCGTCCCTGTGGACCGGCCGTTCTGGCTGGACAAGGATGAGGACACCGGCCGGGACGTGATGAGCATGACGCTCACCGACCGGATGACCCGCGGTACGTACCTCCTCGACGACGGCCCGGACAAGCCCGCCGTGATCTGCCTGTCGTACACCTGGTGCGACGACAGCCTGAAGTGGCTGCCGCTGGACGCGAACGAGCGGATGGAGGTCATGCTCAAGTCGCTGTCGGAGATCTATCCGAAGGTCGACATCCGCAAGCACATCATCGGCAACCCGGTCACCGTCTCCTGGGAGAACGAGCCCTACTTCATGGGCGCGTTCAAGGCCAACCTGCCCGGCCACTACCGCTACCAGCGGCGGCTGTTCACCCACTTCATGCAGGACCGCCTCCCCGAGGACAAGCGCGGGATCTTCCTCGCGGGCGACGACATCTCCTGGACGGCGGGCTGGGCCGAGGGCGCGGTGCAGACCGCGCTGAACGCGGTGTGGGGCGTGATGCACCACTTCGGCGGCAGCACCGATGCCACCAACCCCGGACCGGGCGACCTGTACGACGAGATCGCCCCGATCGAACTGCCGGAGGACTGAGCACCACCGCAGCACTGAGCACCACCGCAGGACCGCGGACAAGACCACCGCGGACGACAGGACTGCGGACGAGGGGCCCGGCACACCGCCGGGCCCCTCGTCGCTTGCCCGGACCCATCGGATACGGCCTAAGGGCCTGTCCGATGGGTCGGGGTCGGAAAGGCCCTAGACCCCGGCCGCCCGCGCCGCCGCGTACACCTCCGCCGCGAGGTCCTTGAGCTCCTGCGCGTCCCGGGCCCCGCCCTGGAGATCGACGAGGACCTCCGCCACGCCCACCGCGGCGTGCGCAGCCAGATCCTCGGCGATCTGCTCGACGCTGCCCTGGAACGGCTTGCGGTCCGGGCCGTCGTACGCCTTGGGGGTGTGCTGGGTGTTCACCCGCAGCACGCTGCGCACCGGCACGTCGCGCCCCCGCTCGTCGGCCAGGTCCTGCACCTGCCGCCACTGCTCGGCCAGCTTCTTCGCGCCCATGCCGACCGGCATCCAGCCGTCCGCCCGGTCGACCAGCCGGCGCAGCGCGCGCGGGCTGTTGGCGGGCAGCAGGATCGGGATCGGCCGCTTCGGCTTGGGCCCGACGACCGACGGCGCGATGGTGGTCAGCGGCCCCTCGTACGCCACCGGGTCCGGGCCCCACACCGCGTGGCAGACGTCGATCAGCTCGTCGAGCACCTTGCCGCGCCGGTCGAACGGGGCGACGGCGGCGGCCGCGTACTCGTCCCGCGACCAGCCGGTACCCAGGCCCGCGACCACCCGGCCGCCGCTCGCCGCGTCCAGCGAGGCGAGGCCGCGGGCCAGCTGGAAGGGCACATGCAGCGGAGCGATCAGGACGCTGGTGCCCAGCCGGGCCCGTTCCGTGGCGGCCGCGGCCAGCGTGAGCGTCACCAGCGGGTCGGCCACCGAGCGGTACTGATCGGGCCAGGGCAGGCCCGGGATGCCGTACAGCCCCTGCGTGGCGGGCTCGGGGAACAGGATCCGCTCGAAGACCCACAGGCTCTCGTATCCGATGTCCTCCGCCGCCCGCGCCACATCGGGGACGTCGGGTCCGATGTCGTACTGCCGCATCTGCGGAAGGCCCAGACCGAGTCGGATGCCCATGTACGCACTCCTTCGTCTCAGATGTTCCCTTGCTCCGCGCGTTCTCGGCCAACGTAGCGCCGTCCCGGGGAGGTTCAAGGTTGAAACACGTCGATGTGGCGGACCGGGGAGCGCCGAGCGGGCTGGGCGTGCCGGGGAAGGCGGGGCGCGGACGACGGGGCGGCTCAGCCGGGCAGCGGCGTCAGCAGCATCCGCCCCACCAGGCCCACCCCGGCGTCTAGCCGCTCGGTGAACTCCGCCGCCACCTGGGGCAGTCCGCGCACGCTCCACAGCGCCCGGGCCGCGACCCAGGCGCCGTCCCTGGCCTTGTCCAGGCTCCACGACCCGATCAGATGCGTCAGCGGATCGGCGACGTCCAGCACGTCGGGGCCGGGCATCAGCCGCTCCCGGATCCGCTCCTCCAGACTCGCCAGCACCCCGCCCACCCGGTCGAAGTCGCCCTCCAGCACCTGCGGTTCGCACTCCAGCGCCCGGCAGGTGTCCAGCACCGCGAGCGCCAGGTCGTGGCCGATGTGGGCGTTGATCCCGGCCAGCGCGAACTGCAGCGGGCGCACGCCGGGGTGGCGGCGCAGCTGGAGCAGCGGCCGCCAGCAGGCCGGGGGCCGCAGCCCGGCGGCCGCGGCGTCCACCGCGTCGAAGTAGCGCCGCGCGAAGCGGAGATCCAGCTCGCCCGCGGCCTCGGGATCTGCGAACCCGCCGTGGGCCAGGCGCCGGGCCACCGCTTCGGTGACGGTCAGATAGACGCCGTTGAAGACGGCCACCCCGTCCTCCGGGGGCAGCGCGGCGTCCAGCTCCCGCATCCGCGCCAGCACCTCCGCCACGCCCGTGGCGGCCGCATTCCTCGGCGGGTCGTGGTCGTCGCCGCATTCCTGAGTCGTCGTCATCCGTTCAGCGTGACACCGGCATGACGGCTGACGGCACCGCCCGGTTGCCGATGCCCGAAACGGGGTAATAACCGGCGCGCCCTCTTGTGACTCCGCCCGGCACATGGCGGGCCTTCCGGCGAGCCGGGAAAGCGGGCGCGACGCCTTGGTAAAAACCCCTCCCCCTTTCGGCATCCAGGATGCGCCGTGGTGAACACGGCGCAGAATTCCGGAGGTCGGCGTATGTCCCGAAGACTCTCCGCCGCGCTGTCGGCCCTGATCGCACCGCTGCCGGCCGTCGCTCCGGCGCCGGCCGTACCCGCCGACAAGCCCCGGGTGCTGCTGAGTTGGACGCAGACCAGCGCGGCCGGTTACGGCGGCTGGGTGGCGGCCCACGGCGACCGGACGAAATGGTCCGCGTACGCATTCGACTGGTCCACGGATTACTGCTCCAAGTCGCCCGACAACCCCTGCGGCTTTCCCTTCGAGATCTCCTGTGCGCGGCACGACTTCGGCTACCGCAACTACAAGAGGGCGGGTGCCTTCACCGCCAACAAACCACGGCTGGACAGCGCGTTCTACGCGGATCTGAAACGGGTCTGCGGACGCTGCTCCGGTGGCCGGAGGGCCTCCTGCAACAGCCTGGCCCGGGACCTACTACCAGGCCGTCCGGAGACTCGGCCGCTGAGGCGGGCGAAGATAAGGCGGCGCGGCCGTGGCGGCCCGCGGTTTTGTTCGGCGGGAATCGTTCGGCTATTAATCACCTCGGCTCTGTGACGTGCAGGGCGTCGCAACAATGGAGTGTGATCATGGCGGGCTTCGGGTGGAAGCTGCACGGAGATGGCAAGCATCTGCAGCCCGGTGAGGTGGTCAGGCCCGGCGAGCGGCTGACCTGGGGGCGGACGATCGGCCTCGGCGCCCAGCACGTCGTCTCCATGATCGGCGCATGCTTCGTCGCCCCGGTGCTCATGGGCCTGGACCCCGGCCTCGCCCTGATGGCCTCCGGGGTGGCGACGGTGCTGTTCCTGGTGATGACCCGTGGCCGCATCCCCAGCTACCTGGGTTCGTCGCTGTCCTTCGTGGGCGTGTCCGCGGTGATCGCGGGCCAGGGAGGCGACGCCGGAACCCTGACCGGCGCGATGTTCGTCGTGGGCGCCTGCCTGGCCGGCTGCGGTATCGCCATCCACGTCCTGGGCGCCCGGGTGATCCACGCGGTGCTCCCGCCCACGGTGACCGGCGCGGTCGTCATGCTCATCGGCTTCAACCTCGCCCCCGTCACCGCCTCCGCCTACTGGCCCCAGGACCAGTGGACGGCCCTGGCCACGATGCTCTTCACCGGCCTCGCGCTGGTCGTGCTGCGGGGCTTCTGGTCGCGCATCGCGATCTTCCTGGGGCTGGTCTTCGGCTATGCGCTGTCCTGGGTCCTGGACCGCACCGCGGGAAAGATCCACTCGGTCGACGGCTCGGGCAAGCTCACCGACCACTGGCGCATCGACTTCTCCGGGGTCGCCAAGGCCGACTGGATCGGCGTCCCCACCTTCCACGCGCCGAACTTCTCGGCCTCCGCGATCCTGGTCGCGCTGCCCGTGCTGGTGGCGCTGGTCGCGGAGAACGCGGGCCACGTCAAGGCCGTCGGCGAGATGACCGGCGATCCGCTCGACGACAAGATGGGCATGGCCATCGTCGCGGACGGCACGGCGACGATGCTCTCGACGGCGGTCGGCGGCCCGGCCACCACGACGTACGCCGAGAACATCGGGGTGATGGCCGCGACCCGCGTCTACTCGACGGCGGCCTACACCGCGGCGGCGGGCTTCGCGGTGCTCTTCGGCCTGTGCCCGAAGTTCGGCGCGGTGGTGGCCGCGATCCCCGGCGGCGTGCTCGGCGGCATCACCGTCATCCTGTACGGCATGATCGGCCTGCTCGGCGCCCAGATCTGGGTGCGGAACAAGGTGGACTTCACCGTCCCGCTGAACCTCATCCCCGCCGCGGCCGGCATCGTCATCGCCATCGGCGGGGTGGCGCTGAAGTTCACGGAGCACTTCGAACTGAGCGGCATCGCCCTCGGCACCCTCGTCGTGCTCACCGGCTACCACTCCCTGCGCTGGCTCTCCCGGGCGACGGCGGCCCCGCGGCAGGGTTCGCTCCTGGACGGCGGGACCACCGGCTACGACGGCGGCGCGGGTACGTCCGACTGAGGCCACCGGCGGGGCCGCCGCCTCGTACGGGGACCGCACGCGGCCGCGGGCCTGCCGGGTGCGGCCGGGCCGCGGCCGCCGTGACGGAGCGTGGGCCGGTGGGCAAAGCTTTCTAAGCGGCCGCTTACGATGGCTCCGCACACCGACCCCGAAGAACCCCTGGAGCAGTCCCCCGTGAGCGTCGAACCCCTGCCGGCCGCCGACCCCGTCCCGTATGGGCAGCTGGTCCCCGTCACCGTCCACTTCGACGACCTCGACGCGCTCGGCATGCTCCACAACTCCCGCTACCCGCTGCTGGCCGAACGCGCCTGGTCGGAGTACTGGCACGGCCGGGGCTTCCGGTTCGACGGCGACTGGGCGGCCGCCGGGGACATGTGCAACGTCATCAAGGAGATGCGGGTCTCCTACGAGCGGCCGATCACCAGCCCGGGCCGCCACGCCGCGCACCTGTGGGTCGAACGCCTCGGCCGTACCGGTCTGACCTACGGCTTCCGGCTCTGCTCGGCCGACGGCGCGACGACCTACGCCCAGGGCCACCGGGTGCTCGTCCGGGTCGACTCCCAGACGCTGCGGCCCACCCCGTGGTCGGACCGGGCCCGGGCGATCGCGACGGAGCTGCTCCGGCCGGAGACGGACGAGCGGTCGGCGGAGGCGGACGCGGCCTGAGGCCGCGGGGCGCCGCCCCCGACGGGTCATGACCGTTCCAGCTCGCCCGTCGCCGCGGGGGCGCCGCTCGCCGTACGCCCCGGGACCCGCAGCACCCCAGCGCCCACGACCAGGCCGAACGCCAACGCGGTGACCAGCGCGAACGACACCGTCAGCGAGGTCGCCTGGGCGATCGTGCCGATGGCGGACGGGGCGATCAGCCCGGAGGTGTAGGTGATCGTGGCGACGCCCGCGATGGCCTGACTGGGAGCCGGGCCGCTGCGGCCGGCCGCGGCGAAGGCCAGCGGCACCACGACCGCGATGCCCAGGCCCATGAGGCCGAAGCCGACCATGGCCGTCGCCGGATGCCGCGCGGTGACGATCAGCAGCCCGCCGGCCGCCGCCAGCGCACCGCCGGCGCGCACCGTACGCACCGCGCCGAAGCGGGCCACCACCTTGTCGCCGGCCAGTCGCGCCACGGCCATGGTGCAGGCGAAGGCGGTGGTGGAGGCGGCCGCCAGGCCCGCGTCGGTGCCCAGCCGGTCGCGGAGGTAGACCGCCGACCAGTCCAGGGCCGCGCCCTCGGCGAAGACCGCGCAGAACCCGATCGCCCCGATGACCAGTGCCGATTTCGGCGGCAGCGCGAAGCGCGGCGGCGGATGCTCCTCGGGGGCGCTGCGCAGCTCCAGTACGCCCCGGCAGGCGAGCGCGCCGAGCAGGGTCAGTACGAGTGCGGCACCGGCCAGGTGCAGCCGGGCGTCCCATCCGGCGTGTGCGGCGACGGTGCCGGCCGCCGAGCCGAGCAGCGCGCCGGCGCTCCACATGCCGTGCAGCCCCGACATGATCGGCCGGCCGAGCCGGTCCTCGGTCTCCACGCCCAGCGCGTTCATCGCCACGTCCGACATCCCGGAGGCCGCCCCGTACGCCAGCAGCGCCGCGCCCAGCGTGTACAGGCCGGGGGAGAGGGCGGGCAGGACCAGGGACAGGGTCCACAGCGCGAGCAGGCCGCGCAGCGCGGCGCGGGCGCCGAAGCGGTGGCTGATCCGGCCGGCCAGCGGCATCGCCAGGGACGCGCCGATCGCCGGGAAGGCCAGGGCCAGGCCGAGCTGGCCCGGGGAGATGCCGGTGTGGTCCTGGATCCAGGGGATGCGGGTGGCGAAGTTGCCGGTGACGGAGCCGTGGACGAGGAAGACGAGGGCGACGGCCCGGCGTGCGCGGCGCAGTCCGTCGCGGGGGAGGGGGGTGACGTCGTCGGGGACGCCGTTGCCAGCCATGCGGCGTAAACTATCAGGAACCCTGCCTGATAATAAGGGTGCCGTCCCGGCCGGATGAAAGGATCCCGTCATGCATCCACCGCGCGCGGCGACCGCCGGCCGCACCGCCTCCCCGACCACCGCTCGGCTGATCAACGATCGGCTGGCGCTGCAACTCCTGCAGTCCGAGGGGTCGCTGACGGCAGGTCAGCTCAAGACGCTGACCGGTCTGTCCCGGCCGACGGTGGCCGATCTCGTCGAGCGCCTCCAGGCCGCCGGGCTGATCGCCGTCGTGGGGGAGAGCGGGGCACAGCGGCGCGGGCCCAACGCCCGGCTGTACGGGATCGTCGCCGACCGGGCCCATCTCGTCGGCCTCGATCTGCGCACGCACAGCGCCACCGTCGCGGTCGCCGACCTGCTGGGCCGGGTGCGCGCCGAGCGCACCGCCCCCATCGGCCCGGACGACGCCCCGGACGCGGCGGTCGCCACCGCCCTCGCCGCGGTCGACAAGGCCCTGGCCGCGGCCGGCGCCGAGGCGCCGCACACCCTCGCCGTCGGCGCCCCCGGCCTGGTCGACCCCGCGACCGGGCGGCTCGGCGGCACCGACGGGATCTCGTCCTGGCACGCCGCCCTGGTCGGCGCGCTGCGCGAGCGGACGGCGGCACCGGTCCTGCTGGAGAACGAGGCCAACCTCGCCGCCATCGCGGAGCGGCGCGACGGCGCGGCCCGCGACCGCGACACCTTCGTGCTGCTCTGGCTGGGCCACGGCACCGGCGCCGCGGTCGTCCTGGACGGCGCGCTGCGGCGCGGCGCCTCGGGGGGCGCCGGCGAGATCGGCTTCCTGCCCGTCCCCGGCACCCGGACGCTGCCCTCCGCGAGCGGCTGCGACGGCGGCTTCCACTCCCTGGCGGGCTCCGCCGCGGTCTGCGCCCTCGCGGCGGAGCACGGCATCGGGCCCCTGGCGGACGCGGAGGCGGACCCCGGCCCCCTCGCGGACTCGCCGCCCGCCGAGGCCCTGGTCCGCGCCGCCGTGGCCGGCGGTGCGGCCGGTGCCGGGTTCCTCGACGCGCTGGCCGGGCGGATCGCCCTCGGCGCGGCCGCCGTCTGCGCGGTGCTCGACCCCGGCTGCGTGGTGCTCGGCGGCGAGATCGGCCGGGCCGGCGGCGATCCGCTCGCCGACCGGGTCGGGGACCGCCTGGCCCGCCTCTCCCCGCTGCGTACCGAGGTACGCGCGGGGACCGTCGGCGGGCGCGCGGTGCTGCTCGGCGCGGTGCTCGCCGCCCGCGACGCCGCCCAGAACGAGCTGTTCGGCCCGGTGGCGGGCGGATAGGGCGGCCGGGGCCGCCGGTCCGGCGGGGGCAGGGCGGACCGGCCCCCTGGTGACGGGCTCGGGTTCCGGGACATCCCCTGGGGGGCGGGCGAACAGATCCCGTAGGGGACGCGCGGGCCCCCTGCGGGGCCACAACGTGGCGGGGCAGAGGGGTATTCCCAGGCCCTACCCCGCCCGCTCCGCCAGGAACTCGGCGTAGGTGCGCCGCCCCTCGGCGTGCTCCGGCGCGAGGTTCCCACCGCGGCGCAGTGCGGCGGCGGTCGCGCCCGGCAGCCGCACCGGCACCAGCAGCCGGTGCCGCCCGCCGGCCGCCAGCGTGGTGCGGGCGAGATCCCGGGCCGTCAGTACCTCGGGGCCGCCCAGGTCCGGGACCCGCCCGGCCGGCGCCCCGGCCGCCAACTCGGCCAGCCGGTCGGCCACTTCGCGCACCTCGACCGGCTGCACCCGTACGCCCGAAGGCACCGGCAGCAGCGGCGAACGGGCGCCCGCCTTGACCAGCTGGAGCACCAGATCGTGGAACTGCGTCGTCCGCAGCACCGTCCAGCCGAGGCCGGAGTCCGCGATCAGCTGCTCCACCGCGAGCTTGGTGCGGTAGTAGCGCAGCGGTACCCGGTCCACGCCGACGATCGAGATGTAGAGCAGATGCCCCACACCGGCGGTTCGCGCCGCATCGAGCAGATGGCCGGCGGCCTCCGCGTCGCCGCCGGCCGGCGTTGTCGCACAGTGCACGACCGTGTCCACGCCCGCCAGCGCCTCGGCCAGGCCGGTGGCGTCTTGCAGATCGACCGCGTACGACCGCAGGCGCGGCCGTTCGGTACCGGTGTGCGGGCGCCGGCTCAGCGAGCGGACGTCATGACCGTCTTCGAGCAGGCGGTCGACCAGGGGCCGTCCGAGCGTGCCCGTGCCGCCGGTCACCAGAATTGTCGCCATCAGGGATCAGTCCTCGGGGTGTGCGGGGATGCCTATGTACGGAAGACGGGCGCGTGCCGTCCCCGCTATGACGGTTCAGCCGAAGCGGCCGTGACACCTGCGACGCGCCGTGAGCTGTGAGGCAGCCCACAGGGCTTCGCTCGCATGGCCGACGATCGGCCGTGGCAGACTGAAGCTGTACTGACATAAGAGCAGCAGCGCACTCCGGGGTCGGTGTAATTCCGAACCGGCGGTTATAGTCCGCGACCCGTCCGCAGCCAGCGGCCGGTTGAGCAGGTGAAATTCCTGCACCGACGGTGAAAGTCCGGATGGGAGGCAGTGCGCGGCGGGCGAGCATCGGTACACCGCCGTCGGCGGCGCGCCCGGGTCGTTTCCCGGGTGAGCCCTCTTTTCCGGCCTCGGTGTCCCCGTTGCGCGTTTCCGCTTCTGTCGTCCTGACAGCCCCGGAGTCCGTGCCTGAAAGAGGCAGGAGGACCCGGTGGCCACCGCAGCCCCCGTCGAGACCGCGGCGATGCGCCGAGCCATCGAGCTCGCCGCGCGCGGCCTCGGGCACACCAGCCCCAACCCCGTCGTGGGCTGTGTCGTCCTGGACTCCGCGGGCCGTACGGTCGGCGAGGGCTGGCATCAGCGGGCCGGCGGACCGCACGCCGAGGTCCACGCGCTGCGCGCCGCCGGTGAGCGGGCGCGCGGCGGCACCGCACTGGTCACCCTCGAACCCTGCAACCACACCGGTCGCACCGGCCCCTGTGCCCAGGCGCTGATCGACGCCGGCATCGCCCGGGTCGTCTACGCCGTCTCCGACCCCGACCCGACCGCCACCGGCGGCGCCGTCACCCTGGCCGAAGCCGGCATCGACGTCGAGGGCGGACTGCTCGCCGACGAGGCCGCGGCCGGCAACGAGGCATGGCTGACCGCCGTGCTGCGCCACCGCCCCTTCGTGCTGTGGAAGTACGCCGCCACCCTCGACGGCCGGATCGCCGCCGCCGACGGCACCAGCCGCTGGATCTCCTCGCCCCAGTCGCGCGCTGACGTGCACCGGCTGCGGGCCGCCGCGGACGCCGTGATCGTCGGCTCCGGCACCGCCCGCGCCGACGATCCGCAGCTCGCCGCCCGGGTCGACGGGCCGACCGACGACGGGATCAGCCAGCCGCTGCGGGTCGTCGTCGACTCCGGCGCCACCGCCGTCAAGGCCGGCGCCCGTGTCCTGGACGGCGCCGCGCCCACCCTGATCGCGGTCGCCGAGGACGCCGACACCGCCCACCTCGACGGCCTTGTCCCGCTGGTCCGGCTGCCGCGCGCCGCCGACGGCCCCGGGCTGTCCGTCCCCGCACTGCTCAAGGCCCTGTACGCGCGCGATGTCCGCTCCGTACTGCTCGAAGGCGGGCCCACGCTCGCCGGGGCCTTCCTCGCCGCCCAGGCCGTCGACAAGGTCGTCGGCTATCTCGCGCCGGTGCTGCTCGGTGCCGGACCGGCCGCCGTCGGTGACGCCGGAATCACCTCCATCGCCCAGGCGTTGCGCCTCGACGTGACCGACACCGAACGGCTCGGCCCCGATCTGCGCATCACCGCCACACCCATCCGCCACACCCTCCACGAGGAGAACTGAAGTGTTCACCGGAATCGTCGAAGAACTGGGTGAGGTCGTCGCCATCGAGGACCTCGGCGACAGCTCCCGCTTCCGACTGCGCGGCCCCGTCGTCACCGAAGACGCCAAGCACGGCGACTCGATCGCCGTCAACGGCGTCTGCCTGACCGTCGTGGACACTGCCGACGGTGAATTCACCGCCGATGTGATGGCCGAGACCCTCAGCCGCTCCAGCCTCGGCGCGCTGAGCGCCGGCTCGCGGGTGAATCTGGAGCGCCCGATGGCGCTCGGCGGCCGGCTGGGCGGGCACCTCGTCCAGGGCCATGTGGACGGCACCGGCACCATCGTCGAGCGCACCCCCGCCGAGCACTGGGAGATCGTCAAGATCGCGCTGCCGGCCGCACTGGCCCGCTACGTCGTCGAGAAGGGCTCCATCACCGTCGACGGCGTCAGCCTCACCGTCGTCGACGCCGCCGACGACTACTTCACCATCAGCCTCATCCCCACCACCCTCGCCCTGACCACCCTGGGCATCAAGAAGCCCGGCGACCCGGTCAACCTGGAGGTCGACGTCCTGGCGAAGTACGTCGAGCGGCTGCTCACCCGGGGCACGCCGCAGGCCGCGGACCTGACGGACGTCGAGGAGATCAAGGAGATGGACCGGTGAGCGTCCTCGACCCGCTGAACGGCGTGGCCTTCACCGCCTTCGGCCAGCACGTCATCTGGTCGGACATGATCGGCAACACCATCGGTCTGGCCGCCCTGGCGCTCGGCTGGCGGCGCTCGATCTGGACCTGGCCCGCCCAGTTCCTCTCCGGCGTCATCCTCGTCGCCGCCTACGCCTCCGCCCACCTCAGCGGCGGAGTCGGCAAGCAACTCCTCGTCATCGGCGTGGCGATGTGGGGCTGGCGGCAGTGGCAGCGCGGCCGGCGGCAGGCCCAGGACGGCTCCATCGCCGTACGCTTCGCAAGCTGGCCCGAGCGGGCCGTGCTGCTGGGCGGCACGGCCCTGGGCACCGCGGCCGTCGGCACGCTCTTCACCCTGATCCCCCAGCTGTCCTGGAACCCCTGGCCGGACGCCTACATCTTCGTCGGCACGCTCGCCGCGATGGTCGCCCAGGCCCGCGGACTGGTCGAGTTCTGGTGCGCCTGGCTGCTGGTCGACCTGGTCGGCGTCCCGCTCGCCTTCAGCAGCGGCCTGGCCTTCTCCGGCCTCGTCTACGTCGTCTATCTCGCCCTCGTCGTGTGGGGAATGCGCGACTGGTGGCTGCGCTCGCGCATCGCCGACCGCACCGTCCTGGAAGGAGCACTCTCGTGAGCGACGCACACGCGGCCGCCGGGCCGCAGACAGCAAGGAAAGTCGCACCTCTGCGCCGCGTGGGCGGAGATGGGGGCACCGCCCAGGCCGTACAGGCACTGGGGGAGAACAAGGGGGCAGCGGCATGACCGCACTCAAGAGCTGGTACGACGAGGATGCCGAGGCCCTGGCGCTCGACCCCGTCGAGCAGGCCATCGCCGATATCGCCGCCGGCCGCCCGGTCGTCGTCGTGGACGACGAGAACCGCGAGAACGAGGGCGACCTCGTCATCGCCGCGGAGAAGGCCACCCCCGAGATCGTCGCCTTCATGATGAGCGAGTGCCGCGGACTGATCTGCGCCCCCATGGAGGGCCCGGAACTGGACCGGCTGGAACTCCCGCAGATGGTCGAGCACAACACCGAGTCGATGCGGACCGCCTTCACCGTCTCCGTCGACGCCACCGCCGCGCACGGCGTGTCCACCGGCATCTCCGCCGCCGACCGCGCCACCACCCTGCGGCTGCTCGCCTCCGGGGAGTCGGTGGCCGGCGACTTCGTGCGGCCCGGCCACATCTTCCCGCTGCGCGCCCGGCCCGGCGGCGTACTGGTCCGCAACGGCCACACCGAGGCCGGTGTCGACCTCGCCCGGCTGGCCGGACTGCGCCCGGCCGCCGCCATCGTGGAGATCGCCGGCGAGGACGGCACCATGCTGCGGCTGCCCGAGCTGGTGCCGTTCGCCCGCAAGCACGGCCTGTCGATCATCTCCATCGAGGACCTGATCGCCTACCGGCGCTCGTCCGAGCCGACCGTCCGCCGCGAGGCCACCACCCGGCTGCCCACCGCGCACGGCGAGTTCACCGCGTACGGATACCGCTCCACGGCCGACGGAGTGGAGCACATCGCGCTGGTCGCGGGCGAGCTCGGCGACGGCGAGGACGTCCTGGTCCGGGTCCACTCCGAGTGCCTGACCGGCGATGTCTTCCACTCCCTGCGCTGCGACTGCGGCCCCCAGCTGGAGGCGTCGCTGCAGCGGATCGCCGAGGCCGGCCGCGGTGTGGTGATCTACCTCCGCGGCCACGAGGGACGCGGCATCGGGCTGCTGTCCAAGCTGCGCGCCTACGAACTCCAGGAGCGCGGCCGCGACACTCTGGACGCCAACCTCGAACTGGGGCTGCCCGCCGACTCCCGCGACTACGCCGCGGGGGCGCAGATGCTCCAGGACCTCGGCGTGCGCTCGCTGCGCCTGATGACCAACAACCCCGACAAGACCGCGGCCCTGGTGCGGCACGGCCTGAAGGTCACCGGCCGGGAGCCGATGGCCGTCCAGGCCGGCGAGCACAACCTGCGGTATCTGCGCACCAAGCGGGACCGGATGGGCCACGACCTGCCCTGGCTCCCCGGTACGAGCGCGGGCTCCACCGGAGCGGCCGACGCCGTGCCCCCGGCCGACGCCACGACCTGCGACAACCAGTAGCCCCGCCCCCGGGCGGCCACCGACACCCACGTCACCACCATCGACCACCACCACCCGTACGAGGAGAACCGTGAGCGGCAAGGGCGCACCCGAACTGACCGTGAAGAACTGTGGCGACCTGCGGGTGGCCGTCATCGCGGCGCAATGGCACGAACAGGTGATGGACGGCCTCGTGGACGGTGCGCTGCGCGCCCTGAACGAGCTGGGCATCAGCGAGCCCACGCTGCTGCGGGTGCCCGGCGCCTTCGAGCTGCCGGTCGTCGCCAAGGTCCTGGCGGGCCGCGGCTATGACGCGGTGGTCGCCCTCGGGGTGGTCATCAAGGGCGGCACCCCGCACTTCGACTACGTCTGCCAGGGCGTCACCCAGGGCCTGACCCAGGTCTCGGTCGACACCGGCGTCCCCGTCGGCTTCGGCGTGCTGACCTGCGACACCGAGCAGCAGGCGCTGGACCGCGCGGGCCTGGAGGGTTCCTCCGAGGACAAGGGGCACGAAGCGGTCACCGCCGCGGTCGCCACCGCCGCGACGCTGCGCACCGTGTCAGAGCCCTGGCGCTGAGCGGAGGGGCCGACCGCGTAGGGTGGTGGCCATCATGTCCAAGAAGACGTTCGAGGAGCTCTTCGCCGAGCTCCAGCAGAAGGCCGCCACCGGCGACCCCGCCACCTCCCGTACCGCCGAGCTGGTGCAGGCCGGTGTCCATACGATCGGCAAGAAGGTCGTCGAGGAGGCCGCCGAAGTCTGGATGGCCGCCGAGTACGAATCCCATGAGGCGGCCGCCGAGGAGATCTCGCAGCTCCTCTACCACCTCCAGGTCATGATGGTCGCCAAGGGCATCTCCCTCGACGACGTCTACGCCCACCTCTGAGCCCCCTTCCCGGCACCCACCCAACACCCTTCAGCTGCAAAGGAACTCATCTCTCATGCTGCGCATCGCTGTCCCCAACAAGGGTTCACTGTCCGAGCCTGCGTCGGCGATGCTCCATGAGGCCGGCTACCGCCAGCGCAAGGACCGCAGGGAACTGGTCCTGGTCGACGCCGAGAACGAGGTCGAGTTCTTCTTCCTGCGCCCGCGCGACATCGCGGTCTACGTCGGCTCCGGAAAGCTCGACATCGGCATCACCGGCCGCGACCTGCTGCTGGACTCCGGAGCCGACGCCGAGGAGATCCTCCAGCTCGGCTTCGCGGGCTCGACGTTCCGCTACGCCACCCGCCCGGGTACCGCCAAGGACGTCAGCGAGTTCGGCGGCATGACGATCGCCACCTCCTTCGCCGGCCTGGTCACCCAGCACCTCGCCGACAACGGCGTGGACGCCTCCGTCGTCCACCTCGACGGCGCGGTGGAGACCGCCATCCAGCTCGGGGTCGCCCAGATCATCGCGGACGTGGTGGAGACCGGCACCACCCTGCGCAACGCCGGTCTGGAGATCATCGGCGAGCCGATCCTGAAGTCCGAGGCCGTGGTCATCCGCGGCACCGGCGCGCCGGACGACGACCCGAAGGTCCGCCAGTTCCTCCGCCGCATGCAGGGCGTCCTGGTGGCCCGCCGCTACGTGATGATGGACTACGACATCCGCGTCGAGCACGTCGAGAAGGCCGTCGCCCTCACGCCCGGTCTGGAGTCGCCGACGGTCTCCCCGCTGCACCACGAGGGCTGGGTCGCGGTCCGCTCGATGGTCCCCTCCAAGGACGCCCAGCGGATCATGGACGAGCTCTACGACCTCGGTGCCCGCGCCATCCTCACCACCGGCATCCACGCCTGCCGGCTGTGACCGGTCCGGCCTGACCGCCCGTACGCACCGACCCGCCCCCGACGGAAGACCGACCACGTGTCCGCGGCCCCTCAGCCTCCTCTGCCCAGCCTCCCGGTGACCTTCCGGCCGACCCGCACCCGGATCGTCCTGTACACCGTCGCCGTCGCCCAGTTCGTCGCCCTTGCGGCCATCGCGCTGGCGCTGCCGAAGCTGAGCGGCGGCGAGCGGTTCAGCTTCGTGGCCACCGGAATGCTGGTGGGGGCCGTCCTCCTGCTGCTCAGCCGCCCCAAGGTGGTCGCGCGGCAGGAGGGCGTCACGGTCGTCAACCTCACCACCAAGCGCGAGCTGGCCTGGGCGCAGATCGTCCGCGTCAACCTCCGGTTGGGCGACCCCTGGGTCCACCTCGACCTCGCCGACGGCACCAGCCTGCCCGCGATGGGAATCCAGCCCGGCATCGCCAGGGACCAGGCCATCCGGGACGCCCGGGCGCTGCGCGACCTCACCGAGAAGCATGGTGCGCTCGACCACACGGCCGGGTGAGCCTGCCCTAATCCGGGTCCCGCTGTTTACTCTGTTCCCCGGGGTGCACCCTGCACCCTGCCCCCCAGTGGGCCCGATGCGACCCGAGGAGTGACTCCCTCCGGCAATGGACGGATCGTCCTGTAGTACCTGCGCCGCCCCTCCCCAACCCCCGCATACCACGGAGGCGGCGGCATGACCGGCCCCCTGCTGCTGCTCGCGGCGGCCCTCGTTCTGATCCTGGCCAACGGATTCTTCGTCGCCGCCGAATTCGGCCTCGTCACCGTCGAGAAGGCGGACGCCGAACGCGCCGCGGCCGACGGCGACCCCCGCGCCCACACCGTCGTCTCCGCACTGCGGGAACTCTCCTTCCAGCTGTCCGGAACCCAACTCGGCATCACGATCACCTCCTTGGTGGTCGGCATGCTCGCCGAGCCGGCGCTGGCCGGCCTGCTGTCCGGCCCGCTGCTCGCGCTCGGCCTGCCCACGGGCGCGGTCCCCGGCATCGCCGTCGTCATCGGGATGCTGCTGGCCTCCGCCGTCCAGATGGTCATCGGCGAGCTGGTGCCCAAGAACTGGGCGGTCTCCAAGCCGCTGCAGGTCGCCCGCTTCGTGGCCGGCCCCCAGCGGGCCTTCTCCCGCTTCTTCCGTCCGGTGATCACGCTGCTGAACACCGTCGCCAACCGCCTCGTGCGGGCCCTGGGCGTGGAGCCCACCGACGAGCTGGCCTCCGCCCGCACCCCCGGCGAACTGGTCTCCCTGGCCCGGCACTCCGCCCGCGCCGGCGCCATCGAGCAGGACACCGCGGACCTCTTCGTGCGCACCCTCTCGCTGGGCGATCTGACCGCGGAGAACGTCATGACGCCGCGCGTACGGGTCAGCGCCCTGCAGGCGACCGCGACCGCCGAGGACGTGGTCAACCTCACCCGCGCCACCGGCCTGTCCCGCTTCCCCGTCTACCACACCCGCCTCGACGAGGTCGTCGGCATGGTGCACCTCAAGGACGCACTGGCCGTCCCGGCGCACGACCGGCTGCGCACACCGGCGGGCCGGATCGCGGTGCCGCCGCTGCTGGTCCCCGAGACGCTGCCGGTGCAGCCGCTGCTGGAGCGGCTGCGCAGCGAACAGCCGATAGCGGTGGTCGTCGACGAGTACGGCGGCACGGCCGGCGTGGTCACGCTGGAGGACATCATCGAGGAGCTGGTCGGCGAGGTCCGCGACGAGCACGACGGGGTGGACCTGCCCGAACTGGGGCAGGCCCCGCCCGAGGAGGGCCGCCCCGCCTGGGACGCCGACGGCGGCTGCCGGGTGGACACCCTGCGGCGGATCGGCCTGGACGCCCCGGAAGGGCCGTACGAGACGGTGGCAGGACTCGTGGCACACATACTCGGCCGGATCCCGGCCCCCGGCGACACCGCGGAGCTCGACGGCTGGCGGCTGCGGGTGCGGCTGGTGTCGCACCACCGCGCCGAGCGGATAAGACTGGTGCAGACCGCTTCGGCCCCGCCCGCCCCGCCCGCCGCCCGTGAGCCCGCCGCGGCCGGTGCGGAGGTGGCCCGATGAGCCTGGCCCAGCTGCTCTTCGCGGTACTGCTCGTCCTCGCCAACGGCTTCTTCGTCGGCGCCGAGTTCGCCCTGGTCTCGGTACGCCGCTCCCAGATCGAACCGCTGGCCACCGAAGGCTCCAAACGGGCCCGGCAGGTGCTGCACGGGCTGGAGAACCTCCCGCAGATGATGGCCGCCGCCCAGTTCGGCATCACCGTCTGCTCCCTGACCCTCGGAGCGGTCGCCGAACCGACCGTCGCCCACCTCCTGGAGCCGCTCTTCGAGGCGGTCCACCTCCCCGCCGCGCTGATCCACCCGCTCGGCTACGTCATAGCCCTCGCGCTGGTGGTCTTCCTCCACCTCGTCATCGGCGAGATGGTGCCCAAGAACCTGGCGATGGCGGCGCCCGAGAAGACCGCCCTGTGGTTCAGCCCCGGGCTGGTGGCCTTCGCCCGGCTGTGCCGCCCGGTGACGGTCTTCCTCGGCGCCTGCGCCCACGGTGTGCTGCGGCTCTTCCGCGTCGAGCCGAAGGACGAGGTCGAGGCGGTCTTCACCAGCGAGCAGCTGACCCATCTCGTCGAGGACTCCGGCCAGGCCGGCCTGCTCGAACCGGCCGAACAGGAGCGCCTCTCCGACGCCCTGGAGCTGGGCAGCCGCCCCGTCACCGACGTCCTCCTCGACCGGGCCGGCCTGGTCACGGTCGATCCGACGGTGACGCCCCGCCAGGTCGAGGAGCTGACCGTGCGCACCGGCTACTCACGCTTCCCGGTCTGCGCGCCCGGCGGTGCGTACATGGGCTATCTGCACGTCAAGGACGTCCTCGACCTGGAGGAGCGCGACCGCGCGGTGCCCCAGCGGGTCTGGCATCCGATGACCACGCTGCGGGCCGAGCTCCCCCTGGACGACGCCCTGACGGCGATGCGCCGCGCCGCCTCCCATCTGGCGGCGGTCGCCGACCCCACCGGCCGGGTCCTCGGCCTGGTCGCCCTGGAGGACGTACTGGAGATGCTGGTCGGCGAGGTCCGCGACCCGTCGCACCGCCAGGCGCCCGCGTCCCGGGGGCGCGGCGAGGCGGCGGGCGCGCGCGAGGCGCAGGGCCGCGTCACCGAGCCCCGCGAGGAGGCCGCGCTGCCGGCGGAGGACCGGGCGCTGGCCGGCTGAGCCGGCGGCAGCGGGTGCCGTCGCGGTGGCAGGGCCGCCGCGACGGCGCTCACCGGCCCGGTGTGTCCGGTCCCCGCCCCGACAGGACCTCGCCGTACGCCTGCATCAGATCCGGCAGCCGCAGGGTCGCCAGATCGTCCCGGGTGGGCGTGCCGCGCCACGTGGACAGCCGCAGATCGCGGTAGGCGCAGCTCTTCTCGTACAGGGTGCGCAGGAAGCGGCCGTTGCCCAGTTCGTCGATCCAGCCCTGGTCGACGACGTGGCCGCTGATGCTGCACAGCTCGTCGCGGGCCTCCTCGTCCCAGCGGTCGCCGTTCTCGGCGGCCAGCACCTCGCCGATGGCGGTCAGCTCCAGCGGCCGGTAGCTCGGGAAGTCGACGCGGCTGGTGAAGCGGGAGGACAGCCCCGGGTTGGCGGCCAGCAGCCGGTCCATGCCCTCCGGGTAGCCCGCCAGGATCACCACGAGCCGGTCGCGGTTGTCCTCGGCGCGCTTGAGCAGCACCTGCAGCGCCTCGTCGCCGTACGCGTCGCCCTTGCTGTAGCCGGAGTTGGACAGGCTGTACGCCTCGTCGACGAACAGCACCCCGCCCAGCGCCGAGTCGATCAGCTCATTCGCCTTGACGGCCGTCTGGCCGAGGAACTCGCCGACCAGATCGGCCCGTTGGGCCTCCACGAGATGGTCGCCGCCGAGCAGCCCCAGCGCGTAGAAGACCCGCCCGAGTATCCGGGCCACGGTGGTCTTGCCGGTGCCGGACGGACCGGAGAAGACGAAGTGTCGTTTCGGCGGCTGCACCGGAAGCCCCTGGCTCGCGCGCAACCGCGCCATCCGCAACTGGGCCGACAGCGCCCGCACATGCCGTTTGACCGGCTCCATGCCGACCATCCGCTCCAGCTCGGCCAGCGCCTTCTCCAGGAGGACCGGGTCGGCGGGCCCGGCGGGCAGGCGCTCGGCGCCGCGCGGGCCGGGCGCCGCCGCCTTGACCCGGGCGGCCGTATCGCCGCCCGCCGGCGGGCCGCCGATCAGCTCGTCGTCCGGTCCCTCCGGCTCGCCGGTCGCCAGCAGCTCCCGGCCGTCGACCGGATCGAGCGGCGCCAGCGGGTCCAGATCCCCGCCGGCCTCCTGGCCGAGCCCGGACGCGGTGACCGCCGCGAGGTCGGCGCCCTCGTCCAGGCCGTCCACCTCGGCGATCGCGGCGAGCCGCGCCGCGGTGTCCATGAACGCCGGGTCGACGCGGTGCACCGCCCGGTAGAGGGGGAGCGCCGCGGCGCTGCGGCCGGTGCCCTCGTGGGCCCGTGCGAGCCAGTAGCGCAGCTCCTTGCGCTGCGGCTGCTCGCTGCGGCAGCGCATCAGCGCGGCGGACAGCAGCGGCTCGGCCTGCCCGTACATCTCCAGCCGCACCCGCGCCATCCCTCCGAAGAGACCGGCCTCGATGCCCAGCACCGGATCGCCCAGCAGCGGCTCGGTGTGCCGTACGAGCTGGTCCCAGTCCTTGACGAGATAGGCCCGGCAGGCGTGCAGAAAGCGCACCTGGGGATCGGTGTCCACCGGCGGGCAGCCGGCCAGCGCCTGGTCCAGCTCGGCGACATGGCGGCCGTCGAGCCAGTGCGAGGCGTGCGCGAGCAGCAGATCCCGCGGGGTCTCCAGCACCGGCTGCACCCACCAGCCCAGCCAGTACCAGGAGTTGAGGGTGCGTCGGTGGCGGCTGCGCATCTCGCCGAACCGGTCCCGGTGCCGATGCATCCTCAGCAGTGCGATGGAGGTGTCGGCGCGCAGCGCGTGCAGCCCGAGCCAGGCGTCGGCCATCGCGGGATCGAGCCGTACCGCGGCCCGGAACTCCTCCTCCGCCTGCGGGTATGCGCCCACGGTGTAGGCGTCGACCGCGCGCAGCCAGGCGAGCTCGGCCGGGGCGGGCGAACCCTGAGTTGCGAAATCCATCCGTCCCCCCACAAAACGTCCCCCGTGTGTGCCGCCGGGCGAGTGCCCACCGCCGCCGTGCGAACCGGCGTGCGGGCGACGGGAGTTGACGTCGTCGCGCACTTCGGTCCCATGGCCTGCGGTGGCACGGACTCGCATCGTACCTGCGGGATCGGTGCAGTCCGTAGAGGGCGGTACGGGGCAAGAGCGGACGACTTGACGCGACTTGACGGCGTGAAGAGTGCGGTGACCCAGGGTGAGGGGGAGGGGACGCAGATCGTCGGCGAGAGGTGATTCAACGCAGAACGAAGCCCCCGATCACGGGGGAACAACCGGGGGCTTCGCATCTGCGGGCGGTCCGTAGAACCGCACATTGAGAACGTAAGTCCTGTACGCCCCCCAGGTCAAGCCGAGTTGGGGCGTTCGGCGGGACCCTGTCGGCGTGTCCGGGGGCGTCGGACGAGGTCTGCTACGGAGCGTGAACTGCGGGGCTGATCACCGGGCGGCAGAAGGCCCCACACGTACCTCGTATCCCAACTCCACCTGGTGCACCAGGAAATCGGCGTAGGGGCGCGAAGGATCGCGCGCGAAGTGCGCGCGCTCCGCCGGAATCCAGCCACTCCAGAAAGCGGAAAGGTCCGGTCCGTCCCGGAGTCGCCCCCTTTCCCATGAGTGCTCGCGCGCCAGTTCCATCCACAGCAGGCAGGCCAGATAGGGCCGCAGCGCCCGCCGGCCCGCCCCGACGCCCTCGATCAGCACCACCGGCGCGGGCGCCAGCGCGCGCTCCTCGGCGAACTCCCCGCGCACCCAGTCGTACACCCCGTACCGCGCCGTCTCGGCCCGGGACAGCGGGTCCAGCACCTGCGTCCGGAACCGCTCGTCCCAGGCGAACAGCTCCTCATGGGTCGCCAGATCGTCGGTGTGCACCACCGGCGCGTCGTCCAGCGCCGCGGCCAGCCGCCCGGCGAAGGTGGTCTTGCCCGACCCCGCGTGCCCGTCCACCGCGATCAGCCGCACCGGCCCGCAGGAGGGCGGCAGGGCGCGCAGTCGGGCGGCGAGCGGGGCCAGGTCACGTTCCATCGCGCCAGCGTACGCCGCGGGCCCCTGCCGCCCGGATGTCAGAGGTCCACTCCAATATTCCTGGCGCGACGCGCGCCGCGGCCGCTTCCGAAGCCCGTCCGGAACGGCAATAGTTGAGCCACTGCCGATCCTGCCCCACGCTCTCCACTCTGTTCGAGCAGGCGAGCCCCCATTGCCCGCCCGCCGTCCCGGCCCGACCCTCGCACCCGATCGCACGCATCCGACTGGGGGACCTCCACCATGACCAGCTCCGCGCCCCGGCGCACCGTCCTTGCCGCCGCGCTCGCCGCCGCGGCGGGCATCGCCGCCCCCCTGGCGCAGGCCGCCGACGAACCGCACAAGGCCGCCGAGGACCCGGCGGAACCGCCCGCCACCACCCCGGACGCCGAAGAGCGCCGACCGAAGAGCCTCGTGGACTACCGCGCCTGGACCACCGCGGCCGACTGGAACGGGGGCACCGGCAAGGGCACCCGCGTCGAGCACGGGGCCCGCCCCGGCGTGCGCATCGCCCGCCCCGCCGGCACCGCCGACTACAAGGACCCGCACACCGGCAGGACCGCAGCCTGGGAGTACGCCACCTGGACCTCCCCGGTGCACACCCTCGCCGTCCCGGCCACCGAGGCCGTCGCCTCCTGGAACGCCCACACCCCGCCCGGCACCTGGATCACCGTCGAACTGCGCGGCACGTACTCCGACGGCGGCAGCACCCCCTGGTACGTCATGGGCCACTGGACCGCCGGCGACACCGACGCCGACATCCGCCGCACCTCCGTCGACGACCAGAAGGACGGCAGGAGCAGCATCTCCACCGACACCTTCGCCGTCGACGACCCGGCCGGCGGCCTCCGCCTGGCCTCCTACCAGCTCCGCCTCACCCTCCACCGCAGGCCCGGCACCACCCTGACCCCCACCGTCTGGCGCCTGGGCGCCATGGCCTCCGCCCTCCCCGACCGCTTCGAGGTCCCGGCTTCCAAGCCCGTCCAGCCGGGCCGCGAACTGCCCGTACCCCGCTACTCCCAGGAGATCCACAAGGGCCAGTACCCGGAGTACGACAACGGCGGCGAGGCATGGTGCAGCCCCACCTCCTCCCAGATGATCATCGAATACTGGGGCCGCAAGCCCACCCAGCAGCAACTCTCCTGGGTCAACCCCGCCTACGCCGACCCCCAGGTCTGCCACGCCGCCCGCTACACCTTCGACTACCAGTACGACGGCTGCGGCAACTGGCCCTTCAACGCCGCCTACGCCGCCACCTACCGGGACCTCCAGAGCCTGGTCACCCGCCTGTCCTCCCTCACCGACGTCGAACGCCTCATCCACGCCGGCATCCCGGTCATCACCTCCCAGTCCTTCCTGAAGACCGAACTCGACGGCGCGGGCTACGGCACCGCCGGCCACCTGATGACCATCATCGGCTTCACCCAGGACGGCGACGTCATCGCCAACGACCCCAACTCACCCGACGACAAGTCGGTCCGCCACATCTACAAGCGACGCCAGTTCGAAAACATCTGGCTGCGGACGAAGCGCCACGACGCAAACGGCCAGGTCAAGAGCGCTACGGGAGGCGTCTGCTACCTCTACTTCCCGGCTAAGCCAGCACCAACTCAGCACCGGGTACTCGCGGAGCTGGGAATTCGCTGAGCATGTGCTCCCCGAAGGTGGCCTCGACGACCTGACGACAGCGCTCACTGCCGTCCAGGGTGAGGTGGCCGTACCGGTCCACCGTGATCTTGATGGAGCTGTGGCCCATCCACCGCGAGACCTCGTGGATGGGCACACCGTTGCTCAGGGTCACGGTGGCCCACTTGTGTCGCAGGTCGTGCGGTGTGTAGTCAGGCAGCCCGAGCCGTTTCAGCGCCCGCCCCCAGGACTTACGGAAAAGGTCGGGATAGATCATGCCTCCGACCTGATTTCGAACGGGTAGCCGTTCGGCAATCGACTCAAGGACGGCGGGCGCCGGTATATCGCGCCACTCTCCCTCCTTACGATGCTTCAGGGGAGCGTAGAGTGCGACGTACTTGCCTGCGGAATTCTTGATACGCAGGACCTGCCGACGGCAACGCAACGTGCCGTCGACGATGTCCTCTGGAAAGACTCCCAACGACTCTCCGATACGCAATCCGCAACATGCCATGAGCCACACCGCAGGCTCCAGACGTGGACCAATCTCGTGGGCCAGGGCTGCAATCTCATCGAAGTCGGGAAGCGCCCTCTCATCCACTTGCCTGGTTGGGTTGGCGGGCTTCTCAGCCAGCCGGACCGGATTCTCGCGGATCCTCTTGTGGCGAACCGCGTGAGAGAACATCCCTGACAGGGCAATGCGGCGGGACTCTATGGTATTGGGCATCGCGCCCTGCTGGCGCCAGTGCGCGTACAGCTTCTCCACATCCGCCGCGGTGACCTGGGAGATAGTCTTCCTCCCCAGCTGCGGCAGGACATGAAGGCGCATGATGCGCTCATACGACTCCTCCGTGCCGGCCGTCATGGGCTTCAGAGCGATCCAATCGGCCGCATAGCGCCGCACCGAAACCTTGCCAGCAGCAGGATCGACGTAGCTGTTCTCCCGCTTGTCGTTCTCGACCTTGGTGGAGAAATCCACTGCGTCCTTCTTGCGGTCGAACGACTTCTCACGTTGCCGAGCGCTCCGTCCACCTGGCTCCCGGTACCGTACGAGCCATCGCTTGCCGAGCGCACCAGCGCCTTTGTCTACGACCGTCGCCAAAGCCACACCAATTCATCCGAGTGTCACCGACGGGTCTTCCCGCCAGGGGTGTGCTGTTGTAGCTCGAAATTCCGGCCGCGCCAAATGTGGTCTGGGATTGAAGGTTTGGCGGCGCGGGAACTCGGGAGAGGGTGTATGTTGCAGCCCATTCGATGGGGGTGTCGAGTCCGCAATGCGTGGCCTCCCATGTTTGGCCTGGTCAGCCGACGGCGTGGCTGGGAGCCCTGGCGAGAGGCCCAGGTCATGCCGCAGATGTCGATGGTCGAGCTGTACCCGGCGTACAGGCCGACTCGTCCGCCGCCACCTGGGACTTTGCCTTGGAAGGGGCCTCTGACCTGCGTCGGAGGCCCCTTTCCGATCTTTCAAGCACTTGCCGTCTTACGTAGCCGAAAGTCCCTCGAAAGTCCCTCTGGCAGAGCTGAAAGTCCCTGAAAAGTCCCAGAGGCGGGCGGTCATCGGAGGCTTATGGAGGTACCCATGCTGATGATGTAGTTGGGTACTGGTCAAGGCGCTGCTCCGCTGGGAGCGGTAGCGGATAGGTCTGTCGGCGGGATCTCCGCGTTCGCGGAGCGGACCTGCACATCAACCCCGTCAAGAACCGCGAGGGCGGAGCATCTCCGCAGACGTGGAGCAGACCAGAAGATCGTGTAGGGAACGGGCTACGGCATCGGAGCATCTCCGCGTTCGCGGAGCAGATAGTTTTGCCTCAGAGTGGGAGCTGACCACCGCCGGAACATTTCCGCGTACACGGAGCGGACCTGCGCCATCAGCCGGCCGACCCGATGGATGCCGGAGCACCTACGCGTATGCAGAGCGGAAGTCATCCCGGTGTTGACCGTGGCGCCGGTGAACGGAGCATCTCCGCTTGCGCGGAGCGGACGGCACAGTGGCCCAACTATTCATACCGCCCACCGGAGCAACTCCACCTGCGCGGAGCGAATGCGGACAGGAAGGGAGGCGGCGACCTGGAGCCCGGCACATCTCCGCCTGCGCGGAGCGGACAGTGAGGCCATCGACCCGGAGGCCGCTTACGCCGGTGTATCTCCGCCTGCGCAGAGTGGACTGTGCCAGCAGCACTCGGCGGCGGCGCTACTGGTGCATCTCCGGCTGCGCGGAGCAAACTCTCCGAGCTGGCGGGCCGTCCACGCGGCGGCCGGTGCATCTCCGCCTGCGCGGAGCGAACATGAGAGGCACCGCGCTGAACGCCCGCGAGGACGGAACATCTCCGCGTGAGCGGAGCGGACGGCGATGCAGGAGAGTTCCCCACCCGCGTCCACGGAACATCTCCACGTTTGCGGAGCGGACGCTTTCGCGAGGGTCGCCACCATGTGCGTGTGGGGAGTATCTCCGCCTGCGCGGAGCGGACGCGCCGCTGAACAGGTCACGTGGGTTGACGCCCGGAGCATCTCCGCCTGCGCAGAGCGGACCCGGGCAGCTACCGCCCCTACGGGGCGCCGGACGGCACATCTCCGCGGGCGCGGCGCGGACTGACACCATAGCGTTCGGCCACCTGCACCATGCGGCGCATCTCCGCTGGTGTGGAGCGGGCCTCCACGAGTGGGTCGACATTCTCGACGAGCACGGCGCATTCTCCACCTACGCGGAGCGGACAAGCCCCGCGGCTTCGCGATCCTCACCGGCGAAGGATCATCTCCGGCCTGCGCAGAGCGAACTTGTGCCCAGCGCGCCAGATGCCCGGGTCAGCCAGATCATCTCCGCCTGTGCGGAGCGAACATGATCGCGTGGATCGAGGAGGCCGCGAAGTTCGGCATATCTCCGTCTGCGCGGAGCACCCGTCCACACGTAGAAACCCAGCCCAGGGGCGTACGGCACATCTCCACCTGCGCGGAGCGGACCTGCAGCGGCGGACCGCCCAGGTGGCCATGGCCGGCACATCTCCGCCTGTGCGGAGCGGACCGATGGTGGCCATCATCGTGCTGGCCATGGGCGGCACATCTCCGCTTGCGCGGAGCGGACTGTCGGCGTCTTCGGGGCTCCCGCAGGAGCGGCGGTACATTTCCGCCTGTGCGGTGCGAACGACGATGTTGAATGCTGCGGCATCGTCACCGACGGCGCATCTCCGTTTGCGCGGAGCGGACCGAATGGGTCGCTGCTCGCCCTCCTAGTCGGTCGGCGCAACTCCGCCTGTGCGGGAGCGGACCTGTGCGCGTACGCCCCGAACGGGCGGCGGCGCGGTGCATCTCCGGCGGCGGAGCGGACATGGTGGATGCCGCGAAAACGATCGCATACTGCGGTGCATCTCCGCCTGCGCGGAGCGGACAAGGGCACTCCCCATGTACGACCACAGTAAGGCGGCACATCTCCGTCTGCGCGGAGCGGACGGCTTTCTGGCCCACCAGCCCATTACGGCGGTCGGTACATCTCCGCCTGTGCGGAAGGGACATGGAGGAGGCCGCGCGCCTGGAGCTGAAGAACGGCTCATCTCCGCCTGCGCGGAGCGGACAGCTGGTAGAGCGTCCCCATGGACAGCGGGCGCGGCTCATCTCCGCCTGCGCGGAGCGGACACTTCACGGCCTGCGCTTTTGTGGGGGCTTTGCTGTGTCGTTATCAAGGTGCGTGTGGTTCTGTGCCGAGTGCTGCGGGGCATCGGCTGGCTTGTTCACGGTAGCGCTGCCTGCGGGCCTGGTTGCCACGCGTGGTCCCTTCGAGGGCGGATTGTCAGTGGTGGCCGGTAGGACTGTGGGGAGTCTGGGAGGAGGCCGGCATTGGTGGTTTCGGAGTTGGCGCGGCTGTTGTGGGCGAAGACATGGCGTAAGGGGTGGGGGCGGGAGGTACCTCCTGGTGCGCCGTGGCATTCGCTGATCGCGCATGGGTGGGACAGCGGGCATGCAGGGGGATGGCTGTGGGATCACCTGCTGGCGGAGCGGGTACGAAGGCTTCTGGCCGACGATCTGGGCGGGTGCAGGGAGTCGGCTCGGGCGCGCTTGTCGTGGCTGGCGGCTGATCACGACCTGGGTAAGGCGACGCCTCCCTTCGCCGGGTTGGATGTGCAGCGACGTGCTGACCTGGTGGCCGCGGGTCTGACCGTCGACCTGTCCGTGAAGGGTGTGCTCCCGCACGGATGGTTGTCCGGGCGCCTGGTGTACGAGTTCCTCTGCGATGAGGGTTGGGATCCTGCGGCAGCCGAGTTCGTGGCCCTGACCTTGGCCGGACATCACGGCATCTTCCCCGGTGTCGGCTGGCTGGGGGACAGGGTGAAGCCGAAGCGTCGTGGGACGGGGGCGTGGAAGCCGTTGCAGGCCGAGGTCCACGAGGCGGCCGTTGTGGGGAGCGGAGCGGCGCCGTACCAGGGGGAGTGGAGCAAGAGCCTGCCGTCGGTGGCGGCGCAGTTGGTGCAGGCCGGCGCGGTGACCTTGGCGGACTGGCTGGCCAGCAACGAGGATCTCTTCCCCTACGAGGGCCGGCTGTAGGACGGCTACCTGGACACATCCGCGTCCCGTGTGGGGCGCGCAGGCGAGGTCATGGGCGTACGGGCGGCCTGGACGCCGGACTCCGGCAGTGCCCGGATGGGCGCCCAGGGGCTGTTCGGCTCACGCTTCGGGGTAGCGGCGCCGCGGGATGTGCAGACGACGGTTTATGACCTGGCGTGTTCGGTGACCGGGCCGGGACTGATACTGATCGAGGCGCCGATGGGGGAGGGCAAGACCGAGGCAGCTCTGGGGGCTGCGGAGGTGCTTGCTGCCCGCCTGGGTGCTAACGGCGTCTTCTTCGGTCTTCCGACGCAGGCTACGGCGAACCAGATTTTCCGCCGGGTGCTGAAGTGGCTGGAGCGGCAGGGTGCCGATACGACGGTGGCCCTTGCGCATGGCAAGGCGGCCCGGCAGGAGGACTACCAGGCGCTGCTGCATGCCGCTGCGGGGGCCGACGAGTGTGGTGGGGGCGCGGTCGGCTCGAAGTGGATTCTTGGTCGCTATCGGGCGCTACTGGCGCCAGTGGTGGTTGCCACCGCCGACCAGCTGCTGCTGGCGGGCCTGGCTTCGCGTTACGTGTCGGTGCGGATGCTGGGTCTTGCCGGCAAGGTCGTGGTCCTGGACGAGGTGCACGCCTACGACGCGTACATGTCGGGACTGCTGCACGGCGTGCTGGCATGGCTGGGGGCCTGCGGCGTGCCGGTGGTCCTGCTGTCGGCGACGCTCCCGGCCAAGCAGCGCGCTGAACTGGTACAGGCGTATGCCGGGCGGCCTGCGGAGCTGAAGGAGGATGCTGCCTATCCGCGTCTGACCTGGGTGGACGCGCCCGGTCCGGTGGGCGAGGGGGAGGTGCCTCGGGTCGTTGCGGCGGCGACGGACCGCCGTCTGCCGGTGAAGGTGACGATGCTGCCGGAGTCGGACGTGAGCATGGTCGCCGACGAGGCGAAGAGGCTGCTGGCGGACGGGGGCTGCCTGCTGGTCATCCGCAACATGGTCGCCCGCGCACAGGAACTGGCTGAGCAGCTGAGGCAGGCGTTGGGCGATGAGGCGGTCACGCTCATGCATGCCCGGTTCACGGTGGCCGACCGCCGACGCCTGGAGAACATGCTGGTGGAGCAGTTCGGGCCCGGGGGTACGCGGCCGATGCCGCACGTCGTGGTGGCCACCCAGGTGGTCGAGCAGTCGCTAGATGTCTCCTTCGACGCGCTGATCACCGACTTGTGCCCGATCGACCTGCTGTTCCAGCGGATCGGCCGCGAACACCGCCATCCAGCCATCAACCGGTCGACGTTGATGAAGGAGGCTCAGGTCGTGGTGACGGGTTTCCAGGACCGCCCGGACGCGCCTCCGCAGGTGCCCGGAGGATCGCGCACGGTCTACGGGGAGCATCTGCTGTGGCGTACCGCGGCGGCACTTCGCAACTACGCGACACTGGAGCTGCCCGGGGATATCCCGACGCTCGTTAACCGCGTCTATGGCACCGAGGCGCTGGGGCCGGACTCCTGGCAGGAGGAGCTGGCCGCCGCTGCACGGGCGGATGAGGACAAACGGGAGCGGATGGCCGACCAGGCCCGGCACATTGCGCTGAAGAATCCGCACGAGGTGGAAACCCTCGCGGAGTTGCACGATGTCGGTGCGCTCAGTGGCGATGACGACGAGAACACGCCACAGGTGCAGTCGTTGGTCCGGCTTGGGCAGCCGTCGTTGGAGGTTATCTTGTTGCGCGCCGGAGACACGGACGGGACGGCATTCCCCGTCTCTCAGGGTGCAGATGCGCCGGTGTCGTTGGACCGGCTGCCAGATGCGGCGATGGTCGAGACGGTCCTGGATCAGGCGATCCGGCTTCCGGGCTGGTCTGAGAAGCTGACGGATGCAGCCCAGGAGGCCGCTTTCACGCCAGCAGCGTGGAAGGACTCCGCCTGGCTCGGCTCGGCCCGAGTCCTGCTGCTGCCCGCCGACGGTCGGCCTTTGCGGCTGGGAGGACAGAGTCTCACGTACTGCTCGCGCGAGGGCCTCACGGTTGTTTGACCAACAATGCCCCGAGATGCAGGAAGGTTCGATGGCCTTCGCTCGTGCGTGGACGAGGGCGTAGGGGACGGTCCGCGCGGGTGATCTCCGCGTGCGCGGAGCGAAATGTGCAACTTACCCGAGTCGGACCTCTGAATAAGGAGCATCTCCGCGTGCGCGGAGCGAACGCACGGGCTCAATCCTAACCGGCATGCCACCAGGGCCTTCGGTTTCGGCCACGTGGAGTAAGTCCAGCCAAGTTGCTGCCGGTTGGGCTGGTGCGAGCGGGCCGCGGTGCTCGACTCGCTACGCTCCTTCCAAGTATTCAGAGGTTCG
Source organism: Streptomyces sp. NPDC026575 (assembly GCF_055567415.1). Classification (NCBI taxonomy): domain Bacteria; kingdom Bacillati; phylum Actinomycetota; class Actinomycetes; order Kitasatosporales; family Streptomycetaceae; genus Streptomyces; species Streptomyces sp. NPDC026575. The sequence goes on from NZ_JBVHQM010000003.1 coordinate 107,642, forward strand.
AGCTGGGTGGCTATCCACCCGGCATCGACGCAACGAGGAGGTTCCATGAATCGACAGCCACCGCCGCCTGCCGGGATGACTGCGCAGCGGGCAGTAGTGGGGGTCCGAGGGCTGGTCATTCTGCTCCTGGCAGGTGGCGCTGGTGCCCTGACTGCCCAATCGTGGGGCCTGGGCGCTGGCCTCACCTCCACCGTCGTCTCGATCGGCTCTCTGCACCGGTGGTTGGGCGAATAGAGCTGGTGCCTCGTAGCTGCCGTTGAGGGTCACCTTCGTGGCGCTCAACGGCACAGCCGTGCGCACAGGTCAGATTTGTCAAGGTCAGCGTGTGTTGTCAGTGGGGGGCTGTAGGTATGGAGTCGGAGCCGGGCACCAACCGCTGTGCGGCGCCGGTGACTCGTCATGCCTACGTGGTGGAGCGTTATGGAATTCAATCTGGTCGACGACGACTGGCTCCCGGTCGTCTTCACGGACGGCAGCACGGGGGAGGTCTCCCTGCGCGAGGTGCTGGTGCGCGCCTACGAGGTACGTACCCTGGCCCTCGACGTACCGTCTCAAGTTCCCCCTGTGGTACGGATGTTGCTCGCCGTCGTGCACCGTGCTCTTGATGGGCCGGCGGATGAGAAGCAGTGGCAGACCTGGTGGGACACGGCCGCCTTCAGCGAGACGGCGATCAACGCCTATATGGATGAGCACCGTTCACGGTTCGGGCTGTTCGACGCGCAGGCGCCGTTTATGCAGGGCGGTGGGCTGCAGGCGCTGAACGGAAAGACGAAGACCGCGGCCCTGCTGGTCCCACACGTGGCCAGCGGCAACAACGTGCCCCTGTTCTCCGCCGAACGCGACGCCCGGCCCGATGCGTTGAGCCCGGCGCAGGCGGCGCGGTGGCTGCTGCACGCCCACGCCTGGGACACCGCGGCGATCAAGACCGGCGCTGTGGGCGACAAAATGGCCAAGGCCGGAAAGACGACCGGCAACCCTGTCGGAGCGCTGGGCCAGCTGGGCGTGATCATGCCCATGGGTCCGACCCTGTGGCACACCCTCATGTGCAACCTACTGCCGACCACGGCAGTGGCCGGGGGCGATCTGCCGGTGTGGGAGCGCCCACCGTTGACGGGCCAGTGGGCGGAGCGGATGCCCAAGGGACGGCTGGAGCTGTACACCTGGCCCGCGCGCCGCATCCGCCTGATCCCCGAGCCGGACGCCGAGGTGCCCGGTGGGATCGCGGTGCGGCAGGTGGTGGTGTGCGGCGGGGACCGGATCGCGCTCAGCACCGGGCAGGAGCTGCGCGGCTGGATGAGCAGCGAGCCGCACTCGGCGTGGAAGCGCAGCGAGAACCTGGAGCGCAAGCGCAAGTTCCCTCTCGTGTACTGGCCGGTGCGCCACCGCGTCGAGCGGCAGCTGTGGCGCGGGCTCGCTCCCCTGCTGGCCCGAGCCGAGCTGCCGTCCACCGCGGCTGCGAAAGACGCGCCCACACTGCGGGGGCCTGCCGTTCTGGCCCAACTCGGCACCCGTGAGCGGCTGTCGGCGCTGAAGGGGATGCCGCTGCGGGTCCTGGCGGTCGGCTTCGAATACGGCAACCAGAGCGCGGTGATCGACGAAGCGTACGGCGATGAGCTGCCGCTGCCCATCGCCGTTCTCTCAGCCCAGGACGACGACTGGCGCAACGCCGTACTGGACGCCGTGGCGGCAGCGGAGGGCGCTGTACGGGCCCTGGCATATCTGGCGGAGAACCTCGCGGTGGCATCGGGCTGCCGCCGCTCGGAAGAGGGCTTGCTGGCCAGCCACCGTGAACGAGCCCGCGAGACGGCCTACGCCGAGCTGGACGCCCCCTTCAGGCGCTGGCTCGCCTCCCTGACCGACGACGCCGACCCGGACCAGGCTCTGGACCGATGGGCACACGAGGTGCAGCAGATCATCCGCAGCCAGGCCCGCGAACTACTCGCCTCCGTCTCCCCGGCCGCCTTCCACGGCCAGGCATCGGGCGAGGGCGATGACGCCCAGGTCATGGACGCCTTCCTCGCCGAGATCTTCTTCCACCACGCCCTGCACAAGGCCCTGAGCGAACTCTTCGCCACCGACACCGATGGCCCCGACGACGATCCCACCGATCTGGAGCACCCCGAATGACCACCACCACCGCCGCTGAGCGGCGCACAGAGAGCGACCCGCCTGCCTGGCACACCCGCCTCGCCGAGCAGCTCAAGAAGATCGACCGCGACCCTGCCCTGGCCGCGGCGTGCCGACGTGGCCGCAACACCGAGCCGCTGGACGAAATCGACATGCACGCGCCGATCACCTACGTGCTGGAAGGCGACGAGGACACCACGCTCTCGGAGTACGTCCCCCTCGGGCAGCGCGAGGCCGTGACCGCGGCCGTGCACCACAGCCTGGCGCTCTACGCCTGCCACATGCAGTCGAAGTCCGCCCCCATGCACCGGCGCGGCATCTCCCTGGGTACCGCCGCCCGCAAACTCCAGACGGCGATGCCTTCCAAAGACGGCGCCGCCCAACGCTTCCGCGCCGCGCTCGGTGCCGACTCCATGACCGAACTCACCAGCCACCTACGGTTCTTGGTCTCGCTGCTGCGCACCTATGACATCGCGCTGGACTACGTCGCCCTCGCCGACGGCCTTGCGATCTGGGAGCAGCCCGCACGACGCCGGGGACTGGTACGCCACTGGGGGATGGACTTCCGCCGCACCCCACCCAAGACCACCGACAGCAACGCGACCGAATCGCCCAAGGAGTAGCACCATGGCCTTCCTCGACATCCACATCCTGCAGAACGTTCCGCCCTCCAACGTCAACCGTGATCAGGACGGCAGCCCCAAGACCGCCCGTTTCGGTGGCGTCAAGCGCGCCCGCGTCTCCTCCCAGGCATGGAAGCGCGCCACCCGCACCGCCTTCGAGGCCGACGGAGCCCTCGCGGGCGAGGACGCCGTCCGCACCCGCCACCTGCCCCAGATGATTGCCGACCAGCTCGCCGAGCGCGTGCCAGACCTCAAAGGCAAGGCCGACGCCATCGGCATGGCAGCAGCCACCGCGATGTTCAAGGTCGCCGCGAAGAAGCCCAAGAAGAAGGGCGAGGACGGCAAGCCGGTCGAGGAGCGCCCGGTCACCGAATACCTGCTCTTCCTCGGCCGCACCCAGATCAACAAGGTCGTCAACACACTCGCCGCACACACACAAGCGCTGGCCGACGCGAATACCGACAAGGATCTGGCCGACCTCGTGGCCGGGCTGGGCCTCAAGGAGCTGGGAGTGACGGCCCACCCCGGTTCTGTGGCCCTGTTCGGACGGATGGTCGCCAACTCCCCCGACACCGGCGTGGATGCCGGCTGCCAGGTCGCGCACGCCATCTCCACCCACGAGGCCATCACAGAATTCGACTACTTCACCGCCGTCGACGACGAGCAGAACGACGACAACAAAGGCGCCGGCATGATCGGCTCGCTCGAATTTAACTCCGCCACCCTCTACCGCTACGCCACCATCGACCTGCGCACCCTGCACAGCAACCACGACAAGCACGACGAGAGCACCCTGAAGTCCGCGCTCGGCTTCATCCGCGCCTTCGCCACCAGCATGCCCACCGGCAAGGCCAACACCTTCGCCCACCACACCCGGCCCGAAGTCATCGTCCTGAGCCTGCGCAAGGACCGCCCCGTCAGCCACATCGACGCCTTCGAACGCCCCGTCCCGCGCACCAGCGAGGGATACCTCGCAGCCTCCGCCACCGCACTCTTCACCCACATCGCCGACGCAGACGAGCAGTGGGGCAACACCCCGGCCTGGACCGCCGCCATCTACCCCTCCGCCCTGGCACACCAGCCCACCGACGGCAACGATTCGAAGCTCCCGCAGCGCGTCACCTGGAAGAGGGCCCTCGAGCAGGTGGAAGAGGCTCTGGCGAAGGCCCTCGCGGAGGCGCAGGCGAAGTGAGCGTCCTGACCATGCGGCTGGCCGGGCCGCTGCAGTCCTGGGCAGTCAACAGCCGGCACAACATCCGCACCACCCTGCCCTACCCCAGCAAGTCCGGCATCGTCGGACTCCTGGCCGCCTCCTGCGGCATCCCACGCGACGGCACCCCCTCACAAACCACCGACGTCACCCTGGCGCAGCTGGCCGCCCTGCGCCTGGCGGTCCGCGCCGACCAGCCCGGACAACTGCTGGTCGACTACCACACCGTAAGCGGCGCCTCCCACGCCCCGACCGAACCAGCACACCAACGCCTGCCCACCGCAGACGACGGAAGCCTGCAGGTCAAAGACTCCACGAAGATCACCCGCCGGCACTACCGCACCGACGCCGTCTTCACCGCCTACCTCGAAGGCGACCCCGACCTGCTAACCAAAGCCGCCTACGCCCTGCGCCGACCCCGCTTCCCGCTCTTCCTCGGGCGCCGCTCCTGCCCACCCAGCAAACCCCTCTTCATCAGCGTCGAGCACGACAGCGACCTCGACCACGCCCTGCGCACCACCACCTGGCAAGCCGGCGCACACGAGATCGCCCGCCACCGCGCACGGGGACAGTCCAGCGTCCTCCTGGACACGGTCACCGAGGACCCTGCCGGCACCGACGTCCTCCAAGACCAGCCTCTGGCCTCCGCGCCGCCCTTCCGCCACCGCTACACCGAACGCCCCATCCGGCACGGGCACATCACCCTGCCCCTGTCACCGGAATCCACCACACATGACCCCTTCGACCTGCTCGGCTGACAGGACCGCCCCTATGTACCTCACCCGCGCCTACCTCAACCCCCGCCGCCAAGGCGCCATCAAACTCCTCGGCAACCCCCGCGCCCTCCACGCCCTGATCATGGGCTGCTTCCCCGACCAACCGCCCACACCCCCCGGCCAGACACCCCCACGCGTCCTGTGGCGCCTGGACGCCGACGACGTCCGCCGCCCGGTCCTGTGGACCGTCTCACCCACCCGCCCCGACTACACCCAGCTCATCGAAGACGCCGGCTGGCCCGCCGCCCAGACCCCGCAATGGGAAAGCAAGCCCTACACCCCCCTCCTCGACCGCATCGAAACAGGACAGCGCTACGCCTTCCGCCTCACCGCATCCCCCACCTACCGCACAGCGTCACCCGCACCCGACCAACGCGGACGCCGCCTACCCCACACCACCGCACGCCACCAACTGCGCTGGCTCACCGACAAAGCCCCCAAACACGGCTTCACCATCCCCCCAGCAGGCAGTCCCGACGACCTCGGCCCCGACGGCGAAGTCCCCCTCCAGCTCCAGCTCCGCCACCGCGGCAAGAACACCTTCAGCAAACACGACCACCACGACAAACCCATCCGCGTCGCCCTCACCACCGCCACCTACGAAGGAGCACTCGACGTCACCAACCCCCAAGCCCTCCGCACCCTTCTCACCACCGGCATCGGACAAGGCCGCGCCTACGGCTGCGGACTCCTCACCCTCGCCCCCCTCAAGAAGTAAAGAACAGGCAAGGTGCTCCCAACAGCGCAGGTCGCGAAGGGTCCGCTCCGCGTACACGGAGATGCTCCGCGGTCGGCAACCCTCCTGGCTAAGGAGGTGAGGTCCGCTCCGCGTACGCGGAGATGCTCCGATGAGACAGAGCGCGAGTCGGCTGATGCGGAGGTCCGCTCCGCGTACGCGGAGATGCTCCGGCCATCGCCAGCACGACTATCGCCATGATGAGGTCCGCTCCGCGTACGCGGAGATGCTCCGCCGTATCTGGTCGGGCACCAGGAGTTCGCTGCGTCTGCTCCGCGTACGGCGGAGATGCTCCGCCGGCCTTCAACTGGATGGCCGACAACGTGAAGTCTGCTCCGCGTACGCGGAGATGCTCCGTACAAGTTCTGGGGTACCTCACTGGAGGGGACGTCTGCTCCGCGTCCGCGGAGATCCTCCGACGATTACGTGTCCGTCGCCCGGCACGATGTTGTCCGCTCTGCGTGTGTGGAGATGCTCCGATGCCGGGCTCGTGGTTCCGGGTGTGGTGCAAATCTGCTCCGCGTCCGCGGAGATGCTCCGAGGATCGCCGAGGTTCAGCGGAGCAACCAGGGTCTGCTCCGCGTATGCGGAGGTGCTCCGCATCAGAAGATGTTGTTCGCTCAGTCCAAGTGGTCTGCTCCGCGTGGGCGGAGATGCGCCGAACGTCGGCACATGGGTCGACATCACCTCGGTGTTCGCTCCGCGAACGTGGAGATGCTCCAATCATCACGGGGGCACAGCATACGGGCCGGGTCCGCTCCGCGACCGCGGAGATGTTCCGGTGTGCTCCCCTATGGCGATGTCGTTGCCGATGTCTGCTCTGCGAACATGGAGATGTTCCGGCAGCCGGGAATCCGTCCTTGGCATCGGGCCGTCTGCTCCGCGTACGCGGAGATGCTCCGGCTGGTGTCTCCAGGGGGTCGAACCCGAAGCTGTCCGCTCCGCATCCGCGGAGATGCTCCGAAGTCCGGGTTCGGGCCGTTCGCGGTGGCCAATTCCCCTCCGCGGCCGCGGAGCTGCTTCGTCGCGCGCGACCTCGCCGACCGTATGCCCAACGGCCTGCTCCGCGTTGGCAGGGGCGGGCGCCGGGGGGTCCGGATGCGCTGCATAGCAGCACGTCATGGTCTGGGCGAAAGCTCGCTAAGAGGCAGTGCAACACCTGCCGCTCTGGCCGCCTCTGGGTCGGGGACGGCTTCTCAGTCAGTGGATGACCCAGCTCTTCGCATGGTCCCCGTATTTGAGAGTGTCGAGTCGGAAGGCGAGCTGGGCCGTCGCATCAAGGTCTCCCGTGTTGGCGCGCCGGATGAACGAGCCGAGCGTGTGAAGGTCCCGTAGCTCCGTGAGCACCACGAGCCCTGGCCAGTCGGCAAGGTCGTAGCCGTAGGCGTCGGAGAAGGCGCGGAGCTGGGTTGCAGTGCGCCCGAAACGGACGCCCTGGAAAGTGTTGGCAAGGTCAACCTCGCGGGGGCCGATCGCTGCTTCGTCCCAGTCGCCGAGCCTGGCAGCGGTACCGTCCCAGAGCGTGTTGCCCGGGTAGGCGTCGCCGTGGACCAAACCCTGGCCGAGGGGGAAGTCGAGGTGCGCGTAAGCGTCAAGGAGATCGACGGAACGGCCCAGTATCCACTCGCGATCGCTGGGTGCAAGGACGGCGCTGGACTCGACGACGGGGCGCAGAGCCATGTGAGGCCGATAGGCCGGCAGCTGGATCGGGGGATCGGGGAGCTGGTGGAGTCTGCTGAGCAGACGACCGAGGTGTTCCGGGCCAGGGAGAGAGCCATCGGGCTGCGGGTAGTGCCGCCAAACGCTGATCACGTATCTGTCAACGTCCAACGGCTGCGGTACATCGAGCGGCTCGGTCACCTCAAGGCCCTGGCCAGCCAGCCAGTGGGTGAGGGCAACGGCCCGTTGAATCGGGCCACGCTGTCCGCTCCGGCTGACCCGGACCACGGCGTCGGCATGAGGAAGTAGATAAACCGAGGTGGCGTGGGTACGCAGGGGCGAGATGTCACGCGCCGAAAGTCCCCAGACCGTGCATGCCTGTTGAGCGGCGCCTTGGGGCGTGAGAGATGTTGTGGTCATCGCTCCGACCGTAGCGCGGCTGTGCCGTCGATGACCTGGTAGCCGTGAATCAGATCGGCCAGCTGTCGGATGGTCCGGTTGCCCTTGAGATCGGTGCGGCGGATGAGGCCGCCGAGACGATCCATGGCGCTGCCGAGCTGGCGGATGCGCATCTGCGGGGGCAGGTCCAGGACGTGCTGGAGGGCGGTCGTGGCCCCGTCGGGGTCTCCTTGGAGGATGCCGGCGGTGATCAGATCGATGTGGGCCAGGGCTTCGTCCCCGTAGGAGCGTTCCTCTGTCGGTCCGCTGCGGTACGCGGTGATGGCGGCGGTGGCGTGGTGGCGTGCCTGTTCGTGTTTCCCGAGGAGTGTGTAGGTGCTGCCGAGGTAGTAGTCCTGCTTGGCTAGGGGGAAGGTCAGCAGGCCGCCGAATTGTTCGACCTCGTCGTGGAGCGGGGTCTCCTCCCTGGCCTGCTGCATCCGGTCGAGTGCGGCCAGCGACAGCTCATGATCGCCGATCCGGGCTGCCGTGCGGGCCTCGATCGCAGCGATACGGATGCGGGCCTCGCCGGCTGGAGCGAGCCGGGCCGCCTGTTCCGTCAGCTTCAGGGCCATCCGGTTCTGTGGCGACCACTCGGCGATCAGTGCCGCCGTGCCGGCAGTCCACGCGCGGAGTCCCGTGTGATCTGCCTGCTCGGCACACAGGCGGGTGGTACGGATCTGCGCCATCGCGGACGCCGCTTCACCGAGGTTCTGCGAGGCATGCGCGAGTAGCAGGCACGCCGTACCGGTGAGCATGAACAGCTCGCGGCTCTGTTGGGGGTGTTGGCGGCCTTGTAGCCGGTCGAAGAGTTCGTCGCGTACCGCGACTAGATCGGTGAAGAGCGGGAGCAGTGGCGCGTGGACGTAGTCGGTAGCGATGCGGGCGAGAGCGAATCCGAACTGCTCAAGTTCATCCGAGCTGACGTTGCTGGGGGAAATGATGTCGGCGAACACACGCGAAGATTGTGCTGCCCCGGTAGCGAGCGAGCGCAATTGGGCCGTGTCATCGGGACATGAGTCAGGCTCCGGTGCTTCGCGCATAGGCGGATTGTTGGAAGCGACCGGACGGAGTTCTTCCGGCACCTCCAGAGCGTCCAGGAACGACTGGGTCTTGTCGAGGCGTGTGAGGCGCCGGGCTCCGGATTCGAGCTGGGAGAGATAGCCCTGGCTGAGGCCAGTGAGGCGAGCGAGATCGTCCTGCCGCAACCCGGTGCCTTGCCGCAGCAGACGGCTCACCCGCCCGAAGTCCATTAACCGTAGGGCTTCTTGAATACCGGCGTCTGACCAGACGTGGGTTGGAATGGAGGGTGGCTCAGGTGCTGCTGTTGAGGTGGGGATGCTTCGTGCACACGCTCCGCACAGTTCGCGATCGTCCGGGTTGTAGCGGCTGAGTCGGCACCCGCACTTCATGCAACGCCTCTCACCGCTCACTGCCCCTCCCGACCATGCCGACGCCCCATGTGGACGCTGATTCTTATGCTGGCATTGCAGCGGCCATATTGCAGCCCAACTCCCCTTATTACCTGGGCGATATGCAGTCTTCCGGACGCGGTGGCAGCGTGACCCGTCAGCCGAGCAGACGAATCGAGCTCGGCGTGGCAGGGACCTTGGGAGGTATGTCCATGGCGGCGAACCACCAGATCGTGTTCCACATTCTCCGCAGCGAATTGGCGGTCGTTGACCTTCGGCACGGCGGCTGCCCGGTAGGTCGAGCCGCCGCTGCGTTGCCAGTGCTGACGGAGACGGCGCAATGACTCGGCCCGAGGCTGGTGAGCGACGTAGCGGTCTCGCGTCCTCAATGACTGTCGTGCAACAGGCCGAGCTGCAATCGAGCATCGCACTGCCCTCTGACGATCTGGCACCCCGTCGGGCTCGGGCGTTCGTCCGGACGAAGGCCACGGAGTGGGGCCTGGACGCTCTTGCCGATCGGGCGCTGCTTATCGTCAGCGAACTCGTCACGAACGCCCTACGCCACGGCAGAACCAAGCCCGAGGGGTTGTCGGAGGAGATCACCTTGACCATCTCCTTCCGGAACGGATTCGTGACGATCGAGTTGGAGGACAACTCCGCACAGCTCCCCGTTCCGCGCAACGGACCGATCGAGGCACTCGACGGCCGGGGCCTGCACCTGGTGGCAGCCGAGGCGGATGCGTGGACCTCGCGTCTGAAACCGGATGGCGCCGGCAAGCGCGTCCTGGCCTTCCTGCGGTGGCCTCCGACATCGCCGCCCGTCTGACCGCGGTCACCTCTACCACCCACGCGTCCGATCAGTTCTTGGAGCTGTTAGCCATGCCCACAAACGCCCTGCCTGTCCTGTCGGCCCTTACAACAAGGGAGAGCGAGGTTCTGAGCCTTGTCGCCGACGGTCTGAGGAACAGCGAGATCGCGGCCCGCCTCGTCGTGACCGAGGGCACGGTCAAGGGGTACCTGCGTGGCATCCGGTCCAAACTGGGAACCAGCAGTCGTCCGGTGCTCGCCGGGATCGCGTGCCAGGCCGGTCACCAGGCCCGGCCGAAGGGTGCGGAGGCCGTACGGCCGGAGCTCTCCGATACGGAGGCCGACACACTCCGGCTTCTCGCCCGGGGTGCGGGTGCACGAGAAGTCGCTGAATCACAGCTCATGTCGCACAGCGTCGCTAAGAAGCACATCCGGTGCTTGCTGGACAGAATGGGCGCCTCCGATGCCGCGCACGGGGTGAGCCTCGCCTGGAGCTGGGGCATCCTCAGCGCCGACGAAGGAGCGCGGTCCCGGTGACGGCGTCCGAACTCAGGCGTGCACTCGTCCTCGATCTCGATGGCGTCCTGCTCGACACGCGTCCAGTCATGCGGCAGGCATGGCAAGAGGTAGGCGAATGCCACGGCATCGACGTGCCGTTCGAGGCGTACGAGCAACACCTCGGCCGCCCCTTCGACGACATCATGGAACTGCTGGGCCTTACCCAGGTCGATCACCTCCATGAGACGTACGCGCGGGCATCTGAGCGAGGGTGCGAGCTTGCACGGCCGTTCGACGGCGTGGAGGAAGTGCTCCACGCATTCGCTGCGGCCGGCTGGCTGCTCGGGGTGGTCACGTCCAAGCCGCTGGACCGCGCCGCTCCATTGCTGGCCCGGCTCGGGTGTCCTTTCGCCGCGGTCCGGTCTCCTGGCGGCCCCGGGCGGGGCAAGCCGGCCCCGGATCCACTGATGCTCGCGCTCGTCGATCTCGCCACTGATCCCGCATCCGCGATGTTCGTGGGCGATATCGCAGTCGACCACGAGTGCGCCCGGCGGGCCGGCGTGCCGTACGTGCACGCTGCCTGGGGTTACGGAGAGCCTGGCAGCCCGGCGCCGGACATCGCACGCGCTCCGCAGGACCTCCTTAGCTTCCTTGAACCGGACCGGCCTTCGGCTCCCTTCGTCGAAGGGAGCCTGGTGTGAGCACCTCGACGACGGGAGCCCTCGGACTCGTCCGGACCCGTGTGGGGGAGCGGACCATCTGGGCGCTTGTTGGAGAAGCGTCCCTCCGGCACACGACGGCTGCCCGCCTCACCACGCGGGACCTTGAGGATCTGCCTATCGCACGCACGGCGGTGGATCGGCACGTCGCCGACGTCATGTCCGCCTTGGAGAAGTACAGCTCCCGACGAGCCGAGACGCCGGGCGGCGCCTCGTGGCTCTACGTGCAGCACGTTCCCGTAAGGCGTCTGATCACACAGCTGGTGCGGAAGCTCTTGGCCCTGAGCGCGTGGCCGGAGTTCGCCCACGATCCAGGCCCTGTAACGCCGGCTCCGTACGAAGGGTTGCTCGGGCTGCGGGAGAGCAGTTCACGCGAGTACTGCTCTTACACGGTCACCTGGTCAGGTGTCGCATACGCCCTTGGCGCGCAAGCACCGGACAACCCGGCGCGCTCCACCCGCCTGCGAAAGCTTGCCGCGCTCTTGCCCGAGGACGGTCCTACAGGCGCCGCCGAGTCGTTCACCGTTGCGCCAGCGGAAGTTGTGGCACTTTCCTGGTCGTCCCGGCATGCCCAGACCCTGCTGCCGGTGCTGGAGAAACTAGCAGATGAAGGCCGATCCAGCCTGCTGATCGATCTCGCCACGGATCCGGTGGAGCGCTGCTCTGTCCCCGCGCGGACGTCCATCACACTGTGTCCAGCACCCCCTGCCGCCCTCACCGCCTCCGGCACCATTCCCGGACTGAGCGTGGAGACCAACGAGCCGGTCGGAGGCCATGGAGCGGTCCAAGTCGGGGTGCACGCAGTCCGGTTGGACCGGCTGGAGCGCCTGGCCGCCGCGCTCCTCGAAGGGAGCGGCGGGTGCACCCAGCCGTCCTGGCGAGCCGTAGTGCGAGTAGAGGCGTGGTTCATTGAGCTGCTCGGCGCAGTACGCCCGCACACTGTGCTGCTGAGCAACGACACCAGCCCGCTCGGAGCCCTCGCCGCCCATGCCGCTCAGCGGCACGGCGCCACCACTGTGAACGTCCAGCACGGAGCGTGGATACCGGGGGCGGTCGCCTGGCCCGCCCTCCACAGTCGTCACATCGTGGTGATGGGTGACCGCGACGTCGCACAGGCGAGGGCATGGGCCCGGCACCCCCATGCGGAGGTACACGTCCTCGGTCAGCCACGCTTCGATGCGCTCGCCGGCCTCGGGAAGGAAGCTCAGCGTCATTACCTGCAGAAGCTGTTCGGCGCCGCCGGCGAACGGGGTCCAGAACGGATTGCGGTGTGGGCCTGCCAGCCGTTCGGACCGGACCGTCTGCAGGCTCAGGCGGATGTCATTCGTGATGGCCTAGGAAGGGCCCGGGGGTGTTGGGGGCTGGTCATTGCCCCGCACCCCGCCCAAGAGCGCCACGCCTTTGACCGCTTGGTACGGCGGGACCACGGACGGCCGCCAGTGGCCGTGGCCGACCCCCGCGTCGGGGCGCGCGGTTGCCTGGCGGGGGCGGACGCCGTGGTGAGCGTTTCCTCGACGTGCGGCATCGAAGCCGTACTCCTCGACGTGCCCGTCCTCGAACTGGGCAGTTCCAGCGACCGCACACTCGGTCTCGCCGAGCACGCCATCGCGCATGACTGCCGTACGGGAGCCGACGTTTCGAACGCGCTCAACCTCCTGAGCCAGGGGAGCGGAAGCGCCCGAGTGCCGCGAGAAGCGCGCGATGGGGTCTGCCGCTGGCGAGGCCACAGCGCTGCCGATATCGCCCAGCTCATCGTCCGCCAGGCCGAGGCCGACACCGCGTACACCGACCTAAATGATCACGATGTCCCCGGTGCCGGGCCCAGCCTGGCTCGGGGCGAGGGAGATACCCCATGACGAAATTGATCGCCGACAGTGTCGCCGAACTCTTCACCGGGGCCGTTTCGTTGGCCAAGAGTGGGGAGAAGGTCAGCCCCCGCAGGATGGGCACCCGCGAAGTTCTTGACGTCAGCATGCGCCTGACCCAACCCCGGGCACGGCTCCTGCATGCGCCGCCCGTCCGCCTTGTGAACCCCGCCTTCGCGGTCGCCGAGACCGTCTGGCACCTTTCCGGCTCCGACGCCCCGTGGATTTTTGACTACAACGCGCGACTGCGGAGGTACGCCGACGACGGCCTCCTGCGCGGCGCGTACGGGCCCCGGATGCGGAATTGGGCCGGAGAGGTCGATCAGCTCCACCGCATCGTCGAAATCCTCCAGGACGACCCCGATTCCCGGCGGGCGACCATCCAGCTCTACGACCCGGCCCGCGATGCCGTCGGCCACAAGGACGTCCCCTGCACCCTCGGGTTCCGCTTCCACATGAGGAGCGGGCGACTGCACATGTCCACCACTATGCGTGGCCAGGACGTGTGGATCGGAATGCCGTACGACCTGTTCTTCTTCACCACGCTCCATGAACTGGTCGCCGGATGGCTCGGCGCCGACCTGGGCGACTACCACCATCACGTCGACTCCCTGCACATCTACGAAGGCGACCTGGAGAAGGCCGACGCGCTGACAGATGTGGCGGCGAGCCCGGTGATGCATGAACTGGTCACGCCCTGGGAGGGGTTCGAGCAGCTCCTCGACCGGGCCCAGGCCGGAGAAAAGACGGGACACCCCGGCTGGGATGCCATGGCACAGACCATGCGCAGCTACCGGTTGTGGAAGGGCGGACAGCGAGAACAGGCGACACGGGCTGCCGGCGCCATAGGTGGGCCTCTCGGTGCAGCGCTGACTGCCTGGTACGCCGAACTGACTCACCGCGCCGGCAACACGCACACTGCCTCAGCACCGGGGACTAGGTGATGGCTGCCGTGGCTCGTATCCCGTCCGTGGTGCTGGGCATCTGCTCCTTCACCCATGACTCTGCTGCCGCCCTCCTGATCGCCGGTGAACTGGTGGGCTTCGTTGAAGAGGAGCGCTTGTCCCAGCACAAACACACCCGTGACTACCCTCGTCAGGCCGTCGGGTGGCTGCTGGAGGAGGCTGGCATCACGCACGGCGATATCGACGCCGTCGCGTATAACTTCCAGCCCGTGCGCTACCTCGCCGAGACTCCCGCCGCGCTGCGCATGGCGCTGTCGGGCGCGACGCGGCGACGCGCGCTTCCGAGGGCTGCGGGGTTCGCCAAGGTCGCCGCACGCACCCGGCGTCGCCTGAAACTCCTCGCTGAGCAATTCCCCGGCGCTCGGGTCTTCCCCGTACTGCATCACCGGGCGCATCAGCTCGCGGCATTCAGCGCGTCGGGCTGGGAGGAGGCGGCTGTGCTCGTCGTCGACAGCCTCGGTGAGCGGCAGACCACGACCATCGCCCATGCTCACTGCAGTGCTCGTCCGCGGGTGCGCATGCTGGAGGGGCTCACGGACCCGGCTTCGCTGGGCTACGTGTACGGCGCGGTCACCGAGCATCTCGGCTGGCGCCGGGGCGACGAAGAAGGCACCGTGATGGCTCTCGCGGCCCTCGGCGACCCCAGTCGATTTCGCCACGTCTTCACCCGCGCGGTCTGCACCACTCCCACCGGCTTCAGAGTGGATCCGGCGTACTTCCCGCCCCGCGTGCTCGCCTCCGGGTACGCACGCACGTCCCCTCGGTTCGCCGCCGAGACCTGTCCGGCCCGGCACCCGGATCAGCCGGTCCAGGAGATCCACCAGGATTTGGCCGCTGCCCTCCAGGAGCGCACTGAGCAGATCATGCTGCACCTCGCGCGACGGGCCCGCGTGCTGAGCGGTTCGCGGCGGCTGTGCGTGGGCGGGGGAGTGGCCACCAACTGCGTCAGCATCGGGCGGATCATCGAGGCCGGAATCTTCGACGAGGTCTTCGTCCCGCCGGCTCCCGGTGACGCCGGTACCGCGATCGGGGCCGCGGTCGCCGTGCACACCGACAGCGGCAGCCCCCGGCCGTTGTCCGGGATCGCCCGTACCTGCTACCTCGGCCCGTCCTTTCCGGAACCGGTGCTGGACCTCACCCCGTGGACCTCCCTGCAACAGAAGAGCCTCGGAGGGG
The DNA here is from genome assembly GCF_055567415.1 of Streptomyces sp. NPDC026575. Classification (NCBI taxonomy): domain Bacteria; kingdom Bacillati; phylum Actinomycetota; class Actinomycetes; order Kitasatosporales; family Streptomycetaceae; genus Streptomyces; species Streptomyces sp. NPDC026575. The sequence goes on from NZ_JBVHQM010000003.1 coordinate 122,653, forward strand.
AGGCCGCGGAGTTCCTCGCGGATCAGCTGGCCCGAGGGATGATCGTCGGGCTGTTCCAGGGACGTGTCGAGGCCGGCCCGCGCGCTCTGGGCAACCGGTCCATCCTCGCCTCTCCCCTCGAAGCCGGGGTGGTCGAGCGGCTGAACGCCACGGTGAAATTCCGTGAGCCCTTCCGCCCGTTCGCCCCCATGGTCACCGCTGCCCGCGCTGGGGAGTTCTTCACCCTGGGACAGGCCGCGCCGTACATGTCCATGGCCTCCCAGGTGACGGATACCGCCCGCGAGCGCATTCCCGCAGTTGTCCACGCCAACGGCACCGCCCGACTCCAGACCGTCACGCCAGCACAGAACCCCTTCATGCACGACGTCCTGGAGGCGTTCGCCCGCCGCACCGGAGTCCCCGTCCTGATCAACACCTCGCTCAACGTCAAGGGCAAGCCGATCTGCGGCACGCCGGAAATGGCTTTGGACTGCCTCGCGAATTCCGGGCTCGATGCTCTGCTGCTCGAAGGGAGGTGGATCTCCAAGTGAAGATCGGATACAGCTTCTGGGGCTTCCTCGGAAACGGGATCACCGACACCCCCGACGGCGGCCGTAGCCACCGTCGCCCGCTGATCGACGCGCTTCTCGGGCGTGGCTACGAGATCGTCTTTCTGCAGACCGACCGTGATCGCCTCGAAGCCGGTGACACTCTCGACGCCCGGTACACCTTCGACGGCGGCATTCCGGACATTGACGTGCTGTTCCTCGAATGGCGCTGGCCCATCGAAGGACGCAACACCACGGCCTGCGGCACTCCAGGGCACACCTGCGACCTCCACCGCCAGGCGGAGCTGCTCAAGCGCTACACCATTCGCCGCCGCACCCCCACCGTGATCTGGGACAAGGACCGGCAACTGCGCGAGGACAGCATCTGGCGCAGGACCTCGAACGTCATAGTGTGCGAAGCCGCCGTCGCCCCCACCCCCGGTGCCCACCGCGTGCTCTTCCCGATCGATGACGTGCTCCTGGACGGTGCCGACCCGATCGCCCTGGCCGGCGAGGACCGCACGACGCCGCTCAGCTACGTCGGCAACCAGTACGACCGCGACGACGCATTCGACCGCTTCTTCGCGCCGGCCGCCGCACGCTTCGCGCACCGGGTCGGCGGGAAGTGGACCCGCACCGAGCGCTGGCCGCATGTCAGGTTCCTCGGGCGGATCCCCTTCGCCGATGTCTCCCCCCTCTACAGCAGCACCCTGACCACCGTCCTACTCCTGCCCGAGCGATACGCAGCGGCCGGACAGATGACACAGCGGATCTTCGAAGCCGTTCTCGCCGGATGCCTGCCGCTCGCGCCGGCGGGCATCCGGCACGTCGAGCGGTTCGTCCCCGAAGATCTTGTGGTCAGGACGGGCGGCCAGGTGATCTCGCGTATCACGGAATTCCGGAAGATCGCGGGCAGTCAACAACACGCCGAACTGATCTCGGATTGCCTCAGCCGGCTGGAGCTGTTCCGCCTCAGCCGCCAGGCCGACGCTCTGGAATCCGTGCTGGACAGGGCAGCCAACGTCGGTGCCGCACCAAGGCAGGGAGTCGCCTGATGAGCCTCTTTGCTCGGGCCGCGAGGCCCGGATCATCCGGATACATCTCGGTGGCCGTGCCGTCCGGGCATCCGAGCACCTCTACCCTGGAGCACCATGAAGAAGGTCGCCATCGTCGGCTGCGGAGGCAGCGGCAAATCCCACCTGGCTCGCCAGCTGGCCACGCTGCTCGACGCACCGGTGACGCACCTGGATGCCGCGTTCTACGACGAGGAGTGGAACGCCCTGCCCATGGAGAAATTCGCCGAGGTACAGCGCGAGCTGGTCGCGCAGCCGGCCTGGGTGATCGACGGGAACTACAACTCCACGCTGCAGATCCGTCTCGAAGCCTGCGACACCGTGGTGCTGATGGACGTCTCGACCCCGGTCGCACTGTGGGGGATTTTGTCCCGGCAGATCCGGCACGGTGCCGGGCACAAGGGCAATGGAGTGCACAACCGCATCAACTGGGGCGTGATCAAGTACGTGGCGACGTACCGCCGCAAGATGCGGCCGCGAGTCATGGCCAAGATCGAGGAGTTCGCCTCCGGGCACGCCGAAGTGGTGATGCTCACCAGCCGCCGGCACACGCGACGCTGGCTACAGCAGATCGCCGAGCAGCACGCCTGAGCCTCCCGCGCCCCGAGCGGGGGTGTGGCGCGTGAGCACCAACCCCTTTCTCGATCCCGATCGACAGGGCGAGCTGTACGGCAGCGACGCCCGGCTGGCCAGCCGCTCCACTGCCCTGATGCGGGCGAGGACCGCGGGCCGTCCTGTCCCCGAGGTCATCGTCCAGCTGGCTCAGACACACCGGGCCGGGGCGGACCGCCGCCTCGGATTGGCGGCGGACATCGGTTGCGGCCGTGGCACCAGTACCCGAGTCCTGGCCGAGCAGCTGAAGCCGCAGCGCCTCCTGTGCGTCGACGCCTCTCCTGCCCTGGTGGCCGCCGCCCGCAGGCGTGCCGGCCACCACCCCGGAACGAAACTGACGTTTCTCCAAGGGGACTTCCACCACCTACCGCTCTCCGATGCTTCGTGTGAGCTGGCTGTTGCAGCGTTCTGCCTCTACCACTCACCCGAACCTGGCCGGGTCGTCGCGGAGATCGCCCGCTCCCTGGCCCCCAGCGGGATCGCGGTGCTCGTGACCAAGGCACTCGACAGCTACAAAGAGCTGGACGCCCTTGTGGCCGCGGGACTCGACCCGCACGCCGAGCGGCACGAGAGTCTCTACGCGACCGCGCACGGAGGGAACCTCGCCGGCCTGACGAAGCCGGCCATGGACGTGTTGGCGGTCGAGCACGAGGAACACCGCTTCGAGTTCTCCGGCCTCGATCACGTCGCCGAGTACCTTGCCACCAACCCCAAGTACGACCTCGCACCCAGCTTGTACGGCAACCCGGGGGCCCTGGCAGCTGCACTTCATGAATGGCACGCGGACAAGCCGATCGCCACCACCTCGGTCATCACGTACGTCGTGGCACGGTCTGAGAGAGGCCAGGCGTGATGCCGTTCCAATTCACCAAGGACTACGAGACTCCCGCGCAGGCAGCTGCCGCAGCACGTCACTACGGATGGCTGGCCAGCCATGCCAAGCCGCTACAGCAGCCAGCCCTGACGGTGGTCGGATCGACCAGTCTCACCTTCGAGTTCATCGACGGTCGCCATGCCCGGAGGGAAGACCTCCCGCGCTTGGCCGGGCTCCTGGGAGACGCGCACGGCGCTGCTTGGGCAAGCGAACTGCACCGCGCCCAACTGGACAGGCCGTACGCATTCAGGGACGTCACCCTCTTCAAGGATTTCCGCTCATGCCGGGAGGCGGCCCTCCGCAAACGGCTGCAGCAGGGTTTTCTGCCCGACACATCTGCTCTACATGCCATGTTGATGTTGCTGGAGCGCTCCGCCGAAGGGCCCGCTGCCTTCTACAAGGACTGCAACCCGCGGAACTTCCTGATCACCGAGGGCGGCATGGTCTTCAGCATTGACACGGACGATCTCACCCTCGCACCCTTCGGATACGACTTGGCCAAGCTGATCGCGACACTGATCATGACGCACGGCCCGATCGCCCCGCCCGACATCGCCGCAGCTCTGGACGGATACAACCGTGCCGCCGCTCGTCACGACGCCCGGCTGGGCACGACGAGCCGAGAGCGCCTCGGCAACTTTCTCGCACTTCATGCCGTACTGACCGCGCCGTATGTCGGGCGCCACGGCTACCACTACCGCTGGCTGCACCAGCACCGACGAACCCAAGGTCCCTCGTGATCACCACAGAACTCGTCTTCGTCCGCCACGGCGAGGCGCAGTGCAATGCCGACGGCCGCGTTGGCGGCCCCGCCACCTGCACAGGGCTCACCCGTCTCGGATATGTCCAGGTCCAGAGAGCCGCGGCCCGCCTGGCCGCCGAGCACCTAGCCCAGCCTTTCACCGCGCTGTACGCCGCCCCCCGACTGCGCCTCCAGCAGAGCGGAGAGCTCCTCGGGCAGGCCCTCGGCCTGGAGCCGCTCATCGAACCAGGCCTCGACGGCCCTGTTCACGGTGCGGCCGACGGCAAGCCCTGGCACCACGTGAAAACCGTGGCTAACGGAGGCCCGCATGCCCACCCCGACCAACCCTGGGCCGAAGGCTCCGACACATGGAACGGCTACCTCCACCGAGCCGAAGCATTCCTCCACGACCTCATCACCCAGCACGACGGCGACCGCCTCCTCTTAGCCGTCCACGGCGAAACGATCCTGGCCGCGCACGCTCTGCTGCTCGGGCTCGGGTCGATGACGGAAGCCGGCTTCACCGTCTCGCACGCCTCCATCACGAGATGGCAGCACCACCACAACCGGCTCGGCCAGCGCCGGTGGATGCTCGACCGGCACAACGACACCGCTCACCTCTCCGCATTAGCAACGGGAGCGACGCCGTGAGCACGACTGACGAAGACCCGCGCATCGCATTCGCACGTCAGACGGTCGGGCCGGTCAGCATCGTCGCCGCCCCGACCCTCCCGTCCAACCTCCTGCAGCTCGTCGACACTCAGGGCAACGCCTACTTCGCCAAGAAGCACGGAATCCAGGCCCGGTACGTCCAAGAGGTGCACGCGTACACGGCGTGGCGCCGATATCTCCAGGACCACGCCCCCGAGTTGGTCGCCCGCCAGGACTCCACGCACACGCTCCTCATCACCGCGGTGCCGGGGCGCAACGGCGACGCACTGCAGCCGGGATCGGATGAGGAGGCGAGAGCGCACCACGACGCCGGAGCTGCCCTTCAGGCTCTTCACCATGCGACGGGCCGCGGTGCGAACGAAGGCACCGGAGCCGCCCTGGCGGATCGGTTACGAAGCTGGGTTGCCAGGGCTGACCACGCGAGCCTCCTGTCGAATGCTGAGCGGCAGCTCCTCCTGCGAATCGCGGACGAACTGGCCGGCAGTTGGATGGACACCGCCGTCTGCCACCTCGACTACCAGCCCAGGAACTGGCACGTCGGCAACGGCTTCTGGACCTTCGACTTCGAGCACATGCGACGCGACGCCCGCATCCGGGACTTCGCCCGCCTGCACTTCCGCCGCTGGCAGGCAGCCCCTTGGCTGCGCGAGGCGTTCTTCACCGGGTATGGGAGCCGCCTCACGGACGCCGAGCAACGGCTCATGGAGCGATTCGGCGCCATTGAAGTCGTCACCGCACTCGTCCGCGGTCACGAACAGGGCGACATCGCCCTGGGCACCCACGGCCGCACCGTCCTGGCTCAACTCAGCTGACCACCCCAACTCACTAATCCCCCCCCAGGAGATTCCTGTGCCGGAAAACCGCTCCACAGCTACCCCAGCCGTCCCTCGACGCGCCCTGGTGACCGGCGCGGCCGGCTTCATCGGGTCGCACCTCGCCCACACTCTCGCCCGGGCAGGCACCACCGTCATCGGAGTCGACCGCCGCGATCCCGCCAGAGACCAGATCGCCGCCGCCAACATCGCCCCGTTGCACAGCCTCCCGGGCTACCTGCACATCACCGCGGACCTTCTCACCTGCGCGGTCGATCCGCTCCTCATCGACACCGACGTGGTCTTCCACCTGGCCGGCATCCCCGGCGTACGTCCCTCGTGGGGAGCGCAGTTCAGCGAATATGTCAACGCCAATATCCTCGCCACCCAGCGGCTGATGGACGCAGCCACCCGCATGCACGTCCCCCGCCTGGTCGTGGCCTCATCCTCCAGCGTCTACGGTCCCACCAATGGAGGTCCCAGCACCGAAGGCGACCACCCCCGGCCGGCCTCCCCGTACGCCGTCACGAAACTCGCCGAGGAACAGCTCTGCCTTGCCCACGCCTCCCGATCCGACTGCTCCACCAGCGTCGTCGCCCTCCGCTACTTCACGGTCTACGGCCCCCGTCAGCGCCCCGACATGTTCACCCACCGTGCCCTCCACGCCGCGATGACCGGGCAACCACTGCGCCTGTACGGGGACGGCCATCAGCGCCGTGACTTCACGTACATCGACGACGTCGTCACCGCCACCATCACCGCTGCGGGTGCCCCCATCGACACAGGCATCGTCAACGTCGGCGGCGGCTCCAACGCCTCCTTGCTTGACGTGATCAACATCGCCAACGCCCTCGTCGGCCGAGAGATCCAGATCCACACCGACGGAGCCCGCAACGGAGACGTACTGACCACCCGCGCCGACCCGCGTCGGGCCCGCTCCGTGCTCGGCTGGCAGCCCACCGTCGACCTGCCCGCCGGCATGCGCGCACAGATGCGCGGCATGTCCCGGTCCGCACATCGACCGGCCGCCTGACCGGCTTACCGATGCATTCGCACAGCGTGCGGATGCTGCCCGTGGTGGACACCAGCCTCGCAGTGGAAACCCCCGAGGACCTTGTTCGCGCCGCCAGTCGTCTCCAGCGGACCCGGTCTCGTCCCTGAGTGGGACGTCCAGCGACAGAGCAGCCGCGCCCATCGGGCTGCGGGCGGGTGTGAGGGGACGACCTGGCCGTCTGCGGCCCTGCCCGCGGCGCCGTCCGCTCGGCCAGCGCCCCATATTGCCGTATGGGGTATTTGCGGCAAAGTGGCCATATGGGCGAAAGGTCGAGCCTGGTGGATGTGGTGGACCTGGCAGAGCGGCTTCACCGCCGCCCTTCGGTGCGTGACTTTGAGCGCCCTCCCATCACTGTGTGTGATCATGGCAAGGGCTGTCCGGCCGAGCGCCGTAAAGCCGTCGCGCGAGAGATGCTGGGTGCTGTCATCGGGCGGATAGGACCGCCAACCTTGTACGGCGGTGCCACCACCGGTCCTGTCGTTCGGTGGCGCAGCGAGGAGCAAACGGTGCTGCTGGATCGCGGCCCCCGGGGGCTGCAGCTGTCGGTGCGGCACACGGCAGAGCTGGAGTCGCAGGAGGCGGCGGGCTTCGAGCAGGGCGAATGCGCCGATCCAGCTGCCTATTACGGGCGGCTGCCCTACCTGTGGCTGCTCTACCGGGGCTCGGGCACCCGGCCGCTCGCCTTGCCCGCGGTGGAAACGGCGCCTGACTGGCACTGGCTGGAACATTCCCTCAAGGCATTGCTGGGTGCGTGGTGGGAACAGCTGCCGGCCCAGATCGGACAGGACACCGCGGGCTTCAACATCATCTCCAGCAGCGGTCACGAGAATGTGCTGGAGACGGTCTCGGTGCTCTGCTCGGAGGCCGAGGGCGTGATGTTGCTGGTCGACGACCGTGAGGTGCCCGGTGGGACTCCGGATACGGTCATGGAGGCCAGAGGGTGGCGGGGTCGGATCATGGGCTGGTGGCTGCGTGACTTCTACGACGTCGGAGCGGAGGGTGCTGGTACCGCCGCCAGGATGGCGGTCCAGGAGCTGCGCCTGCGGGGAGTGCCCTCGCCGGATGGGCTTGGCATAGAGGACGTCAGGTGCGAGGACGGCGGCCTGCTGGTGCTTCCCGGCCTGGCCATAGGCACGTGAGCCCGCTGGTCCAGGCCGGCGATGGGGCCGCACCGTCAACCGATGTGGGCCTCAGTCGGCTATGGCGATCGGCGCTGAACCCTGTTCGCCGCTCCCGCTCAGCCGCCGGACGGGTGCCCACCGCGGCCAGGGTTGCGCGCCGCGGCGGCACCGGGCCGGGCCCCGAACCCGGCCACGGTGAGGTGGAGGTGCAGCAGTGGTGGTCAGATTTCGTCGACCGGATGCCACGTGTAAGGGACCCGGTCGCGGTGGGTCTCCCATTCGTCGCGGTGGATCTCCTCCAGCACTTCGATGCGGCGCCGCAGTTGAGCGGTCATCTCCTGGGTGCGCTGGACTGCGTCCCTGGAGTCGATGGGCAGCAGTGCCCGGGTGAGCAGCTTGTACTCCTCGGAGGCGCCCTTGACGTGGATGGCCTGTGGCATGCGGACGATGACCGTATAGGGGTTGACTTCGGCGACGTCCCAGCGACCGTCGTCCTGGCGCGCGGCCCAGATGACGGTGCGGGTCGACGGGCCGTAGGTCAGTCGGCAGCCGTGTCCCATGAGTTCACTGAGGATCGGCAGCGCAATGGCCCCCTCACCGGCATACGCCGCGGCTTCGGCAGGTGTGGTCACGCTGATTTGCCCCGGGAGCAGACCGTTCGACGACCGGCCTGATGGCTCACCACCCCTCGTGTCCTGACCGGGGGCATCTGTCGCAGCGTCGCAGCCGTTCAGCGGGCTCATGATCACCATGCGGCAGTCCGGCAGGGCCGCAGGGAAGAGGGTCTGGGACTCCAGCTCGATGATCTCGAAATTGTGGTTGGGCAGGGACACCCGGTAATAGAACGCCTCGCGGGCCTCGGTGACGTCGCAGCGCTCTTCCCACAGTCGGCGCAGGTGGGCGTCCCCGTTGATGATCTCGGCGACGAGGGTGCCGATCTCAGCGTCCTGGGGGTGCTGGAGTGCGGAGAAGCGCAGCATCGCCAGCCACTCGATGGCGTGCTTGTTCCAGTCCACGAAGACCGTCTTGGCCTCGTCGCTGAGAAGAGACCACCGCATCAGGTTGGCGCGCGGATCCATGACCCATGGGCACCAGGTCTTCATCGGGTCGTTGTAGCCGATGATGTTCCACTTCGAGTCGAGCAGCCAGGTCGGATTCGTCTGCTGGTCGAGCAGCGCCTGCACCGCACGGCGGGTGGGCGTATCGAAGGCGGGAGCGGGGCCGGCAGCAACAGCACCGCCCATGCTGTACAGGAGCAGGGCCTGTAGCTCATCGCGGCCGAGCAGGAAGAGCTTGCCGATCGCTTCGCACTGCTCACGAGTCAGCCGCGTGTTGGCGCCGGCTTCCAGATCGCGGTACCAGCGCACCGAGCGCTCACAGGCGTCGGCGACGTCCTGCTGCGTGACCTGTCGGCCGAGCCGTTCACTGGCCACAGCCCGCCAGGCCCGGAGCAAACCGGCAAGGCCCATCAGTTGCGCCGGGGTAAGCGATGCCCTGTCCTCCCGGTCGGCCCGTGCTGCAGCTTGTCGACCCGGGGACGGATCGACGCCGCCCCGTCCGGGGCCGCTCTCGGCGGGTCCCGCGCCCATTGATCCTCCGTGCTCTGCTGCCTGTGTCAGGGCCATCTCAGCCCTCGTCGAGGCATGGAAATGGCGGACGGCGATCGGCCGTCCCCACCTCAGGTTTCTTTCGTACATCGACAATACGGAACTTGAATCTGATCTTCCGCCGCTTCCGTGATCGATAAGGGTGAAATTGTGGGGCAGGCCACAGTCGGAATGAAAGATCATTTTAATGTTCTACTTTTCCGTCCGGGCAAGGCGGTACCTACGGCCGCGATTCGGACATAGTGAGCGGCAAAAGATTGCCGCCTATGGCAAGGGGCAAAAAACTGCCGGTCCCTTCTCGCTCGGCTTGCCGAATGGTGCGGGTGATGGGTAATCGACTTTCTTTCTTCATCCGACGCTTTGTCACATCTGTTGCGTGCAAGGCGAATTGAACTTGATGATCTCCCTGATTGTGTGCTCATGATTCCTGCTCTGCGCGCATTAAGTCGGGGTTGTGTGCGCTTTGACTAGGGACTATTGGCCCGCTTAAATCGCTGCACGGGCTGGTTCGGCAATGGGTCGTGCCAGACCTTGGTCGGCAGAGGAGTGGCATTGCAGTCAAGCGAAACGAAATGGTCCGCCTGTCGCCCACGTTTACGCCGCGATGGCATGGCACCACTCTCTGCGCTGTGGCAGAAGCCTCATTCCTGCCGAGTCCTTGGCAGCGTGACTTGTCGGCAGAAGTGGCAGCGTCTTTTGGATCTTCGCGCCAGCGCTGCGTGTGTGGTTAATCGCTTGCGAGCAGCAAGCCTGAGCGGAACGTCACCAACGTCATGGAGGGAGCCGTGAGGCGGCCGCCGGCCTGGTGCTTGTCGGGATGATGCCGGTGCTTGAGGGTGTTGCGGTGATGGTCCGCTCGGGAGAGGAGCCGAGATCGTCCGCCGTCGCCGCTCCGGCTCCATCGGGGGAGTTCCGTATGTCGAGTTGGCGTCGAAGTGGTCCACCATCCGCTGTGCGCTGGAGCGTTGGGAGCGTCACGCATATGTTGCTGGTCCCTCGGCGAAATCGCCGATCGAAGTCCAGGCAAAGGGGGGATCAGCATCTGCGCTGAGCGCCAAGTCCTCTGATTTTCAGAGGGAAATGAGACCGGCGCCCAGAAGTTCGCAGCTTCCGGGCGCCGGGCCCCGCACCCCGAAGGGCGCGGATTTGTAACCGGGACGAGCCGGCTGACCTTTTCGACGAGAACGGCCGTCCCACCCCGCCTACCATTGAGGAATTCTCGCATGCCCGAATCCCGGAGCGGAAGGACCCACGCTGCCCAGCCCGCCAAGGCTGTCGCACCCACTCTCGGCCTTCGCTGGCACCGCCTGATTGCCCTGCTCGCGGAGATGGTGCCCGGTGCCCGCACCATCCGCGTCTCGCAACACCAACCCGGCCAGAGCTGGCCGAGCCCCTATGCCCGCGCATACAATTCCCGGGGGCAGCTCATAGCCCTCAACCGGGCCCAGTGTATGACGGCTGCCCGCTGGGTGATCCGCGCTCACCCGGAGCTGAGTTGGGACGAGGCACACGACATCGACCTGGTCAGCGGGGTGCTGCGACCTGCCACCGACGCGTACGCCGTCACGGGCAGGGGCCGCTGATCATGGCGAGGATCCGCACCATCAAGCCCGAAGCGTTCTTCAGTGAGTCGCTCGCCGAGGTGAGCGTCCACGCCGAGCGGACCTTCTTCGGACTCCTTACGCAGGCCGATGACCACGGCCGCTTCCGCGACAACCCAGCGATCATCGCCGGGCTGCTCTGGCCGCTGCGTGCCGAGCACACTTCGGTGCACGTCGAGGACGATCTGCAACAGCTGGCCGATGCGGGGCTGATCTGCCGGTACACCGGCTGCGACGGCCGCCGGTACCTGCACATCGTCACCTGGTTTGAGCACCAGAAGATCGATAAGCCCTCGCAGTCCCGTGTCCCGGCCTGCCCCGAACACCACGCCAAGGAGCGGTGCGGCGCCTGCAAGGGTGAGTGCAGCGTGCTCCACGCGGGCACCCCTAGCACTCCCCGAACCCTCCCCGAAGATTCCCCGAAGGCTCCCCGAGCCCTCGATCGGCCGTCGAAGTCCTCCACGAAGCCTCCCGCCGCCCGGCCCATGAGCAAGTCCGGCCAGCAGACCACCCTCGGCGGCACAACCGAGGCCCCTCATCGCGTTCCGAAGAAAAGCGCAGGTCGGAAGCCGGTCGCGGAGGACTCCTCGAAGGCTCCCCGAAACCTCCCCGAGGGCTCGGCGCCTGGATCTAGGATCTTGGATCCTGGATCTCTTACTCCTACGGGGCGCACAGCGCCCGCGCCCATACCCTCTGCGCAGGACCTCGTCGGCGAATACATCGCCGCCTGCAATGAGCGTCCGCCGGGTGACGTGATCGGCCACCTCGGGCGCATCGTCAAAAAGCTTCTGGGCGAGGGCATCGCCCCGGAGCACATCCGGGGCGGCCTGCAGCGCTTCGCCGCCAACCCCAAGCACCCCAGCGTGCTGACCAGCATGGTCAACGAAGCCATGAACGCCTCACCAGCCGGTCTGGTCCGGCCGGAATCGCGGCCTAACCTGCCCGCTCACCGGGCCTGGGCCAACCCCGCCGACCCTGCCGCCGTCTACGCCGAGGAGCTGTGATGCGCGACCACGACGCCCAGCCCGTCGGCGGCATCGCCCGTCGCCTGGCCCACATCCTCACCACCCGGGGTATCGACCCGACCGCCCAACTCACCGACCCGGCCGAGCCGATCCCGGCCCTGCAGGCGGCGCAGGCCCGCATACCGGCCCGCTACCAGGACGCCGTCGCCGACCACACCGCGGTCGCCGCATGGGTCCGCGAGGTCGCCCAGACCGGACGCCCCGGCCCCAAGGGGGCTCCGGGCATCGCCCAGGGCCGCTCGCTCCTGATCGTCGGCACCACTGGCACCGGTAAGACCCACCAGGCGTACGGCGCGGTTCGGTCCCTGCTGCTGGCCGGTGTGCGGCTGCGCTGGAAGGCGATCACGGCCGCCGACCTGTACGCGGAGCTGCGGCCCCGCCCCGGCCACGACGGCGAGCGGGAGCTGATGGACCTGGCCCGCTGCCCACTGCTGATCATCGACGACCTCGGCGCGGCCAAGAGCAGCGAGTGGACCGAGGAGATCACGATGCGGCTGATCAACCGCCGCTACAACGAGATGCTCCCGACCCTGGTAACCACCAACCTCGGCATGGCTGACCTGCGCGTCCACATCGGCGACCGCGTCGCCTCCCGGCTGACCGAGATGACCGACAAGGTCATCCTCGACGGCCCCGACCGCAGAAGAGCCATCGCAGCTCAACGCCGCAGCATCACCGCTGCCACGCCGCCGGGATACACCGAACCCCCTGAGCTGGCTGCCCCCATCGCAGGATCCTCGGCTCGCTGCCCCAGCCGCTAAGAGCCGGTCGCGACCGCCGCCACCGGTCCGCCTTCACGCACCAACCCCCAGGCCGCGCCTGCCCAAACGCGCCCGGGGCGAACGGAGACCCCTCATGAACAGCACCGAAAACCCCACGCCGCGCACCCTCGGCGACGTCTCCTGGCATGACCGCGCCGCCTGCCGCTCCACAGTCCATGACCACGGTGACCCGGACCTCTTCTTTCCCGAGCCGGACGAGATGGACCGTATCCGCACAGCCAAAGCGCTGTGCCAGCAGTGCCCCGTCCGCACCACCTGCCTCGATGCCGCCCTCGAAAACGGCGACCAGGACGGCATCCGGGGCGGCATGACCGAAGAGGAACGCCACTCCCTTCACCGCAAGCTCCAACACCGCCTCAGCTACGACCGCGTCAATGCCGTCCTGTCCGGAAGCGACATCCATCTCACCACCGCCGAACGCCGGGCCGTCGCTCGCGCTGCCTACCAGGCCGGCACCCCGGTCGAAGAGCTCGCCCGCATGCTCAAGGTCACCAAGGAGCACGCTCAGAAGCTCTACCGCCGCACCCGCCGGCAGATCCGCAACCGGGCGGTCGACCAGCAGAAGAAGGTCAACAAGGGCGAGCAGACTCCGAAGAGCCGGACCGCGACTCTGAAGAAGCCCTCGGTGAAGGCTCCTTCCCGCGACGACCTCGGGACGGCCGCGTGAAGCACGTCGCGCCGATACCGACCCGGATCACCGGCTGGGACCGAGCCGCCATCGTCACCCTGGGCGGCGCCGGATGCGCCCTGTCCTACGACGCTCTCCAGCAGATGGCCATCGCCATCCACATCCGAGGCCTGCTGACCTACCTCTTCCCCTTCGTCATCGACGGCTTCATCGCCTACGGCGTACGCGCCCTGCTGGTCCTGCGCACCGCACCGCTCGCCGCCCGCTGCTACGTGTGGCTGTTGTTCGGCACAGCGACGGCCGCGAGCATCTGGGCCAACGCCCTGCACGCTGTACGCCTGAACCAGCAACGGCCTGAAGGCGCAGGGCTTCGGCTCGGCGACATCACGGTTGGGGTCCTGTCCACCATCGCTCCGCTGGCCCTGGCCGGAGCCGTCCACCTGTACATCCTCATCGCCCGCCGGGTCAGCGGGACCGCTCTCCCGGGACACCCGGAGACGTCCGCTGTCCGAACTGACCGGGTCACTGCTGACCGCCCGGACACCGGGGTCGGCCAGGACGAGCACCAGCTGGTCCCACTGCCTGAACCGCATGCCAACCGCCTGGTGGTCGCGGTCGGCCGGGACAGCCAGGAGACGACTGTCCCGGATGGCCTGACCGTCCAGGACGGCCCGACCGAGCCAGAACCTGAGCACCATGGCCGAAGGGATGACCTGGGCGGACCCCCGGACACCAGACCCGCCTCGGCCGCTCGCCCGCGCCTGGCCGCGCCTCCCTCCGAACAGCCGGATACCCATCCGGTCACCGATCCGGACGCCTCGGAGAACGGCACTCCGGACGCCACCCCGGTGGCCGACGATCTCCTGCCGATCGCCCGCCAGGCGGTCACCGAGGCGGGGAAGATCACCCGCCAGGTCGTCGCGGACGCCATCCGGGGACAGAACCTCCCCCTCGCCAACGACCGGCTGACCGGCCTGGTGCACCAGCTTCGCGCAGAGGCCAACCAGGCCCCGGTCAGCAGGACGGGCTGACCGAACCGACCCCGTCAGCGGGTGACCCGGCCCCGCCCTGGATGCCGGGTCACCCGCCCCGGCGCACCACACCATCGACCTCTCCACACAGCGGAGGCACCACGATGCGCACCACACCGGCCAACCACGCCGAGGCCGACGCCTGGATCACCGTGCTTCGCGAGTACGGACACCTTCACAGCGCCGAACCCGGTCCCGAAGGCGCCTGGACTGTGCAGCGAACCGCAACCAGCCAGCCCCGAACCCTCCACCACCCGGTCCTCGCCCTCGACTTCGTCGCCGAGGTCCTGCGGGACATACGCCGCAACGCCCCGGGGCTGGCCCGATGACTGCCGTCGAGACCGCCGGGACACCCCCTGACCTGGGCGAAGACCACTGCCCGGCACGAGGCCGAGCAAGCTGTACATTCCGAAACTCCTCCGCAGCCACAGGCAGCGGAGGAGTTTCGGAACGGCATGCCCCCGCCCCAGAGGGAGTGGGGGAGGCCCGGCACCAGGGGGCGCCGGACTCTGGGGCTGCGACCGAGGGCGGACCGCAGCCGGGAGGGGAACCGAACACACCTGCCGCGCCACGCACGCGTCCACGCCTGCGCCAGAGCGTGCACCGCGACCAAGTCCGCAGCGTCCGCCTGACCCAAGACGAACTCGACACCGTCAAGCGCGCCGCCGAATCCGCCGGCCTGAAGACCGCCGGGTTCATAGCCGACGCCGCGGTCGCGGTCGCCCAGGCCCAAGGCAGTTCCAAGGCGTGGCTGTTGGATCAGCGGGGCCGGGTCGAGGAACTCATGGTTGCCAGCGCACAGCTCGCCCGCGTCGGCAACAACCTCAACCAGATCGCCCGCATCCTCAACTCGGGTGGCCACGTTGATGGCGTGGACGAGGCGGTGGCCCGCGTCCTGCGGGCCGCCGTGTGCGTCGAGGATGCGGCCATCGAGATCGCGAGGCGCTGACGATGGTGCCCGACATCTCCACCGGCAGCCGCACGTACGGATTGCTGAACTACCTCTACGGCCCCGGTCGCAGGGAGGAACACACTGACCCGCACCTGGTCGCTGCCTGGATGCCGGGCCTCGCCCCCGATCCGGGACGCGATCCGGCTACCACCCTCAAGCAGCTCACCGACCGGCTCGATCTGCCCGTCCTCGCCCTTCCGAAGCACCGCCGCCCGGCCCGGCACGTGTGGCACTGCCCCGTACGCACGGCCCCCGGCGACCGCCACCTGACCGATGAGGAATGGGCCGAGGTCGCCCGTCGGATCGTGCACGCCACCGGCATCGCCGAAGCCGGCGACGACAAGGCATGCCGCTGGATCGCCGTGCGCCACGCCGACGACCACATCCACCTCGTCGCCACCCTCAAGCGCGAGGACGGGCGCAGCCCTCGCCGCCATGAGGACGGCATCCGCGCCCAGGCCGAATGCCGCAAGATCGAAGCCGAATTCGGCCTGCAAATCCTCAACGACGGAGACCGCACCGCCGCCCAACGGCCCACCAGCGCCGAACGCTCGAAAGCCGAGCGCGCCGGACGAACCGCGACACCCCGCGAGACCCTGCACGGACGCGTCCGCCAGGCCCTGGCCGGCGCCGCGACCGAGGAGGAGTTCTTCCGCCGCCTCGCCGAGGCTGGCCTCCGCGTCGAAAAACGCCTCGCTCCCTCCGGCGACACCCTCGGATACAAGGTCGCCCTCCCCGGCGACCGCAACCGCGACGGCGAACCCATCTGGTTCTCCGGCTCAAAGCTTGCCCCGGACCTCTCCCTCCCTAGGATTCGCCAGCGTCTCGACTCCGGACTGCCCGACGACGCATCCGCCATCGACCGCCCCGGTGAACGAGTGCCACGTCCGGCTCGTGCTCGGCGTGAGGCAGCTCCCGCTGTCGAGCGGGCCACTTCGGTACTGAGCGGAGACGACGACGCAGACTCCGCCGCACAACTGGTCGGCCTCGGCGAACTCCTCGACGGCCTCGCCCAGACCTCTCCGGCCTCAACCCGCAAGGAACTCGCCGAGGCCGCCCGCGCCTTCGAACGCGCCACCCGCTCCCACACACGGGCTGAACGCGCCGACAACCGCGCGCTCCGCTCCGCCGCCCGCGGCATCATCCGCGCCGGAAACGCCCTCGGCAAGGGCGAAGATGGCGGGGCCACCGCGATGCTCCTGTCCACGATGGTCCTGGTCACCATCGCCGCCGCACGCTGGCACTCCGCCCGCGGCCACGCCCAGCAAGCCGCCGCAGCACAACATGCCGCCCAGCACCTGCGTGCCGCCTACCGGACCGCTGCCGCCACCCCCATGAACGCCATGCGTGAGCACGGCCGCCGACTCCCCGAACCCATACGACAGCGGTACGCCAGCACCCTCGAAGCCACCCTGCCCGAACAGGCCGACCGCCTGCTCCGCGAACCGGGCTGGGACGCACTCGCCGCCACCCTCGACCAAGCCGAGCGAGCCGGACACGATCCCGACGCCCTGCTCCAGCAAGCCATCGAATGGCGCGAACTGGACACCGCCGACAGCGTCACCGATGTACTCGTCTGGCGACTGCGACGGCTGGGCAAACTCCCCGCCACCGTGAACCCGTCCCGAACACGTACCAACTCGCGACCACCTCAGCGGCAACCCCAGCCCCAGAAGCCGCAGGCGCCCGAGTCTGCCGCCCGGCCCAACCTCAACGACCCCCGCCAACGTGGCGCGAGGCGCTGACCAGCACGACAAACAGATGGACACCGGCCGCCGACCTTGTTACGGCTGGTCAAGAGAGACAAGGAGACGATGCGGATGATCAGCGAAGAACTTCAGACCCCGAGAACCGCTCAGCCGGCGACAACCGGCGACGACCCGCTCCTGCGGCTCCAGCAGGAGACGCAGCCCGCAGGCGACAACATCGGTCTGCGCGCCACCACACACCCGGAGGAAATCCGCATCACCGGCATCGCCGTCATGTGCCCGCAGTGCGGCGCCCGGCGCGACTGGATGGTGATCTGCGACCGCAACGAGATCAGCATTCGCTGCCGCTGCGCGCACCAGTGGGTCGAGTGCGAACTGACCCGAGCCGACTACATGGCGATGATCGGCGAAGGCATCGGCCAGGACTACCCGAGCTTGGAGGCCGCAGCACAGGCTGCAGGGTATGACGGCGGGCTCGCCGGCGCCTACCTATCCTGATGTCCTCGCGCAAGGGGCAGAGTTCGAATGCCTTTGATGGTTGCTCTACCTGCACTTATCGCCGTGCATAGAGGGCACGTCAGGTCGGCTCGAATCAGACCCTGAGCCGATTGCTCCTGCCCACTTGACGCCCTAGGCTCCTGCTTCCGTGTGTTCACAGTGATCACAGCGCCGCACCGCCACGGGGGGAAGCACGTGACCGACGACCAGGATTGGGATCGCCGACTCAATCCGTTCCGTTACAACGCCGACGGATCGCTCACGGGTGCCGCCAAGCGGCAGAACGTGACGATGGAGCTCAACTCCGCAGGGGGCAAGGGAAGCGGGGGCTCCGGGAGCGGAGGCCGGCAGACGTCAGTCCGCACGGCCGCGCTGACCGAGGCAGCCGACGCGCTGGAGAATCTCCGGGGCGACACCGACAAGGTGGACCAGCACGCTCTGTCAGAAACGGATGCCGCATCCAGTGCACTGGGCGGCTGGCAAAGCTCTCAGGGGCTCTCTGCACTGCACAAGAGGTGGGCGGACGAGTCCGTACATCTGAGCACGATGCTGTCCGACGCCGTCATGAAGCTGCACAACACTAGTAGTTCGTACAAGCGGACAGATCACTCCGAGAAATCCAGGATGGACTCTCTTGACGGCGGGAGGCACTGATCATGGTTGCATTCTCCGATCTCCTCCATGCCGACCTCGGCAAGCTCCAGGCATCAGCGGACGAGTGGAAGCTGCTACCCAAGAAGTACCAGGGTCTGCAAGAGCTGTTCGAGGCACGTGTCACCAAGCCGCTGAAGTCCGATTGGCACGGGGATGCGGCCGACCAGGCGCAGCTGTCGCTCACGAAGATCAAGGAGCAGTACGCCGCCGCGGCGCAAGAGGCGCACGCTGTTGCGACTCTGTTGCTTGACGCCCACGCGGAGTTTAGCGCAGCACAGAAGAAGCTCCGCCGGATCATCGACGAGGAAGCACCGGCCGAGAAGCTCCAGGTGCTGGACAACGGCATGGTGATCGATACCGATCCGGACACCCAGGGTTTCGCGGCCGGCGGATATAGCGACGTCTTCCACCCGGAGCGCAAGGCCAAGGTCGAGGCCATGCGAAGGCGCATAGAGAAGGTGCTGCGGGATGCCACTGCAGCGGATGAAGCCGCGGACTGGGCGCTGCGTCAGGACTCCAACGGCAAGAACAACGCCTCCTTCAACAAGAACATCTACACGTCGTTGGACTCGGCCCGGGACGCCAAGAAGGACATGGTCGAGGCGCTCAGGCTCACCAAAAAGGGCGAAGACCTGACCAACGATGAGCTGGGTCGGCTGGGAGAGCTTCTTTCAAAGCGCAAGAATGACATGGTCTTTGCGGAGAAGTTCGCTCTCTCGATGGGGCCGAAGGGTGCGCTCGAATTCTGGCGTGAAGCGTCAGGGCCAAACTCCGGAGAGCGAGGTGGCGAGCGTAACGCCGCCCTCAAGCAGTTGCAGGCCGGCCTCGGCTCCACACTCGGCATCGCCACACAGAGCGAAAGTGCGGCGATGGACGGTTGGAAGGAGAAGATGCGGGCGCTCGGGCCGCAGATGATCGATCCGGGAGGGATCGGCGGGCCGAGTGCCAAGGGCTACCAGTTGATGAGCAGCCTCATGCGAAGCGGTAGCTACGACAGCGATTTCCTCCATGACTACGGTCGAGACCTCCTGAGCTACGAGAAGACCAGAGGCCCATCCACTCCAAGGGAGTTGTGGGCTCCGGACTCCACCATGCCGAGGATCGACTACTCCGGAGACGGGCCGGGCGCCGACCCCATGACGGGCTACATGGATGCACTGAGCAAGAATCCCGAAGCCGCAACCGGGTTCCTGGACCCCGGCGAGCCGCGCGAGAACGGCAATCTCAAGTATCTCGTAGATGACCGGGAGTGGGTGGAAGACGGCTTCAACAAGAAGACCGGCCAGGGTTCGCTGGCACTCGCCATCGAAGCCGGCTCCACTGGACATCAACCGGGGCAGGAAGATGCGGTGCGCGAACACACTGCATCGCAAGCCAGAATCATGCGTGACAGCATCAATATGCTCGATGGTGGCTCGAAGGACGAGAAGCTGCCTGACGGCATGCATCGTCCGATCGCCAATGCCCTGGGCGACTATGTATCCGACACGCAAGACATACTTTCGAACGTCAACGACGGATCAGCGGATCACGATGGAGAGAAAGCATCGGGGGTGTGGACGGACAAGGAGACCGGACAAATGCGTATGGCCGTTGACCGGAATTCGTTGATCCGAGTCATGCGCGGGGTGTCCGACGATCCTGTCGCGTATCGCGCGCTCCAGGAGGCGCAAACCGCTCATACGGCAAATCAGTTGGCTGATATTCCTGCCGAAACTGGCGCGGACGAGGCCAAGAAAATGATGTCTGATGCCACTAAAGCAACGGGTGCCATCGATGCTATCCAAGGTGATGTCATCCTCGACCACCGCGATGAGGGGCGCTCTGACCATAAGTGGTGGATAGCGAAGGCTGGATATCATGGGCTAGCCGAGGGAGCTAGCAAAATCCCTGTCGTTGGCTCCATCGCGGTGCGCCTCACTGATGTGGGTGCTTCCGCCTGGCAAGAGAAGATGGATGCCGATACCGATGCGCGCTCGGCCGAAGAGATCGCGGAGAACACACTAAACGGAAGCGCGGGCATGGGCGGGAAAGCCAGCATCAACGCGATGGTTGGCGAACTGTACGAGACGCGAGGAATTGGCGCTGATGCGTCGGATGCGAACTTCGTCCAGCATGAACTGCAGGGCTTTTACGAGGATGGTCGTACCGATGTGCAAGATGTTCTTGGCCGAGGGAAGAACAACAACTGATGACCGCTGACGCAACGGAGGATCGCCGTATTGGTGACCCCGATCCTCGAATAGTCCGCCGCCAGCGCAAGCGGTGGCTGATCGCCGTGGTCATCATCGTCGTGGTGGCGGTGCCCAGCATCTTCTATTTCAGCGGGGCGTATGACCGTTGGCAAGACGGTCGGAGCCTGTCCGACTCTTGCAGAGGCAGTGTTGACACCTCAGAGGTCAGGGAACTGCTAGGTGTTGACCGTTTGCGCGCGCACGATGTTGAAGTAGAGCAGGGAGCTGTCCCGAGCTCAGGTCAGCTTCACAAGTGCTCCGTGCGTGACCCCGATGCCGGCGGATGGCTATCAGTGGGACTGGACTGGGGTTCCGGTGCGGCGGGGGCGCTTCACGACTTTAACGAATTCGTTCCGTACGGTGACGTGGGAATGGCGATTCCGCTCGGCCACGGATGGGAGGGCGTGATGGATGAGGGGCACGCGGGTCAAGATCTCGTTGCCACAGTCAACATGCCCTGCACAAATCACCGTAGCGATCCAAAGCGTTCCTCCCTGATCGTCACGGTGAAGGGGATGGCTATGCGATCAATGGACGGAGCCACCCAGCGCGCGCGTTTCGCCCGCACGACGGTGAAGACGGCGCAGAACGCAGCCAAGGCATGGGGATGTACTGCTGTTCCTGGGGGCGCCATCGATCGGGTGCCGGACAACACTGCGCACTCGATAATATCGGGTAAGGCTCGCGGGACTTGTGCGGGCATCGAAGAGGCTGTCCGTGAGAGCGTCACAGATTCGAAATCCCCGATCGAGAACTGCTATTACGTCGCAGAATCAAGTTCTGTCCACTATCGCGTCAGCGCCTTCTACGGTCCCTTTGCTCCGGCGCTGCGGGAACAGCTCGGCTATGGTGATGAATACGATCTGTGGAAGCCTGCCGGCCGCAAGGGCGATGCGTTCTGGGCTTCGGCACAGTGTCCTTCCGGTAGCCGGGCGTTGTACATCACGACCCGACCCGTGGACCACAATGACTACGACTCGGACCCAAGCGAGAAGGTAGAAGAGGCCGCATTGAAGGAGTTCGCTACCCGGTCCGCTAAGCGCCACGGCTGCACTGATCTCAAATTGCCGTGAGCCATTAGGTGCGGTGTCACCACGCAGGGCGGAGATGAGTAGTTGTCCGTGCGCCAATGTGCGAACACGTCACTCTGGCATACAACGGGCGGACGCGACATATCGCCGCAGCCAAGTCGGCCAGATTCGGGTCGCTTTCAGGACAGATGCGCGATGCCTTCGTCCTTGCCAGGGCCACGGTTGACTGGGCGGACTGACGGCGGGTTACATGAGTTCGCTATGGCGTGAGCGCCAGGCAGAGATCTAGCACGAGGCCGGGGGGATTTGGATGGCCGGGGAATATAGCGTCGATTTGAGTGCACTACAACAGGTCATTACGCGACTCAACTCGCTCGTGGACACCATGGATGGGGTCGGGAGCACCGCGGAGTACAAGACGGAGCTGCCGGAGGGGTATCTCGGCCAGGGATTCGCCGAGGAAGCTGGGCTTCGGAATGCACACGGCACGATGAAGCGGGAGCTCGCCGCCATGGTTGCCGAGCTGAAGGACATGATTGCCGATGCTGGCAAGAAGTCGAGGACCGTGCACGACGACTACGAGAGTCGTGAGCAAGAGGTCCGCAAGTCCATGCGCTGAGACAGGCTGCGGCCGACTCAGTAGGTGAGCCGGCGCAACGGGGAGGAATGAGATGGGTAGCGGGGGTGGACACTCCACCAACTTCTCAGGCCACACGCTTGAGTCGCTGAAGGCCATGGTGCGCGACGCGCAGCCGGACAAGGTCGATGAGATTGCCGACCACTGGATGCACGTGCACGACCAGCTTGCCGGTAATGCGCCGGACGGAAGCGTGAAGGATCTGCTGGACAAGGCCGTGGCGGATGTCCGCGAGTACTGGCACGGCGCAGCGGCGGAAGCCTTCGAGAAGCGGGCAAAGACTCTGAGCACGAGCCTCGCGAATGGCTCTAAGTACGCGAAGAATACGTCGCACACTCTGAAAGCAGCAGCGATCGACCTTCGCAATGCCCAAAGGGCCGTCACGGCTTTGCAGGACTCCGAGGCCGCATCGAAAGACGGCAACATCCTCCAAGCTATTGGCTCTAAGGTCCAGGATGGTGCGGACTGGCTGAGCGATTTCGGTGCTCGCAGCGATGACACCCTGAAGCAGGATCTCGCCAACGGTATGAACACCAGCGATGCGCTGGACAAGCACCGGGGCACGCTGTCCCGTGGGCGGGAGATCGCCTTGCAGGCGGCTGCCCACATGGAGAAGCTCGGCGCCTCGTACAACGTCAAGGGGAATCAGCTGGCGCCCCCGCCACCCCGTGACCCGGAGAAGCCCATCTCGCCGCCGGATTCGACGGTGCCGCCGCCAGATGTGGCAGTTGCCGTGGTTCCAGCCGTGGCGAGTCCGCGTAGGGGGACGTCCGCTGGGGTGTCGGGCCAGAAGGCGGCCGGGGGCACGTCATCCGCGGGTGGTGTTGCTTCGCCGCAGCGGTCACGGGAGGGCGGGGGTACAGGGAGCTCTGCCCAATCCGGAACGCGTCCTCCCATGCCGCAGACGCCGCGTCCTGGTACGGCGTTGGACGGCGTTCGTGGCGGTGTGGCCAATCCTGTAAGTCCTCCTGGTGCGGGCCCCGGCGGACCGGTGGTCGGGGCTCCTGACCACTCTGGTGCGGGCCCCGGCGGGCCGGGCATGCCTGGTGGTGGTCCGGTGGTTGGCGGGCGTGGTCCTGTGGGTGGCAGAACGGTGCGTCCCGGTTCACCGGGTGTTCCGAGTACGCTTCCGGGTGGTCGTGCTGGTGCAGGAAGAACCGCTATGCCGGGTGCTCCCGGCCAGCCGGGCCAGGCAGGACGACCGCCGATTGCCGGCGGTACGGGTCCCGGCGCGTCCGGTAAGGGGGGCGCTCGTGGTCGTCAGGGAGGGCTCGCGCGGCGTCCTGGCGGTGTCATCGGGGAACCGAATAAGCCCGGAGTGCCGGGTCGAGGTTCGCAAGGTGGCTCAGGTCTCCATCGCAGCCGGGGTGGCGCTCTGAACGGCCGTTCGGAAGGATCGTCTCCTTCGCGTGGTCCACTGGGCGTACCGACCAGCGGGCGGTCCACCCGTGAGGACAAGGAGCGCCGGCAGTCACAGCGTCCCGACTATCTCGTCGAGGATGAAGAGACCTGGGTTTCGCAGCGGGACGTTGTGCCGGGAGTTGTCGGCGTTCCGGCCTCTGAGGAGGCGGAAGACGGTGGCGTGCCGGAAGAGCGGAGCCCTGCGGTAGAGCCGGACAGTTCGGAAGGAAGCAGCAGGGCGTGACGTTCAAGCGATGGATGAGATCGGCGGGTGGGACGGCGCTGTTGTGCGTGGTCGGTCTCGCGCATGCAGCGCCCCCGGCAGCCGCGGATTCCATTCGCGATCGTCAGTGGGCCTTGTCGGCATTCGATGCGGACGCGATTGAGAAGGTGTCCACAGGTCGGGGGGTGACCGTCGCCGTCGTCGACACCGGAGTCGACGGGACTCACCCCGACCTCGTGGGCAATGTGCTGCCGGGGAAGGACCTTCTCAAGGGCAGCGGTACTGCCGACCGTGCGACAGAGGACTCACACGGCACCGCCATGGCCTCCTTGATTGCAGGCCATGGTCACGGGCCCGGGGGCGCGGCCGGCGTCAAGGGGCTCGCCCCTGAGGCAAAGATTCTGCCGCTGCTTGTCAATTCTCAGGATGGCCTGCGAGTCGGCACTGGCAAGGAATCCCCCGTGTCGCAGGCGATCCGTTATGCCGTCGACCACGGAGCGACAGTCATCAATCTGTCGCTGGGGGACACCTTCAAGATTACCGATCTGGACGACGCCGTTCAGTATGCGCGAAAGGAGGACGCCGTCATTGTTGCCGCGGCCGGCAACGACGGTGTTGCTGAGCCGAACTACCCCGCGAGCATCCCAGGCGTGATTTCGGTAGGAGCGGTCGACTCTTCAGGAAAGATCTGGGAGAAGTCCAACTACGGGTCGAACAACCTGCTCGCAGCACCAGGAGTGGACGTCCCCGGCGCGGGACGTGATCACGGCTACCGAAGCGGCACGGGCACTTCCGACGCCACCGCCTATGTCTCAGCCGCTGCCGCCCTCCTCCGCTCCAAGTTCCCTAACCTCACGGCCGGCCAGATCGCGAACCGCCTGGTGAAAACAGCCAAGGTGCCGGACGCGGTGAAGGGTGCGAAGCTCCCGGACAAGCACTACGGCTACGGGTTCATCCGCCCGTTCAGCGCCTTGACCGAGGACATCCCGGCAGGCTCGCAGAACGGGCCGCTGCCGGCTCCGTCCTCGGCTTCACCGGTTCCCGCCGCCCCGTCTGAAGCCTCTTCCAACGGGGGTGGGGCGTCGGCGTATGTCATCTGGGGTGTCGTCGGCGTAGTGGTGCTGGGTCTCGTGACCGCGCTGGCTGTAGTCATCGTCAAGCGCCGGCGCCCCGTCGTGCCACCGCCCTCCCCCTACGGCCACCAGCAGCCCGGCCCGCCCTTCCAGCAGTAACAGGCCCCATTGGCAACCGTCACCATCAAGCGCCCTTCGCGTACCGCGCCCCCTGACTATCCCAAGGGTGAGTTGCAGCTGAAGGCGCCTCCCGAGCTGCCGGAGCACAAGCGCGAATCCGCTCTCCTGACACTGCTGCCCATGGCGGGCATGGCCAGTACGGCGGTGTATTTCTTCCTGCCCGGCTCACCACCGTTCATGAAGATCATGGGCGGCATCATGCTCATCGCCGCAGCGGCCATGGGGGCGGGCCAGCTCGTCCGTGCCCGGCGCGGCTCATCATCAGGCGTCCACGCGGCGCGTCAGGAATACCTGAAGTACCTGGCCCGCACTCGCGAGGAGGCGCGGGCCACCGCACGCGCCCAACGCCGCTCAGAACTCCGCACCTTCCCCGAGCCGGCACAGCTCTGGGCGGTCATCGCCGAACGCACGAGACTTTGGGAACGCCGGCCTGGCGACGACGACTTTGCCCAACTACGCGTCGGGCTGGGGCCGCAGACCCTCTCGACCCGGCTTGTGGTGCCGCAGGCAGGGCCTGCGGAGGAGTGGGAGCCGCTTTCAGCGCATGCGCTGCGACACTTCGTCGCAGCGTACGAGTACCTCGACGAGCTGCCCCTGGCGCTGTCCCTGCGGGCGTTTCCACGGCTGACGATCAGGGGTGATGCTGGCACCGTGCAGGGTTCGGTTCGGGCGCTGGTCTGCCAGCTGGCGGTGATGCACTCACCGGACGATGTGCGCATCGCAGTCGTCACGGATCCGGGGACGGCCGCGGAATGGGACTGGATCAAGTGGTTGCCACACGCTCGTAGCACCGAGCCAGAAGCCGCTGACCGCCGACGTGCGCAACGACTGCTGGTCTATTCCTCGCTCAGTGGCCTCGAAGAGGACTTTGCCCAGGACTTCGCCACGCGCCCCGCCTGGGAGGCGGATGCCCGGCCACTGCTCGACCGACCCCATGTGGTGATCCTTCTGGATCCCGGCCCCACGACGCCATTCCCATGGCCATTCGACCGGGACGGCTTTCTGGGCGTGACCGTCATCGAACTCGAAACGGCCATCGGCGGCCAGCGACAGCGCCGTACCCCCGGGGGTGGGTTCCGTCGAGTGGATCGCAGGCCAGGTATGGCAGTCGAGCCGAATGCCCTGAACCTCGTCTCCAATTCCGGCTCCACCTACACGGGAATTCCAGACACCCTCAGCGCAGTCGAAGCCACGGCACTCGCTCGCGCCCTCTCTCCGCTGCGGACCAGCGACGACGAGGGCGAGGACCCTCTGCTGGGCAACCTCGGCTTCACCGAGCTCATGGGCATCGAGGACCCCACCACCCTCGACACATCGCCACGGCATCGAACTGCGCAGGACCGGCTGCGCGTACCGCTCGGAGTGGACGGCGACGGAAATCCCGTTGTCCTCGACCTCAAGGAAGCAGCCCAAGGAGGTATGGGGCCGCACGGCCTGTGCGTCGGCGCCACCGGCTCCGGTAAGTCCGAGCTGCTCCGCACCCTCGTCCTCGGACTCGCCACCACGCACAGTTCCGAGACCCTGAACTTCATCCTGGCCGACTTCAAAGGCGGCGCTACGTTCGCCGGCCTGGCCGACCTACCGCACGTCGCTGCGTTCATCACCAATCTCGCCGAGGACCTCACCCTCGTCGACCGCGTGCAGGACGCCCTGACCGGTGAACTGCTGCGCCGTCAGGAACTGCTGCGCGTCAGCGGAAACTTCGCCAATATCGGCGCCTACGAGAGAGCCCGAGCAGCAGGGGCACCGCTTCAGCCGCTACCAACGCTGCTGATCGCCCTGGACGAGTTCAGCGAACTGCTGGCAGCCAGGCCCGAGTTCATCGACGTGTTCCTGCAGATCGGACGTATCGGGCGTTCGCTCGGCGTACACCTTCTGCTTGCTTCACAGCGGGTGGATGAGGGCCGGCTGCGCGGCTTGGATACCTACCTGTCCTACCGACTGGTGATGCGCACTTTCTCGGCTGAAGAGTCCCGCATCGCCCTCGGCGTCACCGACGCATACCATTTGCCCAACGTCCCTGGAGCGGGCCTTCTGAGTCATGGAACGGAAACCCTGACCCAGTTCAAGGCCGCCTACGTCTCCGGCCTCTACCGTCCCCGGCGCACCACTGCCTCCGGCGGCAGGGAAGAGCTCTCCCCGATGCTGTTCACCGCCGAGTCGATCATCGAGGGCGCCGATCGATGCCTGACCAGTGGTGATGAGGCACCGCCAGAGGGAAGCGGCACAGGCCCTTCCGTCCTGGACATTCTGGTGGAGCGGCTTCGGGACCAAGGACCGGCGGCAGAGCAGGTCTGGCTGCCTCCGCTGGAAGAGTCCCTTTCCCTCGGCGATCTTCTTCCCCCGCTGATGGTCACGTCCGAACGGGGCCTGCAGCCTGTCGAGTGGCGGGAGATGTCCCTGGTCATCCCGCTGGGCATCGCCGACGTGCCGTTCGAGCAACGCCGCGAAACCCTTCGCTGCGACTTTTCCGGTTCACAGGGCCATGCCGTGGTGGTCGGCGGCCCACGGTCGGGGAAGTCCACCCTGCTGCGCACCCTCGTCATGGCGTTCGCCCTGACGCATACGCCCCGCGAGGTGCAGTTCTATTGCCTGGACTTCGGCGGCGGCAGCCTGTCCTCTCTGGCCGGCCTCCCGCACGTGGGGGGCGTCTGTTCCCGACTGGATGCGGCCAAGGTGCGACGGACCGTCGCGGAGATGCGGGAGATCCTTGACGAAAGGGAGGAGTTCTTTCGTGCCCATCACATCGACTCCATCCGGACCTACCGCGGACGACGGGCCGTGGGGCACTACTCCGATCACCTCTTCGGCGATGTCTTCCTGGTGATCGACGGCTGGGGCACCTTCAAGCGGGAGCACGAACAGCTGATCCCGGACGTCGAAGCCATGGCCGTTCGAGGTCTTGCCTACGGCATTCACGTCATCCTCACGGCCGGTCGGTACAACGAGATCCGCCCTGCTCTGAAGGACCAACTCGGTACCCGGCTGGAACTTCGCATGGCTGACCCTCTGGATTCCGAACACGACCGCAGACGCGCCCGCAACGTGCCGGCCACCCGCCCCGGACACGGCCTCGCCCAGGGCGGCCTGCATTACGTCGCCGCACTGCCGTACGCCATTTTCCCGCATGCCACGCACGACCTTGCGGATGACGCCAAAAGCTCCGCCGAGCTGATCGCGGCCGTCGCATCCCACTGGCACGGGCCGGTGTGCCCACCCGTACGCATGCTCCCCGACCGCCTGCATGTGGACGCCCTCCCCAAGGCGCGCGAAACACCCGATCTTGGCTTCGCTGTGGGCTTCGACGAATCGACGCTCACGCCGGCCTACCTCAACTTCGACACCGATCCGCTCCTGGTCGTCTACGGCGAGAGCGAGTCCGGGAAATCCACGC
The DNA here is from genome assembly GCF_055567415.1 of Streptomyces sp. NPDC026575. Classification (NCBI taxonomy): domain Bacteria; kingdom Bacillati; phylum Actinomycetota; class Actinomycetes; order Kitasatosporales; family Streptomycetaceae; genus Streptomyces; species Streptomyces sp. NPDC026575. Next base: position 150,800 of record NZ_JBVHQM010000003.1, read on the forward strand.
TGCTTCGCCTGCTCGCCCGGCGGCTGGCCGAACGGCATCAGCCCCATGAAGCTCTGGCGGTCGTCGGAGATTACCGACGGGGGCTGCACGGACAGCTCCCGGAGGACCACGTGCTGCACTACGCTCCCGCGTCGGCATCGCTCGAAGAGGGCCTGAAGCGCCTCGTTCCGATCCTCCAGGCCCGGATGCCTACGGAGGAAGTCACCGCCGAGCAGATGCGCGCCCGCAACTGGTGGCACGGACCCGAGATCTTCATCGTCATCGACGACTACGACCTCGTCGCACTCCCCTCTGGTAACCCCCTCGAAGCGCTGACAGAATTCTTTCCCTACGCCCGGGACATCGGCCTCCGCACCATCGTCGCCCGCAACAGCGGTGGCGCAGCCCGCACTTCGTTCGACCCCGTCACCCGACGCCTCAAAGAGCTCCGAGCCAGCGGAGTCATCCTGTCGGGGAACCCTGACGAAGGACCGCTGATAGGCACTACGAGGGCTGAGCCCATGCCGCCTGGGCGGGCTCAATTGGTCACTCCACGGCAGCGGCCCCGCGTCATCCAAATCGGCTGGTCTGCCCCCAGGTGAGTCGGGGCAGACCAGTGCTGGATGGTATGGCGGAGCGCTGTGGGTTCAGCTGTCCGCCAGTCGGTTCGCGAGATGCAATGCGTCGGTTGCGATGGTCAGGACGGAGTGAAGGCCGGAGACCTCGTAGAGCGTGGGGTGGACGATCGGGGTCCAGTCGTCGTGGAGGCTGGGCCAGGTGGCGAGCACGACGGTGGTCGTGGCCAGCCCGAGGCGGGCGGTGACGTCCATGCCGTCGTCGTGGCCAGGCTTCCAGCTCAGCAGGATGGCGCCGGGCCGGAGCGGTTCGGGTTCCGGGGCGGTGTCCCACATGGCGCGGATCGGCTCGGTGGGCTGTTGGGGGACAGAGCGCAAGAGAGCTCCGCGTGCCGACGGGGGCATGGGGCAGCGGGCCAGATCGCTGAGGTCCAGGTACGGGTCGGGGCCGATCGCCTTCGCCGAGAGACGTGTAGGGGCGTCGTAGGTCACACGTCCGCCCAGCCCAGCTCGGTGCGAACCTCGGGCGGCAGTACGCCCTCCTGGCCGTTTTCGGCGAGGAATACGGCGCCGTTGGGGCCGGGGACTTCGACGATGCGGCCGACGTAGTGGGTCTGGGGCCAGTCGGGGTTGATGGCGAGGTAGGCAGGCAGGTCGGGGTTGACGGTCTGGAGCTGGTGGATCAGTTGGCGGACGGTGATCTTGTGCGACAAGACGGCCTCCGGGACGACGAGGGAGCGGGGAGCGGGTGCAGGGCGCAGGGGGCTGGTCAGTGCTCCGCGTCGAATCGCAGAAGCTCGCGCAGTACGGCAGGGCCCTTCGACGGCGGCGCGGATTTCGCTGGGAGTTGGTCGGACCGGTGGCGTGTTCCAAGCTCGGCAGCGTAGGACTTGGTGGACGAGGCGTTGCTGGTCCACTGCTCGCAGCTGCACGTCGCGACGAAGCGCTCCCGTCCGGTACACGTCTCGGAGAGCGGCGTACCGCCGGTGGTATGCCGATGGCCCGAGGGGCAGATGGTGCCGTCGGCGTGATACGCGGTCACGGTGATCGAGTGGCGAGGCATGAGGCGACCTCTTGGTCAGATGCAGGTGCAGTAGCGGCTGAGGGAGGAGATGAGGGCGGCGAGGAATCTGGCGACGGCCTGTGCCGGGGTGTCCGGCACAAAGCTCTGACGCCAGGCGGTTGTGCCGTTCGTCCCCTTGACGTGGATGCGCCACAGCTCGCCGCGCACCACTGACGGGCTCTCGGGGAGGAATCCCGCGTACACGCGTTGGCCGGAGCTGGAGCAGTAGACGTTGCCGTCCAGGTCGGAGACGACATCCCACTCCTGGTTCTTGAGGAGGTCGGTGATGGGGCCTGCGCAGCGGCAGCCGAGCAGCCACTCACGCTCGGCGAGGGCGGCGAACGGAAGCGCGGCGGGAGCTTGGATCGGGGCGGTAGCGGTGAGCGTCACGAGCAGCAATCCATTCTTTGACCTGCGGTTTTGGTGACATCCGTACGTTGGCATGGTCTGGGAGGGGGTCTCCAGTCCTGTCCGGCGGTGTGCGTCTGCCGTCGGCGAACTGGCCGGGGGACCGGTCGCCGATGTCTGCGCAAGGGGGAATGAATCGGTCGCCCCAGGAGCTGTTCCGGAGGCGACCGATCGCTGTAGGAGGTTGGGTTGGAGAGCGGAGAGATCCGCACGTACGACGAGGCCGTCGACGATGCGGAGGCCGCGTCCCTGGGCCGGGCCCGCATGGCCGACGGCAGACGGATCGAGCTGAGCATTCGGGAGCTGACGCAGCTGGTCGGCGCCGAAGCCGCAGGAGGGTGTGGCACGGGCCGGCATGGCGCGGCCGGCGCCGTCTAACGACGGGGCGAGCGCACCTCGTTGTGCGTTGCGGCGTCGGCGACGAGCCGAAGGGCGTCTGCCTCGATCAACGGCGCCCAGGACGGATGGAGTTCGGTCAGGTCGCAGACGACGACTTCACCGCCGCCGACAAGCGCGTCGGAGAAGTTCAGTTCCAAGTCGTCCATGAGGCGGGGCAGGGAGCCGACCAGGGTCTGCACGGCAGCACGCAGGCGGCGACCGAGTCCGTCACCCACGGCCCAGGGGCCGGAGTCAGGCGTCCGGAGCGTTGGCGAGGTCGGGGTGCAGCATTGGGAAGCCTTTCGAGAAGGTGACGGCGGAGGTCATCGGCGGCGGGGGACATGTGTCGGGAGTGCCGCACTCGGCCTGCCGGTGGCCATCGCCATCGCCGGAGCGTGGGCGACGATGTGATGACCGGCGGAGCGGGCACGGGCTGCCGTTGCGCGGCGGACGTCGAGCGGAGTCGGTACTGGTGGGGGCACCGGCGTCACGCGGGCCGCGGCGAGGTTGCGCTTGGGGATCTCTGCCTCATACCGGGGCACCGGGGTGGGGTCGGCGAGGGCGCCGGCGGTGGCGGCGATCAGGTGCGAGGGGGTGTGGGTGGTGAACGTCGCATGCCAGCTGGAGCGGTAGCCGTCGCGTCCGCCGCTGGCGCTCCAGCGGTACTGGTAGCCGGACAGCTCGCCCTGGTGATCCAGCGCCCCTCGGACATGGTTCATTTCCGCCAGGCCGTCGGGTGCGACGGAGACGCTGAGGTGTGGCCCTTTGTCGGTGCGCCAGCCGGCCTCGACGAGCGGCTGGAAGCCCCGGTCTCGGCCGGTGGCGCCGTAGAGGTAGGTGTCGTGGCCCTGCGCGTAGTCATGGGCGAGGGCCGTGGTGAAGGCGGTGACGAGTTCCGTGGGAGTGCTGTTGTCGAAGGTGGCCAGCCAGCGGGGCGGGCCGAACGGGTCAGAGTGCACCGCGATCTTCCACAGGGTGGTGTCGTCGCCTTCGGGGAGGTAGCCGAGCCGGATGCGCTGTTCGGGCGAGCTGACGAAGACGTTCGCCAGTTCATCGTGGTGGAACTGGAAACCCTGGTCGAGGAGCGGCTGGAGCGCGGGGTCACCGGTGAAGGTGCTGCCGGCGAGGTAGACCGGGGAAACGTAGAAGTCCCCGTCAAGAGCGTGGACGGGCATGGGGATCGGATCTCCGGGTGAGGTGCGGGTTTCAGCGCTGACGGCGTGAGCCAGCGATGACGGGCGTGACGGAAGCGGGTGCGGCTGGCGGTGCAGGCTGGACGTGGGGCACTGCGTTGGTGCGCGAACTGCGGGCCAGCGCAGCTGTGCTGCGTGACCGCGTCTGGTCGGGCCGCAGGGACTGGGTCTCGACCAGGGAGCGGTGGCGGTCGGGAATGAGGAATGCAGCGCGGACGACGGGCCTTGGATCGGTCAGGGCGTCGGCCGTGGCGGTCATGAGGTGCTCGGGGGTGCCCCGGCTGAAGTACGCCTGCCAGCTCGGCGCGGAGATCGGGTCGGGGCCGGCGGACATCCGCCAGGTCGACTTCGCCGGGTCGAGCAGTTCGTCGTACTCGTGGAGCCAGCCGCCGCGTATCCGGTAGGCGGCATGACCGTCGGGCGAAACCGTACGGAATGGCCGCGTGCCGCGGACGGCCTCCCACTGATGGCTGGAGAGCACGGTGGCGGGCGTGTGCCCGGTGTGGTGCTTGCCGCCGCTGAGGTAGTCGGCGAAGTTGTTCGGCAGCCCGGCGACGAGCGTGTCCGTGAACGCCGCCACGATCTCTCGGGGGGTGTCCCGGTCGAAGGTGGTGATCCAGTCCGGTACGCCGAGCGGGTTCTCGGCATACGAGATCGTCCAGCCGCCGTAGTGGCTGTCCATGACATTGGCGATGCGCACGCGCTGGCACGGGCTGGTGTAGTACGTGTCCTCGCCGAAGGCCACGACCTTGGCCCAGCCTGTCGCGGAGTCAAGGGTGTTGAAGATCGCGTCGTCAGGGCCGGGGCCGGCGAGGTAGGCGGGGGTGATGAGGACATCGCTGTCCGGGTCGAGGGTGTGGGGGTCGGTGGTGGGCATGAGAACAGCTCCGGAGGGGTGGTGCACGGGCGCCCGCGCGGCTCGCACGGGAACGTGCGCGGGCGCCGGTGTGGCGGCAGGGTCTGGCGGTAGGTATGTGGATCACCTGGTCCGTGCGGGGTGGGAGGACGCCGTGACGTGTGCCGGGACACGTGGCTGGAGGGACGGGGAGTGGGAGAACAACCCCGGGAAGGCCGAGGGGGTCCGCCGTATGGCCGCGTTGGTCCTGGTCGTGCTGACCGTTGCCAGTGCGGCGTGCTCCGACGCGCAGGTGCCGGCGCAGCTGCCGCTGGGCGAGGTGGTGCGACGGGAGCCGGGGCTACGGATGTGTCGCGGCCGTCAGAGCTGTGGTGCTCGGCGAGGGGCACGAACACGTCGTCCGAGAGCGTGAGCGAGGGGAAGCCCTCCTTGATCCGCTCTGTGGCGGCCTCGAAGCCGTCGATCCGGTAGTTCGGCACCGGGGCGTAGGTGATTGCCATGTCAGATTCCGGCAGGCTCGGGCGAGGCCAGGAGCCGGTGGTTGGGGCGGGCCGGGCTGGTGGTGCACGCTCCGAAGGGTCCATCCGGCGTGCGGAGTTGGAGCAGCGCTGGGTCGAGATGGTCGCGATGCCATGTCGCGGGGCCGGTGAGGCCGGCCTCGACGTCGGTGAGCTGCTGCCAGGCGAGCCAGAGGGCGTGAAGCCGGGCGACGGCTTCGGGGTGTTCTTGCCACTGTTGGCACCATGGGCGGCCGGTGGTGATCTCCCTGCCGTAGACCGGCAGGAGCAGGTGATGCACCCAGCTGGCCAGCGCGGCGAGTTCCTCGGCGTACGCCTTGCCGTCGAGCGCCAGGATGAAGACGGACGAAGGGCCGTCGTCCTGCGAGTGCTGCGTGTCCGCGATCCGGCCGCTGACCGGCACCGCGCCGGGCTCGACGGTGGGGCCCGCAGGATCGTCAGCCTCTGCGAGCGGCTGGTCGTCGGTGAGCCGGGCGAGCGTTTCGCTCTGCTTGCGGCTCTCCGCGACCAGCCGCGTGACCGTGGACATGAGGTCGTCCAGGTCGTGATCAGGTATGCGCACAGACTTGTCGCCATCGTGGGCGGGTCCGGACATGACTACCCCTCCGCAAGATCGGGTGGTTGGGGTGTCGAGGGTCCGGAAAATCCCAGGTTTGGCCCGGCCGGAAAACTGGTGTAGCGGCATAGCTCAGAGCACTAGGTGATGCGGGCAGCCCTGCGATGAAACCGGCACACATGGATGCCGGCAGGGAGGGGCTTACGGTCGGGGCTGCCGGCGGTGATACTGCCGTTGTTCCGCGTCATCGTGGTGGCACGCGGACGACGATCAGGGCTGCGCTGTCCGCGCTCGGGGTGCCGGGGTGGTCGGGGAAGGAGGGCGTAGTTCCAGTCCCGTGGAATGAAGCCGACGGGCTCGCGGAATCTCGCAGGGATTGATGGAGGCACCCAAGGCACCTGCCCAATTATGGTGGCTGGCACGTGAGTTAGCGGCTGTGTCGTGCAGTGCTAAAGGGTGTTGCAGAATCGTCGTCCCCCGTGCACTTTCCCGGTATGGGTGGGGTGTTGCGGGCTGATCCGTTGTGAGTAGAGACGTTCACGGGCTTGCGGATGAGTGGGTTCGAGGGCCTGTTGAAGGTGATGCGGAGCGGGGCGGCAACGGTCCCGGAGGGGGCGGCCGTGGTGCCTGCCGCTGGCCGAGCGTGTACTACTGGTGGCCGTCTACTCCCGCACTAACCTCACCATGCAGCAGCTCGCCCCGCTCTTCGGGATCTCCCCGGCCACGGCCCGCCGGATCATCCAGCGGTTGGGGCCCTTGCTCGCGCTGGATCCGGCCCCAACGCCCGGTCGCAGATGCCGACCGCCTGTGGATTGTGGACGGCACCCTCATCCCCGTCTGCGACCGTACGGTAGGTGCCTCGTCCGCAACTACCGCATGTCGGCAAACGTACAGGTCAAGCGAGAATAGTTCAGCGTTGGATCGTCTCCACCGCGTATCTGCTCTCGCCCGTGGCCGAAATCAACAGGTGCAAGGGGCGATCCGTTCAAGCCAAGCGGCAGCCCCCTGTTGCGTGGGAGTTTTCAGGTTGCAACTCGTGGGTGATTGATCTTCGCATTTCGGACTCAGCGTGATGACCTTCCTGCGCACAGCCATCCAATCATTGCGAGAACTCGGGATCCACTTGTGGAGAGGGGATGGACGCACAGTCCGTCAGACCACAGCCGAAGCCAGCTGTCTTTCGGTCATCCGCTTGAGTCCTGATGACTTCGGTCGCTTGATCGGCTTAGATCGCCGTTGATCGCAGGCTGAGCCTCGATCGTGCGGGTTTCGAACGTTGGGTGGTTCGGCTTGGTTTTCGACTGCCATGCCAGCTCATGATCGAACTCGCTCACTGCAATTTCCACCCATCCCCAAATACAGGGGAAAACGAGGAGGAATAGGTGTCTCAGCAAGTTGCCGAGTACTCGGCCGAACAGATCGCTGACGCCGGCAAGGCGGCCCTCACAATGGAGGCCCTGATCGGGCGCCTCAGCTACGACGAGAGTTTTGCCTCGCATCTGGCCAACAACCCTCGCGAGGCTCTTGAGGGCTCGGGAATGCTGATGGAGAAGGAGGCCGTCGAGGTCCTCTTGGCGACCGACCCGGAGCGTTTCGACAAGCTCTGCGAGGCGCTCTTCGACCTGGTCGACTCCGAATTTCTGCACCAGTTGGTGGGGCCTTCCTGTGCCTGACCCTTTCCAGGGGAGCGCACAGATTTCGCCTGCACTGCATAAGCGTGATTGCTAACCGCGACACGTAAAGCAGAAATCGCTGCATGGCGGGGGCAGGCCGATCGTTGTGGCCTGCCCCCGCCGTCCGAATATTCGATCGTCCGCCATGGCGGAGAGTTTTTCGAGAGGATCGAGAATGGCTCGCGTTGCACTGGTCAATCTGGCTAGTCTCCCCATGCCGGGTAATGAGCCTATTTTTCCCATCGGTCTGCGGTCTGTCCAAGACGCTCTCGACCGTTTTAGCCATGAGACGCGCCTGATTGATTTTGCCGAAGATCCTGGCGCCGTCGAAGACCTCTCCTGGGTCACTGAACCTTGGGATGTCATTGGATTCACCATACGTAACATTGACCCTATCGACATGTCCTGCGATGGTCACGTCGAGCACTATGAGCACTTCCTAAACCGGGTACGCCAGTGCCTCGGTGATGCTGGCCGTCTCCCCCTCTTGGTTGGCGGGGGACCTGGATACAGCCTGTTTGCTGACCAGTTGCTGGTCCGGCTCGGCTTCGACGTAGGCGTCGTTGGGCCTGGCGAGCAGGCCCTGCTCGACATCCTCGCCGACCCGGAGCGATACCGCGGAGCGGGCCAGAACATTACCGGGCGCCGGTACGACGGCTTCCTGACGAACGTACTCCACCATCCGAAGTCCCTGATGGAGACCTACGCAAATTTCGAAGGGGCCATGATCGGTGTTGAGACGCGCCGTAAGACCTGCTATCAGGGATGCGTCTACTGCCCGTACGCATACATCAGCGGCGACAACAGCGGTGACCTGAAGTCGCTGAATATTATCGCGTCCGAGCTCCGCGCCATCCATGCTGCAGGAATCCGCCGAGTGTTCTTCACGGACGGAATCTTCAACAGTGAGCTCCGATATGCCAAGGAAGTTGTCAAGCTAATCACGGAGCTAAGCCTTCCGGGCCTAACATGGTCGGCATACTTCACACCCAAGCCGTTCGACGACGAATTTGCTGAACTCCTCGCCGGGAGTAAGGTGGAATTCGTCGTAATCTCGCCGGATAGTCTTGACGACCGCGTGATGAAATTACTCGGCAAGACCTTCGATACCCGCCATGTCGACCGATGTCTGGAACGGTGCAGGCGGCACGGGATTCCCGCCCGGGTAAACGTCGTCTTTGGCGGCCCAGGAGAAAACCGCGAAAGCGTGCGCAACAGCATTCAGTACATCAATTCTAAGCTGGAAGACGGCGAGCTGGTAATGCACGTAGGTTATAGGGTGCTGCCACAGACCGGCATGGCCAGACAGCTTAATATGCCCGACGGTGACCTGGTGGGCCCGACGTTCTACCCGTTCCACCCTGATATCTTCTCGTGGATTATTCAGGATCTCGACAGTCGTTTCATGCCGCCCAAGGTGTTGATCAACTTCCTGGCCGTTCGTAGTTCTAGCAAGCGGATGAACAAGATCCCTCTCACGGAGGAATTGCAGGACGCAGCGCCCACAGAATTCCCGTATCTCGCGCTGAGTCGGCAACTTCCGCTCGTGTGATCGCTCGACTATAGGTGACTGCTTATGAAGAACGGACGAGTGCGCCGACTGATGCCGGTGGATGCCGACGAGATTCTCCGAATCGTCGATCTCGAAGGACTCGACGCCGAGACGCTGGTCCGGGAGTTGGCGGCTGAGGACGATTACCTCTGGATAGGGCTCGACACGGCCGCTGGGGGTCTGGGCGCCGTGCACCGCAGTATGAAGTGGGGTGATCACCTCCTGCTTAAGGGGGTCTTCGTCGAAGAATCCATGCGCGGCAGCGGCGCGGCACTGGAGCTGGCATTCGCACTGCGTGACGCCGCGAGCGGCAACAGATTTGCCGGCCTAGCCGCCTGGATCGAACCGCACAAGCCGGAAGCAGGGCTGGCACGCATGCTCCGATTGCGGGCGACTGGGCCGTTGATCCACCGGTTCGAGCTACCGGTACCAGACGATGGCCCTTCCGTTGCCGCGTCTGGCGATGGCCATGGCAAGCTCGCGCTGCACATGCCAGAGCCGGCGCGATTGATTCCGCTGGTGGACGATTTGCTGAGCAGCGACTCGCCTGCCACGGTGCGCTGGGTGGTCGACCGCCACCGCTTGGTGCTGAGCGGCTTCCCCCCGCGCTCCGTCGCGGACCTTGACTTGTTGACTCAGGCTGCAGGGCCACTGGCTAGGGCAAAGGGCACGGGTTTTCTGGAGTTTCCGATTCCGGCAGCGGACCTCTCGGCTGCGCTCTCTCTGGCTGCGGTCAAGGCACGGCGGCTCAGCCGGACGCCCGTCCGCCTGGGACGTCTGGACTTCGGTACCACTCACGACGGTCCGGCCCGCGACGGCAGGAGGCAAAACGCAAATGACGCCGCTTGAAGCACGAGAGCTGTGCCTGCACGCCGACCCGGACGAGGCGCTTGCAGAACTGCGCCGCCGCGATATCGGTGCGGCGCAGCTGCGGGAGTTGCTCGGCCGCACCGACGAGAACGTTTGGCGTGCCTGGTCAGGAACCGTGGAGCTGCACGACGAGCATGGTCGGCAAACGGATATGGCCGTGCATGTACCCGCGTACACGCGGGGACGTCAACTCGGCGCCTTGATCGTTCTCCACGGCGCTGGGGGCAGCGGAGAACAGGTGCTGCCCTACTTCACCGCACTCGCCGACAGGCTGTCGATGGCTGTCCTCTGCCCGACCGCGCAGCTGCCGAGGCAGAAATCGAACAACCTCGACCTTGCCGGAATCTTTGGCAGCCGGTTCCACATGCCCCGCTGGGACCTGGCTGGCCGCGACTTCCCCCTCGCTGCCCTCCGGTGGGCCCGGACCGAACTCGGCGCCGACCCCAACCGGTGCGTCCTCGCTGGAGTCTCCATGGGCGGACTGGCGACCTGGAATCTAGGCATGAGGTTCTGGCATTCCTTTGCTGCGGCCGTACCGTTCAACGGAGCCCTCTCCGTCTGGGAGTCGTTCGGAACTGATACGCGAACCAGGGCCCTGCTGCCCAATACTCTTCCGCTCTCCCTCTTCGTCGTGCACGGCAGCAAGGACGAGCAGATCCCCGCACAGTTCGACCGTGAATCCGTGAGCACGCTGTGCGATCTCGGCCACCAGGATGTGGAGTACGTGGAGGTTTCGGATGGCGCGCACGGACTGGGCACACTCGGGCTGACGGACGGCAGCCCGCTGTTTCGCAAACTCGAACATTGGCTGGCCCGTACCAGCCGTACGAGTCGGCCAGCCGAGATTCGCCACCGGGTGGCCGAGGACGCGCACGGTCGTGCTCATTGGGTGCGCCTCAGCGGTGTCAGACCGCGGCAGACGGCAGTGGTGCATGCGCGTCGAACGGCCGCCGACCGGATCGACATCGAGGTCAGCGGGGCCCGACTGGTGACGCTCTACCTGCGCGGTGAGCAGCTAGCTCCCGGGGACACCGTCACGGTGGTAGTCAACGGTTCGGTCTCGTCACTCCGATTCACACCGGACCTGTCGACCGTAGTCGACTCCTTCCGAGAGACGGCGGACCCGGAGCTCGTCGCGGAACAGGTGGAGCACATCACTGTCCCGCAGCACTCCAGCAACGAGTCGACCGAATCGAACAACGAAGAGAGGCTTGGGCATGCTCACTCGATCTGAAATACGGTCGTATCTCACGGCCAGGGGCCCGGCCCAGGAGGAGCTCTTCGCTGAGGCCCGGCGGCTCAGGGAGGAGCACTTCGGGCCGAACGTGATCCTGCGCGGCGTCATAGAAGTCACCAACGTGTGCCGGGTGAACTGCGATTACTGTCCCATGCGCCGCGATAACACACCGGACAACGACCGCTACTTCATGAGCAGTGACGGCATACTGGAGCGCGCGAGGGAGATCCGGGCAGCTGGGATCGACATTATCCTCTTCCAGGGCGGCGAAACTCGCCGGAATCTCACCGCGATCGAGGACGCCATTCCGCGGATTCGCGAACTGTTCGACGGCCGTGTCGAGATCCTGCTCAACCTCGGGAACATGCGCCGCGGACAGTACGAACGCCTACGCAACCTCGGTGCGACGAGTTACATCCTCAAGCACGAGACGAGCGACCCGCGCCTGCACGAGAAAATGCGACACGAATCGCTCGACGAGCGCCTGCGCTGCATGAGGGACTTGCTGGACCTCGGCTACCGGGTGGGCACCGGCCTGATCTCCAGTCTGCCCGGCCAGTCCCTCGACAGCATTGTCGACGACATCGAGCTGGCTGAATCGCTGGGAGTCCACATGTGCAGCGTGAGCCCCTTCGTGCCTGCCCCGAACACCCCCCTTCAACTCGCCCCTATCGGCGACAACGAGCTCGCTCTCAACGCACTCGCCACCCTCCGAGTGCACCGTCCCCAGCTGCTCATCCCATCGGTGAGCGCCCTGGAAAAGACGTCCTCGGGCGGACAGTCCCGGGGGTTGGCCGCCGGCGCCAATGTCATGACGGTGAACTTCACCGGTGACACTGACCGGCAGCGGTACCTGATTTACGGCAAGGACCGGTTCGTGGTGAAGAAGCAGCACGTCGAGGACCTGGTCCAGTCATCCGGTCTGCGGATTCGTGGGTCGGTGTTCCTGGACTCGGGCGCCGACGTCCCGGTCAGTGCAGGCAACGGTCTGAGGTCCACGTCATGAGCACACACTCTGTGACATCCACAAACTTCAGACGCTTCTGGTTCGGGCAGACGCTCTCCCAGTTCGGCACTCGCATCGGCACACTCGGTCTCTCAGTGACCGCCGTCGAGCTTCTCCACGCAGACACCCAAGAAGTCGGCATTCTCGGCGCCGCATCTACTGTTTGCTACCTCCTCATCGGTCTTCCGGCGGGCGCGTGGGTGGACCGGATGCTCAAGCGTCAGACGATGATGTGGGCAGCCCTCATCCGCTGCCTGGCTGTACTCGCGGTCCCGGGCCTCTGGTTAACGGGGGATCTGCGGATGGAAGTGCTGTACGCCGTCGCTGTCGTCGTCGGCGTGGTGACCGTCTTCTTCGACGTCGCCTACCAGTCCTACGTGCCAGTCCTCGTACCTGAGGAGGAAATCGCCGCTGCCAATGGCCGACTCGAAGCCACCGCCCAGGTGTCGACTCTCGGTGGGCCGGCGCTGGCCGGACTACTCATGAGGGTGGTTAGCGCGCCAGTGGTAATGCTCGTGGACTCCTTCACATACTTCGCCAGCTTCCTGTGCCTCACAGTGACCCAGGACAGCGAACAGAGGTCCGCACTAAATCCTCAGGCCAAGGGGCACCTGTTCGCGGACATTGGGGAAGGGTTGCGCTTCGTCCGTGACCAGCTAGTCATCCGGCGTCTGGCGATGTCCATGGGTGCTTCAAACTTCTTCGCCACCATGGTGGCGACCTTGGTCCCCGTCCTGGTCATGCGTACCATCGGCTTTGATTCGTTCATGCTCGGGCTCATCATGACCTGCGGCGCTGCCGGAGGTGTGCTGGGGGCGTTGCTTGCCGCCAGGGCCCGGAAGCGATTCAGCGCGGGCACCGTCATGTCCTGCGGGCTGCTCACTGCCGCGTTCTTTGGCGCGTCCAACCCGCTGGCGGCTACAGTCGCCCAGCACAGCAAAATCCTTGCAGGAGCAGTCCTGCTGGTAGGCGAATTCGGCCTCACGCTCGGGGCGTTGCTCTACAACGTGACCCAGGTCAGCCTTCGACAGACTCTCTGCCCCAAGAACCTCCTCGGCCGTATGAACGCTTCCATTCGCTTTGTCGTCTGGGGCAGCATGCCGCTCGCCGCCCTAGTGGCGGGCTGGCTGGGGTCAAGGATCGGCGTTGTGCCGACCCTGTGGATCGGCGTGGTCGGTAGCGTGGCGACGGTTCTGCCGATCGTTACTATCGACAAGGTCATCTCCGCAACCGCTGCCGTGTCAGCGGCGAAGCAGCGGGAGGCCGTAGAGTGAACAGCGGCCGTCACGAACTGGTGGCACGCATCCTGGCGCAGGGTGTGCACGTCGACGGCGACCGCATCGACGCTGCAGGTTCTCCTTTTCACTGCCTCTGCGACCGCCTCGCTCAAGCCGGGGTGCGGCCCGGTCAGTCTGTGGTGCTGGCTGGCCTACAAGGCCGCGACTTGGTGGTGGCCACCATGGCAGTGTGGCAACTGGACGCGGTGCCGATGCCGGTGCCGGAACCGGCACCGAGCCTCGACGGGCAGGCCGCCCAGATCATCTGCGAGACATGCCAGATCACTCCGGATCTCGCCGTATCCCCCGCTGCCCCAGGTCACTGGGCCGGAGTCCTCGACACCACTGCGGTGCTCCACCTCAGCTCCGGTAGCACCGACCGCCCCAAGGTCGCACGGCGTGGCGTGGCAAGCGTGTTGTACGACGCCGAGGGCTACCGTACGGGGCTGGGACTAGTCCCGGGTGACTGCGTTGCGGTCCCCGTCCCGCTCGTGCATTCCTTCGGCTGGAGCATCGCTGTCAGCGCGCTGCTCAGCGGATGTGACATCGACGTGACGCCCTTCGTCAGGGCGGGCACGCTGGCCCGCAAGGCTGACTCCGGCGCAGTGTCGGTTCTCGCCCTTACGCCGCCCCTGGCCCGGCTGCTGGTCGAGACCCGGCGCCAGGGCGGATCCACGCCGCGCGCCGCGATGGCTGGCGCCGGCCAGGTCCCTGACGAACTCAATGAGTCGTTCCAGCAGCGATTCGGGCTGCCGCTGCTGCGCGGATACGGCTCCACGGAGACTGGGGGCACCTTCTTCGGGGACCGGGGCATGGGCCGGCCCGTGCCGGGGGTCGACATCGTCGAGCCGTCGCCCGGAGCGCACGGAGAACTGGTCCTGCGGCTGGCCGCTCCGCTGGAGGGCTACCTCGACGACGACGCTGGGCCCACGCAGGAGTGGCGTACGGGTGACATCGTCCGACGTGACACCGACGGCTTCGTGTACTTCGAAGAGCGAATGCGGGGGCAACTCCGCCTCAACGGGAGATCTGTCAGGTCGGATGTCACAGAGAAGTGTCTACGTTCCGCGCAGGGGGTAACGGATGTCTTCCTGCTCGTCCTCCCACGGAACGACAGGCCCGAGATCGAGGACTTCTACGCGGTGGTCGAAGGGAATGCCCGAGAGGAGGACTTGCTTGCGGCTCTGGCTGGAGGTCCGGTGGGAACTCCCATTCCGCGCGTGATGTTGTGTCGGAAAATTCCGCGGACCACGGTGGGTAAACGGGATCGGAGTGCGGTGATCGACAAAATACGGAAAGAGAGCAGATGTGCCTAGCTCCACAGAGCGCCGTGCGTGTCAACTGCTGGTCGCTCGCCATCTCGTACTGGCACTGGCCAACCGGGGGATAGAGGCCCCCACGGCCGAGGAGCTGATTGAGGATGCTGGCCTGCGGACCCGCGAATTCTCGCTGTTTGGTCTTAACTCACTCGACTGGATCGCTCTAGCCACGAGGTTGGAAGACGAGATCGGTGCAGAGATGCCGGATCAGGTGCTGCTGAGCCCCGAACACCGCTGCCTCGCGGGATGGAGCGAGGCGATCTTCGCCGCCTGTACAGCGCAGCCAGAGACGCATCAGCTGACCCACTGATCCTGGAGGGGAGAACGTGAAGGAGATTCAGCGCGGCAGGCGCTTCATCATCATCGACGACTTTCTCAGCAGGCAGGACTTCTCTGCTGCTCAGGACCTGATGGAGCGCGCGACGTTCACCAGGCGGGAGAGCGTCATCTCGGACGAGGACGGTCCTGCCTACCGTTCGAAGGGGGTGAGGTTCCGAGAGGACCTTGGAGCCGCAGGCACTGGCGGACGGCCGAAGCTGTACGAGGAGCTGGCCCGTGCGGTGCGCGCATACAGCGACTTCTACGGCGAGGCGGGCATCGCCTGGGACAGGCTTGCGTTCGCCTTCTGGAAGTACCCGGCAGGCAGCCGCCTCGGCTGGCACAACGATGCGGGACGGGGCAGACAGGGCGAGTTCATCCTTTTCCTCCACGACCTGTGGCGGCCGTCCTGGGGCGGTGAACTCAAGCTAATCGACGAGGATCCGCAGCCGATCGCCGCGGATGAGGAGGCGGAGAACGACTTGGTCCTGCGGATGGAGGCGCGGATCAACCGAAGCACGACGACCCCAGTGGCCATCGTGCCGAAGCCGAACCGGCTGGTCCTGGTGAAGTCGGACACCGTGCACACCATCGGGCGGGTGGATCACACAGCCGGAGATACCTTGCGTCGCACACTGACGGGATTCGTCTCAAAGAGCCCAGAGCGGGAACAGACTCGAGTGAGCGCGCGTGAAAAGTTCGAGGCGATCCTTAACGCTGGCTGATCTATGCACCCGCTCCCTCGGAAATATCCGTTGACCAACATATCTGGAGGGATTCATGCAGCCATGGCTTGCAAAGAGCCCGGCCTACCTGGAGCAGTGGATCGAGGAGCAAGAGATCGACCGCTCATCGCTCGAACGAGTGCTGGACGGCCTGGACATTGCGCTCCGGGATAAGGTGTTGGACCATACCAGTGGAGGCCAGGAGCCGAACATCTTCATCCCGGGCCTCTCCGAGATTGCTTGGTGGGACAACGGGCGCTTCCCGTGGATCGCGGACCTGGAAGCGGCTACCGAGGGCATCACGACGGAGTTCGAGAGCCTGGGCGGCCTAGTTGGCAAGCGAACCTTGTCCAAGCCGACTGAACTCGTGGACAAGGGACGATGGTCGGCGCATTACCTTTACTACACGGCCAAGGCGTACCCCAGGAACCTCAAGGCATGCCCGAAGACCGTCGAGATACTCGAACCGATTCCCGGTGCCCTGGGCTGCGGGATGACGTATTTCTCGGTGCTGGACCCGGGCACCCACATCCCGGCACACACGGGATATACGAATGCGCACTTGCGGTGTCACCTGGGGTTGGTGACCCCGAACGGCCCCCGCATTCGGGTGGGTGACGAGACGCGGGAATGGGAGCGGGGCAAGGCGTTCGTGTTCGACGACTCCTACGAGCACGAAGTTTGGAACGATAGCGACGAGGGGCGGGCAGTGCTGTTGTTCGACATCTGGCACCCCGAGTTGACGGAGATCGAGATTCGGGCCGTGTCGTATCTGATGGACATCTCCCGGAAGTTGATCTACCGGAGTTTCTGGACGAAGGAGTTCGCGACGTGATGACAGCCCGCTGCAGACCCGGGAGATGCCCCTTTGGGGCAGCAGTAGCCGTGCCCTCTACTTACCCTACTTGAGACGCATCGGGTCCGTAGGTACCGTGCCGCAACTTGACTGGGCGTCGAGTCGGAACAGGGCGGCCCACAGGAAGGGTTCGCCAAAGTAGGCGGACTCGGGCGGTTCGTCGTGCATGAGGCGAACTTCGACCTCTGCTAGGTCGGAGAAGATCCGGCGTAGGGATTGTGGGGTGTAGGCGAGTCCGCCGTGGAGGTGGGCGTCGCGGTAGAAGGCTGCGTCGGGGAGGTCAGATCCTCCCGTCTCTCCGGTCGTGAAGCAGGTGAGCGCGAAATGCCCACCAGGTGCGAGAAGTTGGTCGAGTAGCGCGAGGTAGCTGATGCGACGGTGGGGCGGCAGGTGATGGAAGCAGCCCGAATCGTAGATCAGGTCATAGCGTCCGCTCAGCTCGGTGCCGGCCAGGGCGAAGGCGTCTCCTCTGTGAAACCGGACGCGGGCCCCAGCCTCTCGGGCGCGCTCCTCGGCCCATCCGACGGCTGCCGGGGAGAGGTCGACGGCGTCCACCTGGAATCCCAGGGAGTCCAGGTAAAGGGCGTTGCGTCCGGGCCCACAGCCCAGGTCGAGCGCCCGGCCCGGGGTGATGAGCCGGCGGTCGAGGTATGAGGCGAGATTCTCGTCCGGCTTGGCCGCGAAGAACGGCACAGGCTTGGAACGGTCGGCATAGAAGGTATCCCACCAGGCGGCCGCGTGATTGGTCCAGCGGTCGGCGTCCGGCGGGATCAAGTCGTCCAGGAGTTTCAGCACGTCCTCGACGGTGCGGATGTTCCGGTCCATCCGGCCCCCTTTCACGATGGGGAGACAGTACGGCCGCACGCCACAAAATCCCAGCTCAGAGCGCACACGGCGAAGGCGTGGACAGGCGAATGCGCGGTTCGGAGAGGCGCCAACGAGCCCTGGTTGAGGCCCTGCACGCGAGGCCGCCCCTTCCCCTACTGAGGGGCGTCACGACGGCTTCTAGGAGGGCGCTCAAGCCAGTTTCTAAGATTTCTCTTCAGGTGGCTGCCTGCTCGTGGTCGCGGCTGCCGATCCGACCAATTCCGCCCAGGCATCGCGGCATCCAGAAGCGGCCTGATCCGCTCAGCGCGATGTGTGATGGCGGCAGGCCGGCCTGGTCGGCGAAAGGATCTGCAGGGCGCGGGCGGCCTGCTGCGGCACAACGCCATTGCCCAGAGAGGCCAATTGGGCAGGGCGACCCAGCCCCGGGGTGGCAGTCACCCAGCGGGGAGACAGTCCCTGCATCCACTCCACGAACAGCGGACTCAGGCGGCCCGCGTCATCGGTTGGCCGTGGCGCCGGGCGAGTGGCTGTCTCCCATCGGGCGAGGGCGGCGGCGTACGGCCCCCACATCTCGGTCCGTCCTCCGCCGACGTCGGCTCCTCGAACAGAGGCAGCAGCACCGTGAGCGACACCCCGCTTGCACCCTTCCGTCCCCGCGCCGTGCGCATGGGCTGCGCACCGGAGAGGTGTCGCAGTCGAGCTGCTGCTGACGGCAGCGTCAAGTCCCCATTGCCATGCCGTTGATTCGGCGAGCCTTTGGTCCCGTCGGAGGCCACGGGGGTGGGCGGGAGCCACTCGATCTCGTCCGCCAGGTTCGGGCCGTGGCCGCCCTGCTTCCTTTTCACCGGGTGCTGGCTGCCGCCGTTGGTCGCCAGGCTGCTGGTCGGGGTCTTGAGCAGAGACAGCCTGTCCGGATGGCCAGGCAGTGAGGAAGATCCGTGCTCGTTGGTGTGGGGCGCCGACGTCGGAGGCGTGAAGCACGCGCCAGCGTGCATCGAACCGGAGGTCGGCCAGGGAGCCGAGTACGGCACCCAGTGCTCGCACAGGAGGCTGGTCTGCGGTGTCTCCCAGACACCACGGGCAGGGTTCCACGTCGCCAGGGGAACCGGCGGGGGAGGACAGGAGTCCCCGGACATTCTCGATCACCACCAGGCACGGGTTGAGGGCTTTGATGGCACGGACGACGTGGTGCCACAGACCGGACCGGGTGCCATCAACCAGCCCGGCGCGGCGGCCGGCAACCGAGACGTCTTTGACACGGGAAACCCGCCGTAAGGACGCACACCCCAGGAACGTCGGACCAGTGCACGGTCGAGATATCGCCGAGGTTGGGCACCGTGGGCCAGTGGCGGGACAGGATCCGGGCGGCACCCGGATCGGTATCTGCATGCCAGGCAAGGCTGCCGCCGAGGGCGGCTTGGACGCCGAGGTCTAGGCCGCCGTATCCGGAGCACAGACTCCCGATCAATGGCGCGGTCGGCGGCACCGTCGGGTCAGCGGTCATGACGGGGCGCTGGGGCATAAGCGAGTCGGATGGGGGTCGGCGCCGGCGTGGCTGGCTCTACGGAGGTAAATCGAGTTCGTCGGGCGGGCTGACCGGCTCAGCGCGGCCAAGGTGCGTGGCGGCGTGCCGTCGATCCGGTCGGCCGAGCCCCGCAGGGTGTTGGCGGCTTCCTTCAGGTCGTCGCGGACGTAGA
Source organism: Streptomyces sp. NPDC026575 (assembly GCF_055567415.1). Lineage (NCBI taxonomy): Bacteria > Bacillati > Actinomycetota > Actinomycetes > Kitasatosporales > Streptomycetaceae > Streptomyces > Streptomyces sp. NPDC026575. The sequence goes on from NZ_JBVHQM010000003.1 coordinate 169,684, forward strand.
CCATCCGCTCCTGAAAAATGCAGAATGCGGCCAGCCGGGCGTTCTGGTGGTCTGCGGTAGCCGGGGCGTCGGCGAAGCGGTGCAGGAAGCCGAGCTGGGCGTACGCCTGGGTGTAGTTCTCTATGGCACGCCCGGTGGGTACGGATGCTGACGTGTAAGCGTTGATGACCAGTCCGAGTTCGAGTCCGGGGGAGTCGGGTTCCGCGCTGCAGCGGGCCGCCTCCAACAGGTCCTTGGTCAGTTCCGCCAGGGTGGCGAGCTGCTTGGATGCGGTCGTGAGGTCGGGAAGCCCGCTCGGTGCCCCGGGCATACTGATTTTGGTGCGTAGTTGGTCGAACTCGTGGGCTACGGCGTACAGCCCGTCCTCTTCGAGGTCGGCGCGGCCAGTGTGGTCCTTCATGCGGGACTCCGGCGGTGGTGACGGTCAGGTGTGGCGGGAGGGGAGGCCGCGGCAGGGGCCACGGGCGGGGTGGGCTTGGTGAGGTGGGGGCGGCTTCGGGAACGGGCGGCGTCGATGCGGGCCGCAGGCGGGGCGGAGCCCGGCGAAGAGCGGGGGCGGGGCGGTTCGCGCTGGTCGCCGGTGGCGATACGCCAGCGTTGGCGGACTTCGTCCAGCGGCCCCAGGGCGTGGAGGGCGTAACCGATCAGCCGACCAGGCGCCAGGGACTCGTCGTCGGCGAGCGCACGTACCTGCCGGGCCGAGGCGGCTGCCGTCCGTACGAGCGAGGCTCGCACGACCTGCTCGCCGACGTACTCCCCCGACCCTGCGAACGCCGAGGGGTCGCAGATCCGCAGCACGCGTTCGGCATCGAGGGTTCGGTCGGCCATGGCACCGCGGCGTTGGGTCTCCCACAGCACGGTCAGCTGGTCGATGGGCTCACCCCGGTGGTGGAGCGCGCCCAGCGAACGGTAGATCTGCTGATGGCCGGCATCGACGAAATCGCCGGGGTGGAGCCAGCCCACCACCTCGTCCAGCGTCTGGGGACGACCACTGAGGCAGCCGAGGAGGAACTCCTCATCGGCCAGGAGCTGTTCGTCTACCGGCTGCGGATGAGCGGGAGGGGACGGAGCCGATGCCGGGGTTGCTACGGGCCGGGGCTCGCCGCCCCAGCGGCGTGCGAGATCGGCCAGCACGTCGGACAGAACTTGGGCGTGGTGCACCGTCTCCTCAGCGCCGCCGCGGATGGCGTCGGCGCGGGCGGTCTGGTGCAGTCGTGTGGCGTGCTGGGCGACACTGTGGTGGATGGCGCCCTCCAGCACCATGCGTCCGTAGATCGCTGCGTGCTCCGGCCGTGGACAAGCCGCCACCAGGGAGTGTGTGTAGGAGGCGGTCAGGCCCCGGGTGTGCTTGCTGGCCTCGGTGACCGTGTCGGTCATCCACGACATCGGTACGGGGCCGGCGTCCTGGGCCTTCGAGGCGGGGTGGTCGTCGGCTCGGAGCTTGAGCATTGCGGCGTAGATCGCGGTGTGTGCCGGACGGGAGAAGTGCTCCGGCCGAAGCCAGGGCGCAAGGCGGTCAAGCTGGCCGGGAGCCAGGAAGACCGCTCCAAGGACGGCCTGCTCGGCTTGGACGAGCGGCGTCACCGTTGAACCTCGCGTACGGGAGTGTCGGAAGCGTCGCGCCCGTTGTGCAGATCAGCGACGGCACGGTTGGCCGTGGCCATGTCGGTGGCGAAGCGGTCCAGTTCGCTCGTAAAGGCGGCATCGGTGGCGAGCATCGTTCCGGAGGGCGATACGAGCCACCAGCGGCCGGCGCGGCGTACGACGGGAGCGTCGGCCAGCCGCTCGGATTGGCTGAGGGAAGTCCAGGACGGTGCGGGGTGTGGCATGGGAGAGCACCTCGTGAAGAAGGCGAAGGCCGGGGAGTAGATCGGGCGGGCGGCGCGGCGCGGGGGTCGCGCCGCGCGGTCTCGCCCGGGTGCGGAGTTGCGCGGGGCCGGTCATGCCGCGGGAGTGAAGTCGTCCTGGCGCAGCGCCTTGGCGGCAGCGCGTTCGCTGATCGCGGCCGTGGCCTTGGCGGACGCGGCCCCCAGCTTCTTGGCGTCGCGGCCCTTGTACCAGGGCTTGAGGTCCATGAGCGCGAGGCGGATACCGGTGGCCATCAACACGGCGGTGCCCTTGGGCATTGCGCGGAGCACGTCCAGTGGCAGCACCCGCTCCTGGCGCATCGAGACCGAGGTGGACTTGCCCGACTCGCCGGTGGAGACCGAGACCGTGCGCACGTCGTGCTCACCGCCCAGGCGCGAGATCTTGTCGGCGAAGTCGGCGTCGTCCATGCCCGAGCCGATCACCTTGATCGTCGCAGCGGAGAGCAGGGAGTCCATGCCGGACTGCCCCCACACGCGGACGCCCTGCTGGTAGGACTGCAGGATCGTCATCGGGATGACGCCGCGGGAGCCGAGATGCGAGTACAGGTCTGGCAGGTCGGCGATCTTGCAGACGTTGGCGGCCTCGTCCAGGATCGCCAGCAGCGGAGCATCGAGACGGCCGCCGTCGCGTTCGGCCTGGATGACGGCGGCGCGCATGACGGCGTCGGCGGCTGCGGCGATGATCGCCGAGGCGGAGCCGCCGCCGTCCTTCGACAGCAGGTACAAGGTGTCCTTGCTGGTTGCGAACGCCTCCGGCTTGAACTCCCGCACCTTTTCAAGGCTGTTGGGCGGGGTGACCCAGGCGGCGATGCCGGGGTCGAGGAGGCAGCTGGCGTACTGGCGGGCGGTTTCGAAGATGCCGTCGCGGGTTTCGACCGCCCCGGCCACGGTGCCCTGGAGCTGGGCTGCGACCGCGTCGAACCCAGCGTCTTGCAGCAGATCGATCGCCGTGCGGTCGGCCGGCGAAGCCAGCCAGGCCAGGACGTCCGTGATCGGGCGTCGGGCATGGGCGGCGGCGAGGAAGAAGGCGGTGAGGGTGTTGGCGGCGGCCGTGGACCAGAAGTCGCCGGCGCTGGATTCGTCGACGGAGTCGGTGACGAAATGCCCGGCGAGCCGCCGGGCTCCGGCGAGATCGCGGGCGTCGGCGAGGATGTCCCACCACATGGTCTGCGGCGCGTGGGCGATCTGCTGCGGATCCAGCGTCCACACTGTCCCCACCTTGGCACGTGCGTCGATGGTTGCGGTGTAGGCGTCGCGTGCCGCCTTGTTGGAGGTCAGCAGCACGGGGCCGGGGGCGCGCAGGATAGCGGGGATGGCCAGGCCGGAGGTCTTGCCGGAGCGGGGGGCCATGATCGCCAGAATCACGTCCTCCCAGGAGGAACGGAGTTCGGCCTTGCCCGGTGTGAAGGTTCCCAGCAGGACGCCCCGGTCGTCCGGGGCGATGTCCTTGGGCTTCTTGCCCGCCAGGCTGGGGCGCAGGTCGATGGCCTTGGCGGCGATCTGCTTCGCCAGCAGAGGCTCCAGGTCACGTCGGGTGGCCAGCCCCGACGGGCTGCTGCGGTAGCACAGCCAGACCTTCGCGGCTACGACGGCGGCGGCTATGAGGACTAGGGCGGGCAGGACGTAGCAGCCGGTGATGACGGCAGGCTGGGCGAGATGGGGCCAGACCTGCTCGGGGTGGAGGAGGGCCGTGGTTGGCTGATAGGCGGCCCACCGGTCGGTGCCGGCAACGGTATTGGCGAGATTGCCGAACAGCCAGGCCAGCGAGCCTCCTCCCATACCGAGCCCGGCGAGGGCGATCAGGAGGTAGAGGAGGAGGTCGGTGCCGGTGGTGGTCGAGGGCGTGGTGGTGCGTGGCGTTGACAAGGCGAGTTCCAGGGGTGCGCGGCGCGAGAGGAGGGTAGGACGGGGCGGCGCGTTCTTCTGGTGATCACGGCGGTGCTCCTATGGCAGAGTCGGAGGGGATGAGCAGGGCGGCGGGGACAGACCTCGCGCTGGCAGTTCGTCTAGGCGGCCGGGGTGGGACGCGAGCGGTTGCCATAGATCTCGGCCCGTGCGGCTTCGCCGGCGGCAGGACAGATGAGGTCGAGATCGAGGTTGGTGGAATGGCGTGCAGCGATCAGATGCATCGCAGCCTACGTGGCACGGGCCTTCTTCTCCGCCTCGCTCAGCCCCTCGGGCAGGCGGAACTGGTGCCTGGAGCCCTGCGGCTCCTCGAAGCCGAACTCCCGGAGAATCTTGTCGGCGTTGGGGTGGTGGCTGTCGGCGAGGACCTCGGTGCCGCGCGGCTTGCGGTAGATCTCGACGTCGTCCATGTACACCTCGTGGAGGAAGGCGATACAGCGGGACCGGACGCGGCTGAAGCGGGACATGAGTGAACCTTTCTGCGGGGCGGGAGAAGGCTTTTAGAAGTGGGGGTTTTCGTTCGGCCGGTCGCCGTCGGTGGCGGCTCGCAGTAGTTCAGGCAGGTCGGCGGGGTCGGCGTCGCGCTGGTCGATCCACCAGCCGGCGCGGGGTGTGCCGTGAGGCGCTTGTTGTTCCGAATGGAGGTGCAAGACCTTCATCTCCGGGCCGTCGCAGAGGTCCGGTGAAGCTGAGGGCAGCCTGACCCGGGAGGTGCCGGGGAGGGTGGGAAGCAGCCCTGACAAAGCCGGGATGGGCTGGCACTGCCAGACAGTTCAGGTCCGGCGAGCGAGACGGGAAGGTGTACGCGAGGAACCAGTGCTTGAACCCTCGTTAGGTGGAGCCGGCTCGAAACCTGGTGGATCTGGGCCGGCGTTGGGGTGCGTTGTCATCTAGATCGTGGAGATGACGCCCGTCCGGAGCGAAGCCATCGCGACCGGGCAGCCCGCGCGGAAGAACTGCGGCGTACGCGCGGGGGCCTCCGGGGCAAAGCTGGGCGCCTAACCCGTCGATCGGCAGCAAGTGAACACGGGAACCGCACCGGTTCTCCCGCCAGCAGTCCGCATCCAGTGGACGGCGGGATAGGCCCACCGTCGGCTGACGGACCGGATGCGGGGCGGAGCCGCCGTAGTAGTCGGAGGCCGGGAAAGCCGGTCACATGGCGAAGGGCGGCAGCGAGTCGAGCAGTGGAAAGGCTGTCATGCCAGAAGATGCGCCGGTGAACATCGGCGCCATGCTGTTGAGCCCGTTCCGGGCCCAGCGGCGGGTACTGGAGATTCAGACGAAACTGCACCACTGGGCGGTGGCCGATCAGGGTCGCCGGTTCGGTGATCTGTTCAACCTCGTGGTGGACCCGGCATTCCTCGCCGTGGCGTGGGAGCGGGTCCGGGAGAGCAAGGGCGCGCGCAGCGCGGGTGTGGACGGAAGGACCGTCCACGGCATCGAGCGAAGTGCGCACGGTGCGGCAGGGCTGCTGGAGGAACTGCGGGCCGATGTGAAGGCCCGTACGTTCCGGCCGCTGCCGGTGAAGCAGCGGTGGATTCCCAAGGCGAACGGCAAACTGCGCCGCCTGGGCATCCCGACGGTCCGTGACCGTGTCGTGCAGGCGTCCTTGAAGCTGGTGCTGGAACCGATCCTGGAATCCGACTTCCAGCCGTGCAGCTACGGGTTCCGTCCGGAACGACGGGCACAGGACGCGATCGAGGAGATCCGCAACTACGCCACGAACCCACGGAGTTACACCTGGGTGTTCGAGGGCGACGTTGCGGCCTGCTTCGATGAGATCGACCACACCGCTCTGATGGAGCTGGTGCGGAGACGCATCGCAGACAGGCGTGTCCTGAGCCTGGTCAAGGCGTTCCTCAAGGCGGGCCTGCTGGACGAGCTGGATGTCCTCCGGGACACCTCCACCGGCACTCCCCAGGGCGGCATCCTTTCGCCGCTGCTGGCCAACGTCGCACTGTCGGTACTCGATGAGCACTTCACCGGGCTCTGGCAGGCGCACGGAAGCAACGCTTCCCGCACCCGTTTCCGTCAGCGCGGAGGCGCGACCTACCGGCTGGTCCGGTACGCCGACGACTTCGTGGTGATGGTGAAGGGAACCATGGAACAGGCCCTGGGTCTGTTCGCCGAGGTGAGCGGGGTCTTGAACCGGGTCGGGCTGAGGCTCGCCCCCGACAAGACCCGTGTGGTGCACATCGACGAGGGGTTCGACTTCCTCGGGTTCCGCATCCAGCGGCATCAGCAGTGGGGAAGCGACCGGCAACTGATCTACAGCTACCCGTCGCGGAGATCGCGCGCGACGGTCAAACGAAAGGTCAAAGAAGCCACACGACACATCCCGAACCAGACAGCGGACGAGCTGTTCCGGCAACTGAACAGGATCACCCGCGGATGGGCCCTCTACTTCCGGCACGGAGCATCCAAAGCGGCCTTCCAAGACCTCGACCACTTCCTGTGGTGGCGGACTCTGACCTGGCTGGTGAAGAAGCATCCGAACCGAGGCAAGAAGTGGATCAACCGGCGCTACTACCCCGGTGGGAAGTGGTGGCCGGAGGCGAACGGAGTAGAGATCAGACCTCCGGGCTGGACAGCGATTACGCGCTACCGCTACCGAGGCGACACGATCCCAACCCCGTGGGCCCTGCGACCCGAGCCCGCCATCAGCTGATGCGGGACTCGTGGAGAGCCGGATGCGGGGAGACTCGCACGTCCGGTTCGGGCGAGCGGCCGGGAGAGACGGACTGGTGGCAACACCAGCGCCGCGCTCCCGGCCGACTCCACTCAGGGGTCGCACCGCGTTCTCTATGGCCTCCCATTCCGCTTCGCTGGTGGCGCCTTCGAGGACGAGGGCGGTGAAGTCGGCGGAGACGAGCTGGTGGCGGCATCGGGTGCCCCAGGCGATGGCACGGTCGGTGCCCTCCAGCGGCGGCATGCGGTACTGCTCGGACCACTCCTGAGCCTCGGCCTGCTCGGCGGCCCGCTTCTTCGCCAGCCACTCGGCCTGCGACTCGGCATCCTCGCCCCGGGCGGCCCGCCAGCAGTCCGTGCAGTCGCGGGCTGAGAGCCAGCGGGCGTAGCCGGCACGCCGGTCCGCCGACCGGTCGGCAAGGTCGGCCTCGGTGGTGTGTCCGCAGGCGTGGTCGATGATCCACAGCGTCTTGACGGCCATGACAGGAACTCCTTCTTCTGTGCTTCTGGGATCGAAAAGGGGTGGTCAGCGTGTACGGCGGGGGCTGGGCGGCGCGGCCGTGGAGCAGGGTGCTTCTTCCGGGGCTGTAGCAAGGTCGGCTGGGCGCTTGGGTGAGGACGCCACGGCCGCGCGAGCACGGGCGGTGTGCGTGACGGAGGGGACCTCGTGCCGAGCCGGGAGCGGAACGTCGGCCAGCGGCGGGGCATCCTGCGGCGTCACGTCCGGCATGACGGACAGATCGAGCTGCGCGTCGGCCAACCGGTCGCCGAGGAAGGCGACATGGTGCGCGATCGTGCGCAGGTGCTGGCCCAGCTCCCGGCCGCCTGGGGTATCGAGTCGTCCACACCAGGCGGCGGCGGTGTCGATGAACTCCTCCAGATCGCCGACGGCACCGTGGTGCTCATCAAGGATCTGCTCCAGCACATCGGCGACGTCGGCCGAGCGGCGCAGCTCGTGCAGCTCGCCGGTCAGCGCGGTCAACGACTGCCCAGGCAGCGTTTTACGTGCGGCCACGCCGTCTGGCGTGGGGACGGGCGGCGGCAGCATGATGCGGGGATCGGCAGCGACGGAGAGGCCGGCGTCCTGAAATTCGCGGGTGGCGGCAGCCACTGTCCGGACCGCGGTGTTGTGCGGTGTGCCCTCCGGCAGGAGGTAGACGTCCAGGTCCTGGCTGTAGCGGAAGTGGTGCTTGCGCAGGACCTCGTCCAGGTGCGGCCGGTCATCCGCTACGGCGGCGCCCATACCAAGATCGGGGTGAACTCCGAAGGCAACGTCGGGCTCGTACGGCAGATCCATTGCGAAGGCTCCTTCGAGGCAGAGGCGTTAGCGGGCGCGGACCGGCTGCTGGGTTGCGGTAGCCGGCCGGTAGGCGACGGTGGCGGCTGGCTGCTGCGGCAGCGCGACGCCCGCACGGGCCGGGGAGACGGCGGTGGCGGCCTGAGCGCGACGCTGCATCATCGACAGCCTCGGATCACGACGCTCATTGCCGGGCATCGAATAGAAGGCATCGAACGCCCGGCCGGTGTGCTCCAGCCGGGCCTCGACGTACCGCAGATCGCCCTCGCCACGGAGCAGCAGGCCCTCGCGGGTACGTACGTCCGTGCCGACCGCGCGCAGCGTGCCCTCACGGTCACGAACCTGGTCGTGCACCACGATCTGAGCAGCCCGTATGTCAGCGTCGAGCGCGCGGGCGGAAGCGAAGGCCGCCTGCCCGGCACTGGGCACCTGCGCGGAGGAACGATTCTCCAGTCGGCCAAGACCTTGGTGGGGGGTGAGCGGGGTGTGGGGATTGAGGTCGTACGTGGCGTCGGAGGTGACGTGGTACTGCGCGGCACGCAAGGACTGGACTGCCTGTTGTCCTCGGCGGTTCGGGTCGCGGTTCGGCTCGGTGAGGGCGTAGAGGTTGCTGCCGGGCAGGGGCTCGAAGCCGACCCGCCGCAGCATGTGGTCGGCGACGTGGTTGTCGTGCGAAGCAGCTGCCACGACGCCGTAGCGGTCGTGGTGGCTGACGGTGATGTGCGGACGTGTTTCCGCCACGAGAAGTGCACCTCGCAGAGGTTGGGGCCGTGCGGACGACGAGGGTGCGGCCCAATGACGGGTTTGGTGATGCCGGAAAAATGCGCTAGCGCGAGGGAGGCCGACGGTCGTGCCCCTGCAGACCGACCTCGACCGGCCGTGAGGCGGACTCCTTCGCCGGCGCGGCGCTCTTCCGCGCAGCGAGTGGCGACCGGACGCGGGCTGCCTCGGCCTGCGCCGAACGCTTCAGCCCCTCCGAGCTGCGCTCCAGCGCCTGCTCGGCCCGCGCCATCTGCACGAGCGCGCCAGCGTTCTCCATCCAGGTCAGGGAACAGTCCCAACCCTCGGCGTTACGCTCGACGACCGCCCTGTCGAAGACCTCCTTGGCGCGCGGGTGGTCGGGTACCAGGGCATCGGCGACGGCCTGGAAGTCCGCCTGGACGTGTGCGCCTTCGTCCAGGGCTTCGCGCAGAACGATCAGCCGGTTCGGCCAGCGTCCGGCCGCACGATCGGCGGGATCCAGGAGCGGGAGGGTCTCTTCGGCGTGGGCGAGAAGGGCCGGGCCGTGGTCGAGGAAGGGGGCGAACTGGGCCCACATCTCGGCGTCCCGCTGCTGCTGGCGCAGGCCGTAGCGGTCATCAAGCGGCCAGTGATCGTCGTCGCACAGGCTGTCGGAGACGGCATCCCATGCGGCCAGGGCGCGCTCACCGGTGGCCACGGATACGGCGAGGTGCTCGATACACGCCTGATGAACGGCCTGTTCGTGCCGGGGGAGCAGCCGGTCCGCCACGGTGGAGGCTGCTCGTGCCGGGTCGGCGCTGACGACAATGCCGTCGGGTGCTTTGACAGCGTCTGTGACGTTGATCCCTTGTGGGGCGAGGGCGGCGACGAGGAACTCGTGCCTGCGCAGCGGACGGTCGACGACGACCAGCTCCAAGCCTGAGTCGCTGGTGAGCACGGCGTCCCGTTGCAGTACGAACTCGGACAGGGCCCAGCGGGCATGCCCGAAACCCCACAGCCGCTCGCGGAGCGGGAACTGGTCGCTGTATGCCGCGTGCTCGAGGGTGGCTGCGGTCCACGAGCCCGGCAGGCGGGCAGCGAGCGCTTCGGCGAACAGCGCAAGATCCGCACGTTCCTGCGGCCGGTGGGACGAGCGGGTGATCTCACGCTGGACAGCTCGCGCGACGGAGTTGGGGCGCGTCGCTTCAGCCATGACTGGTCCCGGTGCGATCACCAGCGGGTACCTGGTGTGCCGCACTCGTGCGGCGAGTCTCATCCAGAACGCCGAAGGGGCCTGTGGCCAAAGGGATGTGGCTATGCGAGGCGTTGGCCTTCGCGGCGTTGATGTACAGCTGGACGAGCCGACGTGCGGCACGGCGGATGGTGGTCTGCACAGGCATGGGAATGGATTCCTTCAGATGCTTGGGAGGGGAGGGGGAGGGAGCCGAAGTGCGGCTTCGGCTCCCTCCGCGGTGTGAGCCCGGCAAGCGGATGCGCTCAGGCGGACATCCGGGCGTCTGTGTCGAACAACTCGCGTTCGCGCGGGTGGAGGAGGTGTTGCGTGATGAACGACCGGCCTGCGACCTTCCACAGGCCCCGCCCCTTGGTGAGGGCGGACACGGCCTGGGTCTCGACGCCGGTCAGTCCCAGCAGGGCTGCGGCGGAGGTGAGTTGGTCGGCTTCCTGGCGGTAGATGATGCGGGTCGAGCAGTCGGTGAGCAGACCCTCCGCCAGTGCCCGGCCCCGGGAGCCGGCATCGCCTGCGGTCAGCAGATCGCTGAGGCGGTGGATCACCATGAGGTTGGCGATGCCAAGGCCACGTGAGAGCTTCCACTGGCTCTGCATGCGCTCCAGCAGGGCGACGTGCCGCATCACGCGCCATGCCTCGTCGTAGATCACCCAGCGCCGCCCGCCGGTGGGGTCGGCGAGCGCGGACTCCATCCATGCCGAGGCGCAGGTCATGGCCAGGACGAGCGCGGTGTCGTCGCCCGCACCGCCCAGGCGCGACAGATCGATGGACAGCATCGGCGCACTGGGGTCGAAGGCCACGGTGCTGGGGGCATCGAACATCCCGGCCAGGTCACCGTGCACGAGCCTGCGCAACGCGTGGGCCAGGTCTTCGGCTGCGTGCCCGAGCCGCCCGGTCAGGTCGCCGAGGGCAGAGTCGAGTCGCTCGGGAGAGCCGAGGATGTGCGCGACGTCGCCCAGCAGCGGTGTCGTGCCGTTGGCCTCGGCGTGAGCGACGGTCTGGTCGAGCGCCACGTCGAGAGCGGTGTGCTCCATCGGGTGCAGATCCCGTCGCAGGACCGTCTTCGCGAGGGAGCCGAGAAGAAGAAGGCGCCGTTTGCGGACCTCATTGGCCCAGTCCTCCTCGCTGACGCCGTGTGGCCTGGCGGGTGCGTCGAGGGGGTTGAGTCGGCCGGGCAGGCCGGGGCCGAGGGCGATGGTTTGGCCCCCCAACTCCTGGGCGACGACGGTCCATTCGCCCTTGGGGTCGCAGGGGACGTAGATGCGGTAGCCGAAGGCTACGGCCCGCAGGGCGAGGGACTTGGCCAGGGCGGACTTGCCCATGCCGATGATCCCGGCAAGCAGGATGTTCGGATTCGTGAACCCGTCGAGACGCCCGTACAGCGCGAACGGGTCGTACGTGAACGCCGCCTCGGCGTGGACGTCGCGGCCGATGTAGATCCCCTGGGCGCCGAGGCCGCCCTCGGCGAGGAACGGATACGCGCCGCTTGCGGTGGCAGTGGTCATCCGGTGTGCGGGGAGTTTGAGACGGCCGCCGCGGGCGGAGTACGGGCCGGGCCGTCCGGCGGCTGGGTAGGTGGCCCGCAGCTCGGGGGCGATGCCCGGTTCGGCGCGGCGGGCTTGGGGACGTGCGGCATGGCGGGCTTGATCGCGGGCGGCGGCGAACTGGTCGCGGGCTGCGCGGGCGGTGCGTCGGTCGCTTTTGCGGGGGACGAACAGCGGGCTGGCGCTGGCGCGGTCGCGGGGGTGGATGGGCATGGGTTGTGCTCCTGCGGGGTCAGTGGCGGGTCAGGCCGGTGAACGGGTCGCGCAGATCGGTCGGCGTGTGGCCACGGCGGACGTGTGCGGCGGTGGCCAGGTGGCGCTGGCAGATGGTGAGTTCGGGCGCGCCTTCGGGCAGCCGGGCCCGGCACGCCTCCCGCGTGCGGGGTCGGCCGATGCCGGGGTGAGCGGCTGCGTGGTAGGCGTCGTGGAGGTGCTCGGCGGCCTGCCACAGCCGGACCCGGCAGGCCCGCAGATGGTCGCCCTCGGCCTCGGCCACCGGAGTGGTGCGGGCGGTGTGGCTGTCGAGCAGGCCGTACAGGGCGGTGAGGTGGGCGTGGAGGGCGTCCAGCTCGGTGCGGTGTGCAGCCACGGGTCCGGCGGGGAGGTTGATCGCCCGGTGGAAGTCGAGCGCCGCGGTGGCGAACGGGACGAAGTCCGAGGCCGGTTCGGGCAGGGGATCGGTCGGCATGGGGGAGTGGCCCTTCGGTTGAGCGCGGTGATGGTGCTGGGGCGCTAGGGGCGGGCCAGCGGGAGGGCGGCGTTGGTGAAGGCTTCGGCCTGTTGCCAGGTCAGCAGCCGCAGATCGAGCAGGGCGGCGACGGCGGCCGTCTCGATTGCGGCGCAGGCGGAGTTGAGTTCGTCGTCGGTGTCGGCGCTGACGGTGAGCAGGCCGGTCAGGGCGACGTCGGCGTGGCCGGCGATCAGCTGGCGCTCACGGGCCTTGATGTCGGCGTACTCGACGGAGTCCTCTTCGGAGTCGACCTGGCCCTTGCGCTGCCGCTCGGCCGCGTCGGCGATCACGGTGGCCTTCTTGCGTTGCACGTCCTTGAGTGCGGCGTCCAGGCCCTTGGGTGCGTAGGTCAGCGACAGGGTGCGGCGCACGCCGGAGGTGAACAGGAGCTGGTGCAGGAAACCGGGGCTGGTTTCGATGCGGGGCCAGTTCTCGATCCAGTACGTGGCATGGCGGGCCGAGTCGCTCTGGATCCGGTCCGCCTTCTCCACCAGGACAACCGGCCCGGCGGCAGCGGGGTCGGCCTGCGGACGGCCGGCCTCGGACCACTGGTCCAGGGCCGCCGACGCCTTCGGGTCGTAGGCGGTGCGGATTACGGCGGCGATCTCGCTTGCCCGCAGCCAGCCGCTGGGCATGAGGCCGGAGTTGCGGGCGGCCTGGTCGAAGGTGGAGGTGAGCTGGGACAGGACGGCGAAGGCACCAGTGAGTCCGCCGCCGGCCTGGTTGATCAGGCGCCGGGCAGCCTTGAGATCGAGCGCAAGCGCGACATACGCCTCGTGTGGGGCTGCGGCGGGGCCGGCGGCGGCCAGCAGTTCGCTGTAGATGGGCCCGGCCAGGTGGGTGTCGGCGTTGCCGTGCTCGCTCCAGTAGCGGTTGAGCGCATCGCCGGAGTCAGGCACGGTCCGCTCCAGCACCTGCACGCGAGCGATGTGCCCGGTGCGTGAGAGGGCGGCGAGGGTGCGGCCCCAGCCTGCGACGTTGCTGGCCTGGGTTGCCGGATCCTGCAGGGCGAAGGCGCGGGAGGACACCTTCACCACGGCGGTCAGCGTGCCGTGGTGCGGATCGTGCACCGCACCGAAGCCGCCGCCCGAAGACGTGACCACCCGCAGGGAAGCCGCGGTGCCGGGCAGGTGGAGCAGGCCCTCGCGTCGCGGTCGGCGGGAGGGGCGGGCGAGCCAGATGAGCTGGCCCTTGAAACGCCGCAGCGCATAACGGAGGGCGATGGGCGCCCAGTCGGCGAGGGACCGCCCGCGGTGGCGGATGAAGACCGCCGTCAGGATGACCGCCCACAGTGGGATGAGCTTGAGCGCACCGGTGACGCCGGATTGCATCAGCACCCCGAGCAGGGCCAGGCCGGTGAGGGTGACGACGATGAGCTGGGCTACCGAGAGGCCGAGCAGTACACCGCGGCGTGAGCGGTGAGGGAACTTCACGGTGGCCGGGCCGTCGGATGTGGACAAGTCGGGGTGGTGCATGGCGAAGCCGTCCTTGGAACGTGGTGAGAAAGAAGGAAGAGGAAACGGGGGCGGGCGGGCCGAGCGCGGCTGGCACCCGCCCCCGTCAGATGAGGGCTACGAGCCCGATCCACCCGGTGGCTTGGGATAGATCCACCGCTGCGGCGTACTGCCGCCCTGTGGAGGCGGCCCACTTGCCGGTGGTGGCCCGCTGGGCCGTGGCGCCGGCGGATCCATCCGCGTACCCGCCGCCGACGCGCCAGGCGTAGACGAAACCGGCGCCGAAGCTGCCGCCGCACCCGAGGCGGTGGCCCCCTGGCCAGGGCGCTGGATCAGAGGCTGGCCGCGGTCGCCGTCCGTGGGAGGCCGCTGGATCAACGCCCGGCCCTTGTCGCCCGTGGCGTTGGGGTCCTCGCCGTAGCGGAAGCGCGTCTGCTTCGGCTTTCCGCCACCGCTCGAGCCACCGGTCGGGTCGATGCCGGAGGCGACACCATCGGTGCCCTGGCCCGGCACCTTCGACGGACCCTGCGGAGCAGGCGTCCCGGTACCCGCCTGCATGGCGAGCTGGCCTGCGGTCTTGGCCGCACCCGCCGCCACCGCCATACCGGCCACGCCGGTGCGGTGCAGGTCATCGTGGCCCCCGCCATCAGCGGCCCAGTGGATGAACTTGTAGGTGGCGTAGGGGCACAGCATCACCAGGACCATCACGACGATGCCCGCGATCGCATCCGACAAGGCAGCGAGCCCACCATGCGAGTCCGACTTGCCCATGGCCGAGACACCCAGCAAGAACACGATCGTCATCAGCAGTTTCGAGACGACCAGGGTGGCCGTGGCCTCGACCCAGCCGCGACGCCAGCGCCGGGCCACCTCCCAGCCCCCGCCGGCTCCAGCGAAGACCGCCAGCGTGACCAAGACGAGAATGCCGACCTTCCGGGCGACCATCACGGCCCAGTACAAGAACGCCCCGATCGCGCAGCCCAGCGCGATGATCGAGGGAACACCCCAGCCCAGGCCATACATCGCCCCCAGCTCGTTCACCTTGATCATGCGGCGTACCGCATCATCGACGGAACTGTTGGCGGCCTTGAACAGACCAGCACTGAGCGCGTCGACCACGGTGATCGCGACGGTGGTGCAGGCAATGGCGGCGAAAGCGAAGAAAACGCCCACCATAGTCCCGAACGCCCCCTGGGCAAGGGCACGCTCGTCCCGGCGCCAGGCAGCACGGGTCAGTTGCAGGCAGAACGTGCCCACCGTCAGGATCAACCCGATCGGCAACAGCAGTTCGTAGTTGTTGCGGAACCACTCGGCGTTCAGGTCGATGGCGGTGGTCTGGTCGACCGCCTTGGAGGCGAGGTCGGCGGCGGACTGGGCCACCTCGCCCATCGACTTGGCGATCCAGGCACCGATGCCGTCGGTGACCGCCTTGCCGGTGGAGCTGACGACGCCGCCGACGGCGTCGCAGACCGTATTCATCAGGGGAAGGTCGCAGGCTCCCATCAGGGCACCTCCTTATCCGGAATCAGGGCGCTCATGGCGCGGCGTTGGGCAGGACGGCGGCCAGCGCGCAGTTCTGGTGCGGCCGGCACTGGACGGCGAGGGTCATCGAGCGGGCC
This sequence comes from Streptomyces sp. NPDC026575, assembly GCF_055567415.1. NCBI lineage: Bacteria > Bacillati > Actinomycetota > Actinomycetes > Kitasatosporales > Streptomycetaceae > Streptomyces > Streptomyces sp. NPDC026575. The sequence continues at coordinate 184,758 of NZ_JBVHQM010000003.1, forward strand.
TCGGTACCGGCCCCCGAGCCCTTCCAAGCCAGGGTCTGGTTGCCGGTGACCGTGACGGCGTAGAGGTACGCCTCGGTGATCGCACCGGGATCCTGGGCCAGCGCGGTCTTGAACGCCTGCGGGAAGTGGCCCTCACCGATAGTGGCGCTCGCGTGCTGGTGGTTGTCGTGCAACCGCGCCCACAGCACCGGGCTGGGCACCTGGTCGGTGATGGACTTCCAGTCGGCGTACTTCTTCTCGCCGGTCATCCACCGCTTCAGCCCGACCAGGTGCTCGGCCTGGGAGAAGGCGCGGGTGTCGTACGTCCACATGGCCTTCGTGGCCGCCTTGGCGAACACGATCGGATCGCTCGTCTTCGGAGGATTCGCGACAGCGACACCCTTGCCGTCGGTCGCCTCGGGTGAGGGTGACGGTTCCTGGGCGGACGTCGACGGCGGTGAGGGCTTGGCCGGGGCCGGGCTGTCCGTACGGTTGAGATACGCGACGAGACCGGCGACGGCCAGCAGCACCGCGAGGATGATGCCGCCGATCAGCGAGCGCCGCAGGACCGAGGCCGGCTCTCCGTGCGTGCGCTCTTCAGCGGAGAAAGAACGCTTCTTCGGCATCAGTGGACCTGCGTTCCCATGGCGGAGAAGAACGCAACGATGCCGTTTGCGGCACCCAGCAGCAGGGCGCATCCAGCGGCGATGGCTGTGCCCTTCTTGCCGTTCTGCTCGGCCTGGTGGCCGCCGCTGTGATGGCCCCAGGCCCAGACGACCGCGGAGATGACCAGGGCGCCGACCGTGGCGATGATGCCGAACAGGTTGATGCTGCCTATCACGTTCTTCAAGACATCGAGACCGGGAAGCCCGCCCTGCTTCGGCGTGACGCCGGGGTTGTAGGCGAGGTACTGGGCGTGCTGCATGAGCTTCATGGGAACTCCAGTGCGAATTTGGGCATGTGAAGGCCCGAAAGGGGAGAAGGGCGAGAAGAGGGATGGAGAGGGGGAGGGGTCGGTCAGGCGACTCGGCGGGCGGCGAGGATGTCCGGCCGCCAGGAGGCGAGGGTGGAGATCTTGACGACGTCGCCGGTCTTGGGGGCCTGCAGGATCAGCCCTTGGCTGATGAACATCCCGACGTGTTCCGGCACTGCTGCTGTGCCGCGGGTGAAGAGCAGATCGCCGGGCTTGAGGGCATCGACGCTGACCGCCTTACCCTCCTTGACCTGCGTGTACGTGGTCCGGGAGATCGAGACACCACCGGCCTTGTACGACGCCTGCATCAACGACGAGCAGTCACACCGGCCCATCGGGTCCTGACCGCGCGGATCGGTACAGCTGCCACCCCACTGATACGCAGTGCCAAGCTGACCGAGCCCCCAACGGATCGCCGTGCGAACCGACTTGGGCGCATCAGCCGGGATCTTGTAGCCCTTGGGGACGGACCCGGCCGGGATCGGGCCGAACCCGCTCCCATCGCCTCCCGTCCCACATCCACCAGGGGAGACCTCCGGCTCGGCGTCCTTGCCGGAACCACCCTTGGCGGGGAGGTTCTTGGCGATGGCCTTCTGGAGCGCCGTGGCCAGCGGTTCCCACTTGGCGTAGGCGTCCGGGAACCCGCTCGCCTGGACGGCCTGCGCGGCCTGGGCGATGGTCATCGACTGCCAGCCCGAGACTTTCAGGAGCCCCTCGTAGAACTTCGTCGAGGCGTGCACCGGATCCCGGACCTGCGCCGCGGTACCCCAGCCTTGGCTGGGACGCTGCTGGAACAGGCCGAGAGAATCCCGGTCGCCGTAGTCCAAGTTCCGCAGCCCCGACTCCTGCAACGCAGTCGCCAGCGCGACGATCTGCCCGCGAGGGGGGACCTTCATCGCGACGCCGGTGGCCAGGATCGTCTTGGCGTTCGGTATCTGCTCCTTGGGGTTGTCCAACCCCGGTACGGACACCGAACCCTTGCCGCCGCCCTTGAGGATCGACTCCACCTGCTTGGCCACGGCCTTGGCGTCCACCGCACCGGCACCACCGGCTTCGCCACAGGCGGCCTGGGCGTTGCTGGCGCCGGCCAGGGCGACGGCGATGGGCGCGATCAGCAGCATCGGGGCGAGGACGACGCCCCCGGCTATCGCGGCGACCTTCTTCACAGCCGGCCACCGGACGCTCGGCGTATCCAGATATCTGGCACGGGGGAGGGGCGTGCCTGGGCATGCTGCATCAGCAGCTCCTTACTCGTAGGCAGCGTGGTGCCGGCGTTCTCGTCGAAAAGGCCACCGGCACCACACCGGTTAAATACTCGAAAGTCCCCTAAGGGAGGTCAGCGCTTCGGAGCTGCTAACTCCCAAGCGCCGGACCCTTTATCGCAATGCGGCAGCCAGCCGCGCTCGTAATCTCAGGCGCCACACGGTGAATTCCTCTCCCTCGCATCAATCAGGGTTCTCACGGGTGCTGCGCGGGCTGCCGATTGGACGAGGCAACACGTATCAGCACAGCTCAACAGGGCCGGGATCAGGGCCCGTCCTGCGAACACGCCGAGACTGTAGAGACAAATTCCGGCCGCACCAAAACGAGCCTCGATCATGAAAAGTGACAGGCAAGATCACGTCATTGGGTGCGGCCGGAAAAAGGCGCTAACCTCCAGCCCACTGCTCGCCCCAGGCAGCCGCCCAGGTGGTTGTCCCGAGCAGATCTTGCACGCATATCCCGTTCCACGGGTACGTGCATGTGGCCGTCTTCCAGAAAGAGAGATCCGCCGAATGTCGTCGTACACCCTGCACCGAGGCGATGCGCTCACCGTCCTGAAGTCCCTCCCGGACGAGAGCGTCGATGCCGTCATCACCGACCCGCCGTACAACTCCGGCGGACGCACCAGCTCCGAACGCACCGCCCGCACCGCACGGGCCAAGTACACCAGCGGCGACGCCCGCCACGACCTCGCGAACTTCCCCGGTGAAAACCGCGACCAGCGCTCCTACCGCGCATGGCTGACCGAACTGCTCACCGAGGCATACCGCGCCAGCCGCGAACACGCAGTCGTCATGGTCTTCTCCGACTGGAGGCAGGACCCCACCACGTCGGACGCTCTGCAGATGGCCGGCTGGACCTGGTCCGGAAAGATGCCGTGGATCAAGCCGTCCTCACGGCCCCGCAAGGGCGGCCCCAAGCAGGACTCCGAGTTCATCCTCTGGGGCGTCAAGGGCACCCTGGACAACACCCGCGACCTCTACCTGCCCGGCCACTACATCGCCTCCCAGCCCCGCAAGGACCGCGTCCACATCACCCAGAAACCCATCGAGGTCATGCAGCAACTCGTCCAGGTCTGCCCGCCCGGCGGCACCGTCCTCGACCCCTTCACAGGCTCAGGATCCACCGGCATCGCCGCGCTGAAGGAAGGCCGCAACTTCGTCGGCGTCGAACTGTCCAACCATTACGCCGACATCGCCGAACAGCGCCTTCGTAGCGCCCTCACCCAGGACGACTTCGCACTCGCTGGGCCCGAGGAATGAGAACAGCACACCCCGGCAGACCGGGCCAGAACGCAGAACAAGGGCGGTTGCGTCATCGAAAACCCGATGACGCAACCGCCCTTGACTGTCCAGTCAGCCCGCTTCGACGCTCTGCCGGATGAGGTCACCGGCTCGCGAGAGATCCTCACGCGATCTGATCCGCACCTCGACCCCATCCTTGATCCCCAGGCAGCCCAGACCGCGGACGTCTCGCGCAAAGCCCTCCTCCAGCTCCACGGCATCCGGGTCCAGCTTCAGATTGACCACCAGCAACCGGTTCCGCGGCTGGACACGCACCGTGGCGACATTCTTGATCCGCCGGTACGCGACGTAGTGCAGCTGGGTCTCCTTCTGCATGTCCTCGTGCGACAGGAGCACCTCGTCGAGGTCCGCGTACAGATCCTGAAGATCCTTCGGCGACTCGTCGAGGTACTGCTGGACCGACTTCGGCGAAACCGCACTGGAGACCCGAGCCGCGGTGGCCGCTTTTCCCCGAGCCGGGACCGCGGCGCCGGCAACGGAGGCGACCAGCTGCAGCGTCAGCACATCATCGAAGACCCGGTAGCTCACCAGGTCGATACGACGGCCGATCATCTCGATGGCCACCGTGTCATGGTGAGTGAAATCCCCGGCGATGCAGACGAGTCGGGGATTGCTCCAGTCGATCACCTCGGCCGCTTCGGTGCCGAGCTTCTCCTTGACGAGGCTCTCGAACTCATGGTGGTGGTCATGGAGCCACGACAGATACGACAGCGCCTGATTTGTAACGTTTTGGTCGCGGAAGCGTTTGTATTCCAAGATGACTGGCGTCCCGTTCTCATCCAGGCCCAAAGAGTCGATCCGGCCCCGGTGCCGGCCCGTCGCATACTCGCTCGCCAGGAAACGGATGCCGAGCATCGCCTCCATATTGCCCTCGATCAACGTCTGCAACTGCCGCTCCAGCGCCACGGACGAGCCCGGAATCTCCGCGGCCTGCCCGCCGCTCACCCTGAACGCCTTCAGATTGGTCATCGGCCTCCCCCGACTCCGCCTCGATCACTGCGAACGAATAATCGAGTCCGGGGGGCATTTATTCCGGCAGGACCTCGGAGTGAGTGAGCGCCACCAGCTCCAATGCAGACCCGAATCAAACGCTCCTGCCAGTGCAAAACTCCCTTTTCAGGGGGAAGCGGTTACCACCAGGGATCCGTTTTTGATCCGTCGCGTCTCCCTGGCCTTCAGGGGCGGAGACTCGTAGACCAGCGAGCCGCGGCGGTACAGCCGGTACTCGAATTGCGTTGCGTGGTCCAGGGCCCGCCGCTGTTGCGGGTCGGCATCAGGCAGGGTCAATTCGATGAATCGGTGCCTACTTGGTTACATCTCACGACCGTCGGACCAGCCACACCGTGCGCACTCGGCACCCCGGTAGATGTCGTCTCTGACGTAGTCAACATCTTGGACAGCCCGTAGCTCAGAGCTGGGCGCGCCGTAGCTGGCGGCGTCGGCTGAATCGGCTGTCGCCGAGAGCAGCGTGGGCACGCGACCATCAAACTCCCGTCGCGTCGGCCTGATCAAGACGTTCACATGGACACGGACGGATCCCCAAGTGCTGCGGAACCGCGAGAACCGGCTCAACGGTGGCTTACGCGAGGTACATTTCTTCCTGTCGAACGGGGGGTGCCAACCTCCACCCAATCCCGAGCGACATTGGAGGGCCCGACTTGGGAGACACCCCGAGCCAGACCCTCCAATGCGGTTCACAAGCCCGGTCGCCTAGCTGTCGACCGGGCTTCTGCGCGTGCAGTGCCGGTCCCGCGACCGTCTCATGGGTGGGTGCCCTATCGAACGAGCTGCCCCACACATCCAGTGACTGCGACAACTAAGCCGAGCAGCCCGATCCAAACCTGCCACTTCTCGGGGCCAGTCCAACCCTTGCGAGGGTTCTGCTGGAGGTCAGTCATTTCTTCACCCTTCGTCTGGTGAGTACAAAAGGCCCCCTAGGCAGGCGACGCCAGACAGCCCCGACGGGAGCCGCCCGGCGTCAGTCCGTCGCTCCGACGGGGGATGCGGAGCGCGCACATAGATTTAGCATGGGGAATGTTGCGCGGTGCACCGGAACCGCATGATTGATCTGAGCTTTTCTTGAGGTCAGCAGCCTTGTTGGGCCTTGCTGGACCCGCCTGTGGAGGATCCGTCGAGGTGAACGACTCCGTGGACGGGGCGCCGTGCCGGTGATGCGCCGCCAGCGGCCGTATGAGGGCGCAACCTGGGTGCAAGTGTTCTAGGCCGTGCCGTCCTTGCTGTGCTGTCTGGCCGTCAGCGTCCCTGGTGGAGAGACCTGTCCGAGCCCCGGTGATCCGGAAGCCTCGGTGCTGCCGTCGCTATGCCGCTTCCGCATCACATTCCACCATCCGACCGCATCGGACTCTCCTCGGCCCGTACCCGTTGGGAAAACCGCGCCCCAGGCACATCGACGTTACGCCGCGCCTCCGCCGCCATAGGTCCGGGGCCCTGCCACCTGAGCGAACGTGCCACGTCATAACGCGTAGGCCATATCCGGTAGGCGGCGTACGGCTGGCTGTGGGCGATCATCGGAGTACTCGTACTGGGCTAACCAGTGATCCTCCCGGGCAGGCAGCGCCACCCGCTCCGGCTGGCTGCCCTGCTGCCGGTCGCCCCTTGACGCGGTTCCTGCGGTCGTCGTCGGCCTGTCCTGGCCTTGTCCTTCGTCGCTGACGCAGCTCGGCGCCATGTTGTGGATGGCAGACAAGTAGCAGGAGGTCAACGCGACCCGCTGGGCGACCGTCGGCACCGGTGCCCTACCTATCGGCGTGGTCACCCTCCCCGAGACCTGGACGTGGCCGGCCGGGTGTCGCTGGCCTGGACGGTCGCCGCCTTCGCCAACCTGCGGTGCTCTACAGCCTCTTCTGGATGCGGGCTTCCAGAACGGCCTGGCCATCGCCGGCGACTACATGTCCGCCGCGTCCTTCCTCGGCAGCGTCTTCTCCGTACGCCCCACCCCGGCAGCCCCACCGGTGACTCGTGGAACCGGAAGTTGTCCACCTCGCCGGTGACCTCGCCGTTCTTCACGAGGTAGACGCCGTCCCAGGTCATCCCGGTCATCCGCAGCGTCGCCGAGTCGACCTCGCGGTTGTACCAGGGACAGGTCAGCAGCAGCCCGCGCGTGAGAGCTGTTGCCCGTTGCCTCCGCCGGGCTTGAGGGTCTCGCTGACCGACCGGTGCAACTTGCGCTGCACGTACTGCATCCCGGAAGAGGGCCTGCAGTGGCTTGCCGAGCCTGACCCGGCTCGCACACGACGAGATCGTCCTCGTGATCGACATCGCAGCCACCTCCCTCGCTATGGAGGAGGTCAACTTCACCGGTGGCGAAGCCCTGCTGTGTCCCGGCCTCGAAGAGCGCGCCGCCGCCCTCACCCTGCGCCCCAGATGTCGCTGACCACCAACGGCATCGAGGTCAAGCGCATGGCCACTGCCCTGGTGCCCGGCTTCAACGCCGACGAGGCCGCCGAAACACCTGGCATGGACGGTGGAGCACGACTACGAACTGCGCTTCATCGAGCAGATGCCCCTGCACGCCCAGCACGGCTGGAAGGGAGATGGCCGGATCACCGCCGACGACATCCTCGCCTCCTCCGCACCCGCTTCGAGCTGACTCCCGATGGTGACGAGCAGCGCGGCTTAGCCCCCCGCCGAACGCCGGCTCGTCAACGGCGGCCTGCGCCTCGTCGGCGTCATCGCCTCCGTCACCCGCCCGTTCTGCGCACCTGCGACCGCGCCCGGCTGACCGCCGACGGCCAGCCAGCCCGCTGCCCTGCCCGCCAACTCAAGCACTCAGGCCCGCCAAGTCAACGGCTCACTCGCCAACTACAGCGCTCAGTCCGCAAGCCGCTACGACGTGGCTGTTCTGCTGACGACGTCACCTGTGCTAAGGAATCAGATCGGCCTCAATCGCTACCGCAGGGAAGGGGGATAGCGAACTCCTTTTCACCGGCTATGAAGCGGTCCACCTCGCCGTTGTCGTCCATGGCGAAGGTGATGACCTTGCCTTGGAACTGTGCTCCGCTTGGAGTGAAGACGAGTTCGTCCGTGTTTGGCTCCTTGATTTCCCTGGCGTATGTCGTCAGTACCTCGTCTCGTGTGCTGCCCCGATGGATTCCCGATGCGGTCGAGATTGACGCGGGTGAGAGGACAGAGATCGCGACGAGTCGGTCGTCATTGCTGAAGCGCAGCAGCAGTCCCTCCGGCCCCCCTTCGATGGACAGGTCCTTACAGTCCGGGCCGCCTGGCCCTTCGGGGATGCGGGCTCCGATCGCCCGTTCGGCTTCGGTGCGGGTCATGCCCATCTGCAAGGGGCCAATTCCGTTGACGGTGACGCGTTGTGTGCTGAGTTCAGTCCGGTTGGGCTTCTTGGCGTCGATCTGGGACTGCTTGACGAACTGGCTGCCGTCCCATCGCCAGGTGACGTGGCGGAGTATTGACGGGCCGGTGGCATGGCTGTCGCCCGGCCCGTAGAACTTGACGTCTGCCATGAGGCGTCCGCTGCGGAACCTCACGGTGTCCGGTTGGTACTGCGGGGAAAGTTCGGCGACTTGGAACGTTGGTGTGCGGCCGACCTCCCGGCCGTCAGTCGTGCGGTAGATGCGCAGCTCCTGGAGCCTGAAGTTGCTCGGCTGGGGGCTGCAGGAGAACAGCACGGCGGTCACATCACCGAGGCGCGGCACTGTGCCCCGGGTGATCCGCTGAATCTGTACCTGCCAGCGGTCATAGTCCCCGATACCGCTTCCTCGCGCGTCCCCTTGGCCGTTGCGTACCGAGACCGGTACCGCCTTGCTGACTATGTCGTCACAGGTCAAACGGTAAGTGCGGTTGTTCCAGTCGACGTTGGCTCTGGAGGCTAGGAACTGCCCACCCTGCGTGGTAGACCGGCCGGAATAGCAGTGGGCGGAGCCGGGGCACTTCACGTCTTTTTTCAGATCCACCGCCCGGAGCGTGAGGTCCAGTGTCCCGGCTCGGTAGCCGGTCCCGCAGACCGGATCACGGTGGTTGCACAGGCTCTGTACCCGGTCGGGGAATGGAGGGTAGGGGGTATGCAGGCCGCGGCCGAGGATGGCGGCCAGCCCTTGCCCCTTTCCGGGATCGTTCCACTGCGGGTCGCCATACAGCTGGGCCGCGAGTACAAGGGGCCGACGGCGAGGGTCGGTTAGTAGGAATTTGTCGACGACCCATGCGCCCAAGGAGTAGCCGGCGAGCACGAACTTCGTGGACGGACACTGTCTGACAGCCCGGTCCATGGCTCGCTGGACTGCCGAGACGCCTGCGTTCACATCTGGCTCAACCCCGGTCCGGCTCTTGAACGTCTTGCCCAGGAATTCCTGCGTCGTCACCTTGGGAAAGAAGATGAGATCCCGAATTGGTCGGGCCGCCTTCGCGGCGACCGCGGCCTCGAACGTCTTCCAGGTCTCGTTAATGGGATCAGATCGCAGATCGCTCGACTCATTCAAGCCGTGCAGGCCCAGGAAGTGAACCGGGCACGTAGTGGCTGCGGAGGCAGGTATGGACGGCAGACTCACGGAAAGTCCGGCAGGCACCACCAGAGCCGCGGCAAGGGCGATTGTTAGGCAGGCATTGGCATTCCGTGTCATGTCCGGTGGCTCCGTAGGTGCGTCGGCCCACCCCGAGCTGGACCCTCGGACTATTCCAGTCCACCACAGCGCTCAGCGCCGTGCATCTCACGGCGCATGGGCACCGGCACCACCGCATTTCCGATGCGGCCCATCCAGGTGAGCAGGCTCCGCCAACTGAATCGCTCCCCCGCGCCAACTCAAGGACTCATCCGCCAACTAGCGCGCTCCGCTCGGCGGGCCCAACAGCCACGGCCAGAGTGCTGGTCAAGCTGTCTTCGGGAAGTACCGCGTGCCTCTGGTGGCTCCCTGCGTCTCCAGCTCGCCGGCGTCCCCGACGCTTCTTTTAAGCAGGACCTTGACCAGCTCCTTGTCCTTGCCCACGGCCGCCGCGACGCCCCGGAGCAACATCCCCGGCTGCTCAGTGACGGCGTGCACCACCGATAGGCGCTCCTCCTCGAACTGGTCCGCCGGACTCATGACACCGAGCTGGTCAATGACGATGCTCTCCACTTCCCGCACCAGATCGTCCAGGTCTTGGTACTGGAACCGGTCCCATCCCTGGACATCGCTGGGCACGTTCTTCGCCGGAGTCACGGCTGGGTTGAACCCGATGAACGCCCTGCGCCCCATTCCGAGCGCCAGGCCGTACTCCAAGGTCACATTCGGATTCCACCCCGTGAAGTCGTAGATCCCGAACGCCGCAGAAGCGATCATCCCCCTGATCTTGTCCAGCACCGTCCCCGACGACAAGGACACCTCGGCGAACTGGAACTTCACCTGGAAGCCTTTCTCAACCTCCTTGAGAGCCCTCTTGTACTCCGGCCGACTCGGTCGAACCAAGGTCCACGGGTACGCCACGAAAATCGTCCGATACGTTGGTGCCTCCACCATGGTTCCTCCTGTGACGGGGCCCCGATCACCAGTACGCCACGCGAGGCATGCCGGCGCATGGTGGGGTGCAGGTGCGCACTCGCCAGCTACCGGCGAGCCAGACACCGTAGCTGGAGGGGCCTGACCTGCGAAGAATCCGAACCGTGACTGCGGGCAGTCGCGGCAACGAAATCTGCCGAAGAACCCACAGCGGCACGACTTGGGCCATGAGCTCAGCGATGCACTGGCCAGGTGTCGCGCTCAGATCCGCCAGGTAGAGCGCTCAGTCACACTCACTCGCGATCAGGGCGTCAGCCTGGCCCTTTGCCACCAAATTCGAACATGCGATCTACTCTGCTTCATGAACCACACCTTCCCCCGCGATCTCGTGGAAGTCCAGGCCGAGTGGTACGCCACATACTGGCTGCTCGCCGATCCGTCGTTGACAGACGCCACGGCCGCGCACCGTCGTCGGCTGCAGCAGCTGTCCACGCGGATCGCCGCCCATCCGTACTGGCAGACCCCGGCCGGGACACCAGCGGCCCGGATGGCCCTCAAGGAGATCGCCCGTACCCGAACCGAGACGCGGCCATGACGCTCACCGATCGCCAGGTGCGTCTCCTTCGCAGCGCCCGCGCCTGGGTCGCCGAGTACGGGGAGCCGCCATCGATGCGCGAACTCGCCGCCGCTTCCGGGATCTCCGTCTCCACCGTGAGCTACCAGCTGAAGCGGATGTGGGAGCAGGGGGTCGTCATCGAGACCCGAGGCCGTCCGAGCCGCCGCTGCCCACACTGCGGGCGATGACCACGGCCTGCGGGACCCGGGGGAAGCATTACTCCGGTGCGTGGGTCGTCATCGCGCCGTAGGAATGCGGTGGTTGAGTGGCGCGAGTTCTGCGATCGGCCGGTCGTAGCTCAAGCGTCGACCTCGCCGGCCCAGCCGAACTGCAGAAGTTCCTTGGGCAGGTACTCAGAATCGACCTCGATCGGGATCTCCCCGTCGTAGGCGAGGCAGGCAACAGCGAGCGGGTCCAGTGCTCCGTGCCGCCCCGATTCCGGGCAGCGGGACGGGTGAGCCGGGGAGCCCGTCGCGGGGGAGCCGGCAGCAGGCGTATGTGTGGGAGAAGCCGATCGCACACTCAACCGCGCGCTGACTCAGGCGCCGACCGCACATCAGTCAGTGTGACGTCACCGTTGGCCGTGCCTGCCAGGAGTCGCGATCCATCGAAGGCCAGGCACGTGATGGCGCCGTGCAGTATCAGGCGGCCGACTCGTTGCCGGGCGGCTAGGTCGTGCACCGTGATCGTGCCGCTGCGGTGCCCGGTTGCGAGGTAGCGGCCGTCTCTGGTGAGAGCGGCGACCGTGTCGTCGGCGGGGAGAGGGAAGGGCGGGTGGTTCTCGTCGGGCCACAGAACCTGGGTCAGCTCGCCGGTGTCGAGGTTCCACTCTTCCACTGCCTCCCACCGTGGGAGGAAAGGGCCGCCGAGTTGGGCGACGGTGATGAGGTGGTTTCCATCCGGCGTGAATCGTGCGGCTTGGACGAGGTGCCCGGCCCGTGTCACCTCGCGTACGAGATCGCCGGTGTCCGCATCCCAGACACGCACCACGCCGTTGAAGGTTCCAGTCACGATGCGGCGGCCGTCAGGTGAGATGTCGAGGGCCGATATGGGGGAGCCATGGCGGTCGTTGACGCGCGTCGGCCAGTGCTCGCGTGGGCAGTCACCGGCGCCCAAGGGAGGTAGCGCCTCGTCCCGGGCGCCGTCACGCGTCCGCCAGGTTTCGTCGCAGGGGTTGCCGTAGACCAAGAGTGGGCGGATCGGGGACGAAAGCCGCAGGTCAAGGAGTGTGGCGCTGCCGCCGCTGGTACCCACGACGCACAGGTTGGCCTCGTCGTCCAAGGCGATGGCATCTACGCCGCCCGGTATCGTTGGCGTGCCCATCGTTCGCAGCAGTCGGCCCGTGGCGACGTCCCAGATTTTCAGTTCTCCGTCTTTCCCCAGTGTCGCCGCACGGCCGTCGCACAACGACCCCGTGCGCACGGCGCCCCTGTGCCCGTCCAGTGAGAGTCGCGGCGCGGGAGACAGCGGGCTTAGGACATGGGCTCCCCCGAGGGCCGAGCCCACGACCACTCGCCGGCCGTCAGGTGAGATGGCCAGGGAGCAGACGAGGTCGGTGTCGTAGCGCCCCAGCGTGGTGCGTTTGTCGAGGTCCCACACGATCACTGAGTGGAAGGGATCCGCGCAGACGGCCGCGTACCGGTGATCCGGGGTGACCGCCGCGGTCAACTCGGCAAGATCCAGCGGGCCGACCTGCCCAGGGATGACGTAGGGCGGGAGTTCCGTAGGCTGGGAGGTGGGCTGGAGTTCGGTGAACTTGTCGGGCGCCACCGGTTTCCCGGTTCCGGAGGACAGGTCCCAGACCATGCCCGTTCCGTCTATCCGCAGGGCTACGAGTCGCCGACCGTCGTTGGTGAATCGGAGACTGAACACCTTCATCTTGTTCTCGCCAAGCGAGAACTCTCGAATCGCCGAACCAGTTTCCGTGTCGAAGACCTGGACGGTCTTGTGCATGTCGTTCCCGTGCCAGGTGTATCCGCAGAGCGCCGTTCTGGTTCCGTCCTCGGACATAGCCAAGGCATCTACGGAGTATTCACTGGTGGCGAGCGTGTGAGACAACAGCCGGGAGTTTCCGCTCGCGGCGCTCCACAAGGTCGCGATGACCGGCTTGTGTTCGGGACCACCGATGCGGCAGAGATCGGAATGACCGCTCACCGAGCACTCGTACAGGAGTTGCTGGGTGGTGAACGATGTCATCGGTCCGGATTCACCGCGCAGGTTGTGCGCTTGACGTCCGAGAACTCCGCGCATTGAACCGAGTACCGGGTTCTCCGGGAGGAGGTCATGCAGAGCAGTGATCTCGTTCAGGAGTGAGTCCACGCCTGTCGCGGTGATGCGCGCGTTCAGATAGCCGCAGTCGGTGACGGTCTCCTCCAGTTCGCGCAGTTCTCGTGGTTCCCGTCGGTCGTGTTCGGCGGTGTGCTCGCTGCCTGTGCCGGGGGGCATGAGCCGAACACGGTCGGCCATGTAGCCCAAGAGATGCTCCACGCCATGGGGATCGGTGATATCGGCGCGGAACGTCGCGATGACCCGCTCTGTCGACTCTCGCGGGTAGACGCCGTGTCGGGACGCCGAGCGGAGATGGTCGCGCAATGACCCGTGGAAGGGGAGAAAGGGTCCGTCGGGCCACGAACCCCGTAGATAAGGAGCACACAGCTCCAATGCATCGTCAACGGCTGATTGACAAAGACCGGACAGCTGGGCTAGCTGATGCCGTGTGAATCCATCGCCTCGACTCTGTACCAGGAGACCGAGAACCGGGCGGATTACCTCGCGCCACCGGCTGGGGTCGGCAGTCACTTGACGGTCGAGGAAACTGCTGTAGAGGTCCGCGAGCCCGTGCGGCAGAGCACGCTCGCCCGAGGCAAGGCGACGCAGCAATTCGGAATCCTCGGACGCGGCGAGGGTGGCGAACAGAAAGTTGCCGTCGGCTACTTGAGCGATCGATTGTGCGACACGAGTGGGATCAGCGATTCCTCTGCCGTGGAGGCGTCCCTGGAGGTATGTGCGCACGTCGTCCGTCCCTGCAGGTTCGTCGTGCAGCAGCCGCAATCGCCGACCATGAGAGAAACACTCAGCAGTAGGGCCGTTGCGTGCGGTGAGCACAAGACGTAGCCCTGGTATGGGCTCGGTGCGCAGCGTGGACAGCAGCCAGACGAGCGTCCGCGGACCACTGATCTGTTCTTCGGCCTCGTCCACAGCGTCGATCAGGACGACGGCCTCGGCCCCGAGTTCGGACAGCGGCTGTCGGAACAGACTATCCAGCAGCTGAAGCGGTTCGACGTCGGGGAGGACCAGCCGGTTGATTCCGATCACGGTGGAGTCCCGCACGGGCCCCGTGAACTCCTGGTTGACCGCAATAATGGTGGCCGGAGCGCGGTCCGCCACCGCTTCGGCGTATCCCGGGAGCGTGGCGCACAACTGTCCGGCCACCTGTTCCAGCACACTGCGAACGTTCAGCGAACTGAATCGTTGGGCCTGGCAGAAGTGGTACGCGTGCAGCCAGCCCGGTCCAAGTCCCTGTGTCGACGGCACGTCACCGAGCGAGATCTGGGCCAGCCGTACCGCGAGCGCAGATTTGCCTACGCCTGGTTCGGCCGATACGGCGAGTAGCGGTTCGTCGGTCTTGTACCAGGATGCGATTTCGGCCAGTGCCCATTCGCGTCCGACGAAAGAGCCGGACTGCCTGGTTAAGTCTGCCGGGACCCCCGGCCCTTTGTCGAGCGTCACTGGTTGCTGTTGCCGTCAATGCCGACGATTGTGGACCGGGTCACCGAACCTAGACGCTGCCGTACTTCGGCGTCACTGCCTCCCGCGGGACGGCGGGCCGCGGTGATGCTGCTGTCCGAGACGTCCGCGAAGTGCTGCTCCACCGTCAAGCGGGACGGTGACGAAGGGGTGTCGTCGGCGGCGCGGGCCCGGCTCCATTCGAAGAGTGCCTGGATCACAAGCAGTGTGACGAGGCCGGCCCCGGCGGGCCAAGTCCAGCTGGTCGTCCAGATGTTGATGACGACAGCGATGGCCGCGGCGGACACGGTCGAGATGACGGCGGCCGCCGCGCGAGAGCGGCAGGCCGCTCCAGGAGGCCGCGGCGATCGAACGGACATGCACCTCACTCCTCGGGCGGGTGGACTTTCGTGGCGCGGTCTGTCCGGAGGCTACGCCACCCGCCTCGCTCCCGCGAATGGCATCCGCCTGATCGACGTGATTCGCGTTGGCGTGCTGGGTTCAGGGTGTGGATCCGGCGCCGACATCGATGGTTCGCCGCGGTGGGTCCAGAAGCAGATGCAGGACGCCGTGACAGACCGCCTCGAAACTCACGCTCTTGTATCGCTCAGCCAGGGCCTGTGCTTCCCGCACGCAGGACTGCTGCACACCATCCAAGCTTGCAATCTAAGCGTTGGCGTTGGCACTGACAAAGATTGGCGCGGATCACGCCGTTGGGCGCTTCCGCAGCGGGCTAAGCACGCAGGTATACCTGGCACCACCGCGCGAATCCGCTGGCCGCCGCGGGGCAGGCCGTGATGCACCTGGCTTCTCGAGGAGGCCATGGCCAGGATCCAGGCGCCACACCTCAATGCGGACAGCCACGGACGCGGGGCTGCATTTCACCTTACCGATTTCCCCATCTGGCCCGCAGCTGACTGGAGAGACGGAGCCCAGCGGCACCGTCCTGGTGCGGAGTCGAGCCTCCTTGGTCTGCCGGGGAGCGCTATTTATCACCAAATCCCGGCTTCACCAAACCCGCGATTCTCCGGATCCTGATCCTCCCCCGTGAGCGGTGTCCTGTACTGCGCCGCGCGGGGGCGGTGGGCGATCAAAGGCCCACCTGACCGACGACGTTTCATCGGGAGATTCGCGATGCGCAACCACACACAGCCCACTGGCGAGGCAGCGTTCTTGAACGTACAGAACGCAGCCAGGTACATGGGAATCTCGGTGAACACTCTGTACGTCTGGCGCCATCGGCGGCAGGGACCGCCCAGTTTCCGCATGGGCCCCGGTGGGCGGGTCATGTATCGCCGAGACCTGCTGGATACATGGCTGACGGAACAGCAGAACGCCGATTCGCGGTCAAACCCGGCCCTCAATCCGGTGCGCAAGGCGCCGCACCGGCGTCCTGCGCGTCGCGCTGCTTAACCGCAAGAGGCGTTTCTGGTGCGGCTCGACGTCGGTGGCCCTGTCCGCAGAACAAAAGTTGAAGACGTCGGCTGCATCCGGAATTTGATGCGCACGGAGGTCGTCTGTGTGTGTTGCGCAGCGCCGGGATGCGCTGAGCGGGCCAGCCGCCGGAACAAATGGAGGTCTCGCATGGCGGGGTAAATAGAGGACAGGTGGCTCAAGAAGCGACCGAACAAGGAGACGGGTAAGCGTGAGCGAACTGCGCTCTGGGGGAAGTGCACCCGCTACCGGGTCAAGGGAATTCCGGGCGTACGCGACCGCTCATTCGAGACGGTCGCGGATGCCAAGGCGTGGTTGGCCGAGACGCAGACGGACTCGCGCCGCGGTGACTTCGTCGATCCACGCGACGGCGAGATCACCGTGCGTGAGTATGTCGAAAAGCATTGGTGGCCGGCCCAGATACACCCAGCCCAGACATTGGAGAGCATGGAGTACCGGATCTGGGGACAGGTGCTTCCGCACCTCGGAGAACTGGCACTCCGCGATGTCGGCGTCGCCGAACTGCGGAAGTGGTCGGCCGATGTGCAGCGCGAAGTGGGTTCGGGCACTGCGTACATCGCATGGGTGTACCTAAAGGCGATCATGCAGGCCGCGGTCGAGGACAAGCGTCTCTTCCGTAACCCATGCAAGGGCAACAGCACGATCAAGCCACCCAAGAAGCCCGAGCGGAGGGCGCGCTCCTGGACGCAGGGCCGAGTCCACGCGGTGCGGGCAGAGCTTCCCAAGCGGTACCAGATCACAGCTGACCTCGGAGTCGGGTGCGGGCTGCGATAAGGGGAAGCGTTCGGGTTCTCCGCCGATGACGTGCGGGGTGACTTCGTCCATATTGAGCGGCAGATTCTGCGGTACAAGTCGCAGCTCTACTTCGGTCCACCGAAGGGCGGCACTGAGCGCGACGTACCGGTGACGGAGGCCCTCGCGAAGCGGGTGCTGGTGCACCAGGAGCAGTTTGAGACGATCGAGGTGACCCTGCCGTGGCTCGATCCTGAAGAGCCAGATGTTCCCCGGGACGAGCGCCGCAAGGTGACGGTGCCGTTGCTGGTCACCACAACCCGTGGCGGAGCAATCAACCGGACTACGTGGAACACCAAGTCTTGGAAGCCGGCCCTGGCCAAGGCTGGGGTGATTCTCCCTCTCCCGAAGCGGGAGAAGGGGGAGAAGGCCACGCGAGTGTGGGAGCCGAGCCGTGAGCACGGCTTTCACGTCCTGCGTCATACTTACGCCTCGGTGATGCTCGAAGCGGGCGAGTCGATCGTGTCGCTTGCGAAGTGGCTCGGTCACTCCGATCCAGCGTTCACCCCCCCCGGACCTACACGCACTTCATGCCGGAGGCCGGAGCGCGCGGTCTCGCCGCTATCGAAGCGTGGTTCACGGATCTTGGCTGAAAGTCCCTGAGAAGTCGCTGGGAGTGCGACGGAAGCCCTCTGAGCGCGCTAACCAGCAGGTCAGAGCGTGATCCACTCGCTAGCGGGACAGAACCCGGCGTACAGGCCGACTCGTCCGCCCGTCACCGGCATCACGGAACTACCCCCGCGGGTGCGGGGACGACGAGATGGCCACCCGGTTCGTTGAGGAGATGGGGGAACTACCCCCGCGGGTGCGGGGACGCCCGTGTGTGGCATGCAGCCTGCCTCGCCACAGCCGAACTACCCCCGCGGGTGCGGGGACGACTGTCTCCTATGTGGGGTAGGCCGGAGACGGCTCGAACTACCCCCGCGGGTGCGGGGAAGACCGGCCCGCGGCCTCGACGCAGTTGTGCAGCGGCGAACTACCCCCGCAGGTGCGGGGACGACGCTCGACCGTATTGGGTCTCCAGCCCTTTGGCCGAACTACCCCCGCAGGTGCGGGGACGACGAGGCACCGGCGCTGAGCGTGGACCTGTCGTCCGAACTACCCCCGCAGGTGCGGGGACGACCCGTT
The DNA here is from genome assembly GCF_055567415.1 of Streptomyces sp. NPDC026575. Lineage (NCBI taxonomy): Bacteria > Bacillati > Actinomycetota > Actinomycetes > Kitasatosporales > Streptomycetaceae > Streptomyces > Streptomyces sp. NPDC026575. The sequence continues at coordinate 202,446 of NZ_JBVHQM010000003.1, forward strand.
CGGCGATCTCGTCGGCGAGCGCCTCGACGAACTACCCCCGCAGGTGCGGGGACAACTGAACACTTGTTCGAAAACCGCGAAAGGCGGGTGAACTACCCCGCAGGTGCGGGGCCGACGTGTGGATCGAGGAGGCAGCGAACGTCGCGGACGAACTATCCCCGCAGGTGCGGGGACGACCGGACCTCGGCCAGGCACACGACGCACAGGGGGAACTACCCCCGCAGGTGCGGGGACGACATGCGGCCGGTGGTGGTGCCGATCCACTGGGCGGAACTACCCCCGCAGGTGCGGGGACGACACCCCGCTGTACGTGAACGTCGATGCGGCCGGGGAACTACCCCCGCAGGTGCGGGGACGACTTCATGCCCTGCGCCACCACCGACCCCGAAGCGGAACTACCCCCGCAGGTGCGGGGACGACACCCCGCTGTACGTGAACGTCGATGCGGCCGGGGAACTACCCCCGCAGGTGCGGGGACGACTCTTCAGGAAGTTCAAGGTCACTCCTCAGTCTGGGAACTACCCCCGCAGGTGCGGGGACGACATGCGCAGCGCGCGCCACGCAAGTCGAGACGAGGAACTACCCCCGCAGGTGCGGGGACGACCAACGTCCGAGCCACTCGCAAGTCCGCCCCCTGGAACTACCCCCGCAGGTGCGGGGACGACGACCGGGTACAGGCCGTCGCCCGCGAATGGGAAGAACTACCCCCGCAGGTGCGGGGACGACGGATGCGGGGGACGTGAGCGTCGCTCACGTGGGGAACTACCCCCGCAGGTGCGGGGACGACCGGCAGAGGGGGGTGTGGGGGGTGGTGTTCGGCGAACTACCCCCGCAGGTGCGGGGACGACAGCAGGATTCCCGTCGTGGCGCCGAACATGACCGAACTACCCCCGCAGGTGCGGGGACGACAGTGGCGGCACCGCCGCGGCTGGCCTTCTGAAAGAACTACCCCCGCAGGTGCGGGGACGACAGCCGGTAGATCTCCCGCTCCGCGTCCGTCGAGGAACTACCCCCGCAGGTGCGGGGACGACCTCGCGCTTCCGCTCGGGCGTCGGTGCCGGGGGGAACTACCCCCGCAGGTGCGGGGACGACCGCAGTTGGCAATACGGGCCAGCGCAGTAGGGCGAACTACCCCCGCAGGTGCGGGGACGACCAGGGGTGAGCGAACGTACATCCGAGGAGCACGGAACTACCCCCGCAGGTGCGGGGACGACATCTCACCGAGGAAGCGCTGAGAGAGGGCAGGGGAACTACCCCCGCAGGTGCGGGGACGACCTGTACGGAGCGCCGGCCCGGTACCCGAGCCGGGAACTACCCCCGCAGGTGCGGGGACGACCGTCGCCTCTTGGGCGTCGACCTCGCCGGTGGCGAACTACCCCCGCAGGTGCGGGGACGACCGTCGCCTCTTGGGCGTCGACCTCGCCGGTGGCGAACTACCCCCGCAGGTGCGGGGACGACCACCAGAGCCGGTGGAGTCGGTGGCGTTCGAGGGAACTACCCCCGCAGGTGCGGGGACGACTGGGTCTGCGGGCTCGGGGGCGAATCCCGCGGGGAACTACCCCCGCAGGTGCGGGGACGACTCGGTAGAGCTGGTCAGCGCGAGGCTGCACAACGAACTACCCCCGCAGGTGCGGGGACGACGGTTGCGGGGGTGAGGCGGCGATCGGCAGCTGGGAACTACCCCCGCAGGTGCGGGGACGACCCCGCCGCCACCCAGCTTCGCGCCCTGCCCCCAGAACTACCCCCGCAGGTGCGGGGACGACGGCTGTTGCCGGTGGACACCCCGGGTGGACACCGAACTACCCCCGCAGGTGCGGGGACGACGTGATGATCCCCCCGGCGTACGGCATCAGGGACGAACTACCCCCGCAGGTGCGGGGACGACCTCTCTCCGAACCTGGTCAACCCGCGGACGGACGAACTACCCCCGCAGGTGCGGGGACGACAAGGGCTCCCGCGAACTCAAGGCGTTGGTGCCGGAACTACCCCCGCAGGTGCGGGGACGACGGTTCCGGTGAGGGCCTGGACGCGTTGGGTGAAGAACTACCCCCGCAGGTGCGGGGACGACCCGCCCGCGGGCGGCCACCCGTACGAAAGGAGTGGAACTACCCCCGCAGGTGCGGGGACGACCGGAACAGCCCCTCTCTGACACTCATCTGACAGGAACTACCCCCGCAGGTGCGGGGACGACCACCCGACCCGACGGCGGCCCCCGGTCCCGAAGGAACTACCCCCGCAGGTGCGGGGACGACGCGATGATCGTGGTGCTGCTGTCGACGGAAAACGAACTACCCCCGCAGGTGCGGGGACGACCTTCAGCTGGCGTGGCTCTCTGACTCCTCGGCCGAACTACCCCCGCAGGTGCGGGGACGACTGTGGTGCGGAGGCGGCGGCGCCCCGATCGTCGGAACTACCCCCGCAGGTGCGGGGACGACGTCGGGGCGATATCCAGGGTGTCCGTGCCGACGGAACTACCCCCGCAGGTGCGGGGACGACAGTGGTTAGTGATGATTGGCGTCTCTGGGGTAGGAACTACCCCCGCAGGTGCGGGGACGACGCGCGGGCCCGGTCGGTGGTGATGCCGTGGATCGAACTACCCCCGCAGGTGCGGGGACGACCGGTGGAGCAGGTACCCGCGGACCGTGCCGCCCGAACTACCCCCGCAGGTGCGGGGACGACGTGGGCAATTCAGGCTTCGGTGCCGGGGGCGGCGAACTACCCCCGCAGGTGCGGGGACGACCCGGGCCGCCACCAGCTGGCGTTGGTACGCGGCGAACTACCCCCGCAGGTGCGGGGACGACCCCTTTATGGTGCGCCGAATGATGCTCAATCAAGAACTACCCCCGCAGGTGCGGGGACGACTTCATCTGAACGCGTACGGTCTTGTCAGGGATCGAACTACCCCCGCAGGTGCGGGGACGACTCGGCGAGGGTGGCCTTCGCGAGAGGGGCAAGCGAACTACCCCCGCAGGTGCGGGGACGACTCATGCGTCCCCTCCGTGAGGCACGGCGGTCAGGAACTACCCCCGCAGGTGCGGGGACGACGGCACGCGCCAACCGCAGGGACGCCGCTTGGAGGAACTACCCCCGCAGGTGCGGGGACGACCGGTTCTGGGCGTCGAAGTTCTACGCGGGAGAGGAACTACCCCCGCAGGTGCGGGGACGACTCCAGTGACGGTCATAGCGGGTCTCCGGGGCGGGAACTACCCCCGCAGGTGCGGGGACGACTGATGGAACGGCACTGGGCGCGGGACGGTCAGCGAACTACCCCCGCAGGTGCGGGGACGACCCACAGCAGCCCCACCGCCCAGCCCACCCCCCGCGAACTACCCCCGCAGGTGCGGGGACGACCCTCGGTGGTGCCGGGCGGGAGGGACCGTGTCAGAACTACCCCCGCAGGTGCGGGGACGACGCCTCGGTGAGGTGGGGGAGGCTGGCTCCAGACGAACTACCCCCGCAGGTGCGGGGACGACACGACGTCACGCCGAACAAGCGCGCCCAAGCCGGAACTACCCCCGCAGGTGCGGGGACGACGCCGTACCAAGGGCCAGCGAGCGGAGAAGGAGAGAACTACCCCCGCAGGTGCGGGGACGACGTCCAGAAGCGGGCCAAGCGGCAGATCGACCGGGAACTACCCCCGCAGGTGCGGGGACGACTGACGGTGACCTCGGGCCGAGGTGAAGGAGGGCGAACTACCCCCGCAGGTGCGGGGACGACGGAACCTTGCGCCGTATCGCCTACAAAGGCTCGGAACTACCCCCGCAGGTGCGGGGACGACTCGTCGAGGGTGAAGCTGTTCACCTTGCTGTGCGAACTACCCCCGCAGGTGCGGGGACGACCGCTACAGGCCCATGTTCGACGTGGTACGTAAGGAACTACCCCCGCAGGTGCGGGGACGACCCACACGGCGCGGACCGGGCGCTGGGAGGGGGAGAACTACCCCCGCAGGTGCGGGGACGACTCCGGATCGCCCCCAGCCGCAGCCTGGGAACAGGAACTACCCCCGCAGGTGCGGGGACGACCCGTCCCGGCCCCGGTGCGTGCCCCTGAGCCCGGAACTACCCCCGCAGGTGCGGGGACGACTCCTTCGGCTGGCAGCTCAACCGCGGCGGCCGAGAACTACCCCCGCAGGTGCGGGGACGACGGATCGAGGAACGCGCGAAGACGCGTCAGGGGGGAACTACCCCCGCAGGTGCGGGGACGACATACCGGTTTCGCGCCGGCTCGATCTCCTCGTCGAACTACCCCCGCAGGTGCGGGGACGACCCACCACGGCAGCGTGGATAGAGGTGTGCCAGCGAACTACCCCCGCAGGTGCGGGGACGACACCTTCGGGTGGTCCGGCAGACCGTCGTGCACCGAACTACCCCCGCAGGTGCGGGGACGACCGCCGGAGCCGGGATAACGGGCGAGGTGGCAGAGAACTACCCCCGCAGGTGCGGGGACGACCCCGAAGGCGCGCCGATCCTTGACCCGGACAAGGAACTACCCCCGCAGGTGCGGGGACGACATGTACCGATTCGCCCGAGCCGAGACACCCCCGGAACTACCCCCGCAGGTGCGGGGACGACCTTGCGGTGCGCGGTGGCGTTGGCGGCGGTACGGAACTACCCCCGCAGGTGCGGGGACGACGACCAGGACACAGCCACGATGGGCGTAGTCACCGAACTACCCCCGCAGGTGCGGGGACGACGAGGGAACGATCCGGGGCCGCAAGGTCAAGGAGGAACTACCCCCGCAGGTGCGGGGACGACACTTCTTGACCTGCGTGGATGCTAGCGGTGCGGCCGGTTTTCATTTGCCAGTGTCGGGGGTCGGGGCATGTGTCCACGGTCGATGTCAGTGGGCGGGTCTATGGTGCGGATCCACTGTACGGAGGGGGCTGGGCTGGTGGAGCACATGCGGTCGATTGTCGACTTGATGCGGTGGATGGGGCTGTCGGAGGAGACGGTTGCCAGGGTGTCTCGGTTATGGGGGAAGTCCGCGGCGCGGAACGGCGGGCGGACGCACCTGCTGCTCGGGCATTTGCTGGACACCGCTGCCGTGGCGGAGGTGATGTGGGAGCGGTACCTGTCGGCTGCGTTGCGGCACCGGCTGGAGGAGGTCAGTGGCGGGCATGGGCGTCTGTGGTTCATGTGGATCTGTGGGATTCATGACTGCGGAAAGGCGTGCCCTGCCTTCCAGGCACTGGACGATGCCGAGGCTGCTCCGGTCAGGGCAGCGGGCCTGGGGTGGGGGAGGTTGCCGACGGACCGGCGGCAGCGGTGGCGGCATGACGTGGCGGGCGCCGCGTTGCTGCGGCCGAGGCTGGTCGCGGAGTGGGGGAGTTCGGAGAGCGCGGCATGGGTGTGGCCGTTGGTGGCCGGCCACCACGGGACATTTCCCTCCGTCCAGGGCCTGAAGCCGAAACATCGGGAAGTGCAGGGGCGCGGAGCTGCGTGGGACGAGGCACAGAGGGCGGTCGTAGACGTCTTCACGCGAGCCGTGGGCTTTGCGGATCTGGCCGATGCGCGGCCGGCGGGAGCCCTCAACAGGGCGGAGCAACTGGGACTGTCTGGGCTGATCGTCATGGCGGACTGGATCGCCAGTGACAGCGAGCAGTTCGAGGGGATCGCAGATGCGCGGAAGGTGTCGCTGGCCTCAGCCCGCCAGAGGGCTGAGGCGGCGTGGCAGCGGCTTGGTCTGCGAGGTGGGTGGAACGAACTTGCGGTTCCCGACGGTCGGCTTGCTCCTCTGACCGGGCGGCTGGGCGTGTCCCCGAGGGCCTCGCAGCAGGAGCTCGTTGAGCGGGCCTGGTCGATGCCGGTACCGGGGCTGATGGTGGCCGAGGCCCCGATGGGGGAGGGCAAGACAAAGGCCGCGCTAGCGGCGGCCGAGGTGCTGGCAGCACGGTTCGGGCTGGACGGTGTCTTCGTGGCCATGCCGACGCAGGCGACGAGCGACCCGATGTATGAGCAGGTGCTGGAGTGGGCGCGGACGTTCGACCCAGAGTTGGAAGCGCAGGTCGCGCTACTGCATGGGAAACGTCGATTCAACCCGACATGGCGGGAGATCTGGGAAAGCAAGCGCAAAGGCCCCGTTGGAGAATCCGGCCAGGGCGAAGAGTCGGTGGCCTTGGATCCGTTCGACGTCTACGGGTCGATCGAGGAGGACGCCGAGTACGGCCTGTCTTCCTGGCCATCGGCCGGAACCTGCGAACCTCCAGAGGGGCGTGACGGCCCGGCTCGGTGGTTCCTGGGTAACAAACGGGGCCTGCTGACGGCTTTTGCTGTCGGCACTGTGGATCACCTCCTGCACGCGGCGACCCGCACGCGGCACGTGATGCTGCGCTTCGCCGGGCTGGTCGGCAAGGTAGTGGTGGTGGACGAGGTGCACGCCGCGGACGTCTATATGCGCCAGTTCCTCCTGGAGGCGCTGCGCTGGCTCGGGCAGGCCAAGGTCCCGGTGGTCCTGCTCTCGGCGACGCTTCCGCCGGCGCAGCGGCAGGCATGCGTCGATGGATATCTGTCGGGCGCTCTGAGCATGGCGGATGCGGTCTGTCCGGTGCCAGAGCCAGCCGGCTATCCGTGTGTCACCGTGGCCTATGCCCTCAACGGGGCTTCTGTGGCAGAGAGTTCGTGTGAAGTGGTGCCGTCCTGGCGTGCGTCGACGCCGACGCGGATCGACTGGTTGCCCGATGTCGCCCAGGACGGGAAGCTGCTCGCCTCGGCGGTGAAGGAAGAGGTAGCCGACGGCGGGGTGGCGCTGGTGGTGGTGAACCAGGTCGACCGAGCCCAGGCCATTCACCGTGCCTTGACGGAGGCCGGTTTCGAGGGGCAGGTGCAACTGCTGCACGGCAGGTTGTGTGCCGCCCACCGAGCAGAGCGCACCGAGGCATGCCTGCGACTGCTGGGGCCAGAGGCCAAGGAGGAGCGGCCTGGCCGGATGGTGGTGATCGCCACACAGCTTGCCGAGCAGTCGTTTGATGTTGATGCGGATCTACTCATCACGGACCTTGCTCCCGTCGACCTTCTGTTGCAGCGCATCGGGCGGCTCCACCGGCACAGCGGCACCCGGAGGCCGTCTGCGTTCGGCGAACCGCGTGTACTGGTGACGGGTGTGGTGGCAGGTGAAAGAGGCCGTCCGCGGTTCCTGCCCGCGTCCAAGCAGATCTATGGGGAGTGGGCGTTGCTAAGGGCGGCTGCCCTTGTCGCCGAAGCCGCGGGACCGCTGAGCGGAGGAACGCGGCAGAAGGACGGGTGGAGCATCCCGGCCGATGTGCCGGGTCTGGTTGCCAGGGCCTACGGGGAGGCGGAGCTCTGCCCACCGGACTGGGGCGAGGCCGCAGCTGGTGAGGTGTGGCGGGCAAAGGAGCAGCAGCGGGAGAAGAACGCGGAGGGATTCCTGTTGTCCCGCCCGCGGGAATGGGCGGCGCCAACGTTGGAGGGGCTCCACTACGCCGGCGTTCGGGCGGCATCCGAAGAGGACCTCGACGCCGTGGTGCGGGATGGGAAGCGGTCGGTGGAGGCCGTGATCGTCCGGCGCTCGCCCGGCGGCTATCGGGCGATCGACGGGACCTGGATCGGCGTGCACGGTGAGGTGGATGACGAAACGGTGATCGGCCGACTTCTGGGTGGCACAGTGCGGCTGCCTCCCCGGCTGACGGAGGCTGCGGAGGCGGAGGGGACCGGACTCGTTCCGTTGCCTGGGTGGGTCGGTCATCCCTGGCTCAGGTACACGCCGGCGCTGGTGCTGGAGGAAGACGGGACGGCTGTACTGGGCCAGGACAGGGTCTCGTACGACGACGTTTTGGGATTGGTCGTCCAACGAGGGTGAACGGCGCGCGGAGCCGGCCTGGAGTCCTGTTACCCCGCGCTGCGGGGACGACGTGAAGCAGTAAGCGGGAACACCCCCGTATCCGGGGAGGAGCGGCTCCGTGCGCCGTCGGGCAGGGTACAGGGCCGCCGCTCGGGCTGGCCGCGGGGGCGTGCAGCCATCGAATGCGCCGGATTCGGTTGTAAGCAATAAGCGTTGTGTGCAAGCCTGATTGCGTCGAGTGACACGCCAACTCCCCCTGTTCGGGCAGGAGTTGTGCTGTCCTCCTGCGCGCCTGGGGAGGCGCGCGCATGATCTACGGAGGGGGAACCACGATGGGCGACGGAGAACTCGTTCACGGCGGTTGGCTCACCACAGGCGATACCGACGGCGCAACCCGCACGGCCGGGTTATTGCCCGTGCTGGTGGGTGCGCATACGGTCCGGAGGCTGGAGCTGCCGGTGCCCACGATGCTGCCCGCGTTGCTGCGACAGATGCTGCTGCCCGTGGTGCTTGATGCCATCGGCGTGCCGCGCACGCGGCAGGAGTGGGCGGAGCGGTTCGAGCGCGGCAGATTCTCGGACGCCGAGGTGGGGCGGCTGACCGACTACCTAGGCCCCCGTTACGGCGACCGTTTCCGGCTCTTCGACGACAAGCGCCCGTTTGCGCAGGTCGCTCGCCTGGAAGCGCTCAACGGAGAGACAAAGTCGCCTGCGCAACTCGTGCCGTCGATCGCCTCCGGCAACAACGTGCCGCTCTTCAGTTCAGTCACCGAGGGCGATGAGCTGCTGTTGGAGCCTGGTCAGGCTTTGCTGTGGCTGCTGCACGCACACTGCTGGGACACGGCTTCCATCAAGACCGGAGCCGTCGGTGATCCACAGGCGAAAGAAGGCAAAACGACCGGAAACGTGACGGGGTCTCTCGGTCAGCTCGGGGTGATCGTCCCGGTGGGCCGGAACCTGTTCGAGACGCTGATGCTGAACACGCCGATTGTGCCCGACGGCCTGGACCCGGCGGACCGGCCCCAGTGGGCATGGGACGAGCGCCCGGCATCGCTCGACTGGAAGTCGCCGGCCGGTCCCGAGTGGTCGCCCCGCGCGGCCGGCGGACTGTTGGACCTGCTCACCTTCCAGGCCCGCCGCATCCGACTGATCCCGTGCGAGACGCAGCAGGGGCCGCTCGTGCATCGGGCAATCGTCTGTGCCGGCGACCGCCTTGCCCAGACCCCGGAATGGGATCCCCACACTGCTTGGTCCCACACCGCCAAGCCGAAGGCAGGTCAGCCCCCGCGGCGCCCCCGCCGCCACGCCTCCGGCCGTTCGGCCTGGCAAGGACTGGGCACCCTGCTCGCGCTGGCCGTGCCCGTCGAGGGCGACGGACCGTACACATCCGTCCTCCTCCGCCAGACCAGTGATCTGGGCGCGGAAGACGTCCTGCCCGCCGACTACCCGCTCGGCGTGGAGATCTGCGGTCTTGAATACGGCACCCAGTCCGCTGTCGTCGAAAACGCCATCGGTGACAGCCTGCCGCTGCCGGTGGCCTCCCTACTCGCCGAGGACGACTGGCTGCGCGCCGCCATCTTGGAGTGTATTAGCCAGGCGGACCAGGTCGGCCGCGCACTGGACAACCTCAACAACGATCTGCGACGGGCTTCCGGCGGCGATCCACTGCCGCGGGACAAGGGCCAGCGCCCCTCCTCCCAGTTCCTGCACAGTCTCGACGCAACGATGCGCCGGCTGCTCGCCGGGCTGCGTACCGTCGGTGAGGACGACGACCTGTTGGAGCGCGCCCAGCTCGCCTGGGAGCTGTCCGTACGGGCAGCCGCCGTCCGTGAGGCCGAAGCACTCCTTGCTGCCGCGCCGCCCCGCGCGGTCGTGGGACGGGTTGCGAAGCACAACGGCAAGGAGGTCGTGTACCGGAGCGGCAAGGCCGTCGGCCTCTTCCACAAGAAGCTCGCCGAGATCCTGACCCGGCTCCCCGGGAGCGGCTCGGACAACGGGGAGGCGGCGGCATGAGCACCGCAACCGGCAGGACCCGCAGCGGCCTGCGCACCTACTTCTGGGACGAGGCAGCAGCCGACTGGCGAGCTGGCAGCCAGGAGGGCCGTCCCCGGTTCTCCGAGCACGTCGCGCGGAAGCTGCGCGGCTTGCGCGACGGCATCAGCGGTGAGCCGGGCACCGTTCCCGCCATGTGGGACGTCCACCGGGTGCGGCTGACAGACGCAGCCCGGGACTCGGACCGCCTGCCCGACCTCTACATCGCCGAGCACGCAGCCCTCACCCTCTTCGGCCGGCACCAGCAAACAGCTGCCGAGCCCGCCCATCGACCGAAGGCTGGCCTGGGCACGGCCTGCCGGGAACTGCGTCGCGCCGAAGTCTTTTCGGCAAGTGCTATGGAGCAGCGGCTGATTGCGGCGGCCACTGCACAGGACCTCTATGAGCTTGTCCAGCACCTGCATCGGCTCGTCCCGCTGCTGGCACAGGCAGGTATCGGGCTCGATTACACCCGGCTGATGTACAACCTTGCCACCTGGGAGAGCCCGGGCCGAGACCGGGTCCTGCGTTCCTGGGGACTGCAGTACATCGAACCGTCCGCCGCCGATGAGGACAACGCCCACTCCACCCCGTACTGGACCCGCTTCGCACCGGACCGGGTGGAGACCGGTGCCCAGCTCGCGGCCCTGCGGTCCGGCACAGGCCGCGAGGCTGGCACGATCCCCGCGATGTGGCCGCACTACCGGACCCGTATGCCCTCTGACCTGCGGGAGCAGGGGGCCCTCACCCGGGACTTGATCGCCGAGCATGCCGCACTTGCCCTCTTCGGGAGGCACCAGCAGGGCCGCAGCCGGACGATGCACGTCCCCGGAAACTCCCCGGGCACCGCAGCGCGCCTGCTGCTGGCGAAGACCGGCAGCGGAGAGGAAGCGCTGGAGCGCCGGTTCGGCGCCCTCCTCACCTCGATCGACAGCGGCGAGCTCGCCATGCACTTGCGCGGTTTCGTCACCCTGCTCTCCCGCGCCGAAGTCGGACTCGACTACGACCTTCTGCGCACCGCCCTGCGGACTTGGGACGACCCCAAGCGGCCGAACGCCCACGGCCGTTTCCGTGACCGCTGGGACCGCGACTTCCGAGTCGCACCCACTTCCAAGAACTCCTGACACCGACGCCGGACGGACAGCCGCTTCGTCGTCCGGCGCCGCATCAGCCTCCCTTGCCCAGCATCGTGTTGCCGCTCGGCGACACGTGATGTCACCGAGGAGCCCTTCATGACTCAGCCCACCCTGTTTGTCGAGGTCCACATCCTGCAGAGTCTGCCCCCCTCCAACGCCAACCGTGACGACTCCGGGACTCCCAAGCAGGCGCTTTACGGCGGAGCCCGCCGCGCCCGGGTCTCCTCCCAGGCGTGGAAGCGAGCCACCCGCACCGAGTTCGCCAAAGCCGTCGAGCCGGCCGACCGGGCAACGCGGACCAAGCGGATCGCCGCGCTGCTCGCCGAGCGGCTCACCCTGGCGGTCACCGAGGGGGGTGCGGGACTCGAAGCCGCCCAGGCCGACCGTTTGGCCGCTGCCCTGCTGGAGCCCCTGGGGATCACCAAGTCGTCCAAGAAGGAGGAGCAGTCCGCCTACCTCCTCTTCTTCGGCAAGCGGCAGCTCAATGACATCGTCAAGCTGCTGAACGGCCGCGCTGCGGAACTGGTCGCCTTGTCCGACGCCGACCTCAAGGCCGAGGTCGGCAAGCTCCCGATGGTCGCCACCCTCTCGACCGGTCACCCGGCGGAGGTCGCGCTCTTCGGCCGCATGGTCGCCGACCTGCCCGCCCTCAACGTGGACGCCGCTGTCCAGGTCGCCCATGCCTTGTCCACCCATGCCGTGCGCACGGAGTTCGACTACTACACCGCCGTGGACGACGAGAACACCGAGGACCACGGTGCAGGCATGATCGGCACCGTCGAGTTCAACTCCTCCACCCTCTACCGCTACGCCGTCCTCGGCGTGCACCAGCTGCGCGACAACCTCAGCTCCGCCCAGGACACACGCGAGACGGCCATCCGGTTCGTCGAAGCCTTCACCCGCTCCATGCCCACCGGCCACCAGAACTCCTTCGCCCACCGCACTCTGCCCCACCTCGTGCTCCTCACCCTCCGCACGGATCAGCCGGTGAACCTGGTCTCCGCGTACGAGGAGCCGGTCGTGGGCGTCACCGGCCTGGCGACCGAGTCCGCGGTTCGCCTGGCCGACGAGCTGAAGTCCGTCGGCGCCACCTGGGGCGCCGAACCGGTCAGCACCTTCGCCGCCTACAACGTCGAGGCCGACAAGCTCACAGAGGTCTTCGGCCCGTCCACCACCTTCCCGACACTGCTCGACTCCCTCGGTGAACTGGTCGGACAGTGGCTCGCCGACAGCGAGATCGCCAAGGCCGGCGCCTGATGACCGGCCATGCCGTCCTCACCCTCAGGCTGGCCGCGCCACTGCAGTCCTGGGGCGGCCCCTCCCGCTACAACCGGCGCGAGACCCGGCCCCAACCCACCAAGTCCGGCGTCCTCGGACTCCTGGCGGCCGCCGAGGGCCGCGCCCGCGAGGCATCGATCACCGACCTCCTCGACCTTCGGCTCGGCGTGCGTGTCGACCAGCCGGGCTCGCTGCTGCGCGACTACCACACCTTCAGCGACCACCGTGGCATACCGTTGCCCTCCGCAAAAGTGAACGCCAAGGGCGTGCAGACCAAGACCAGCCCGGCCAAGTACACCGGCGTCACCCAGCGCTTCTACCTCCAAGACGCCGTCTTCGTCGCCGCTTTGCGCGGCCCGACGCCCCTGTTGGAGCGCCTGGAGCACGCCGTACGCCACCCCGTCTACCCGCTTTCCCTTGGTCGCCGCTCCTGCCCACCCACCGGACCGCTCAGCCTCGGCCTGCACGCCGATGTCGAACTCCCCGATGCACTGGCGGTCGTTCCGTGGCAGGCATCCGCCCACCGCCGCAACCAAGTTCGGGCGACCGAAGTGACATTGGAGGCCACAGTCGAGGATCTCGCCGGCGACCAGCTGGCCGTCGATGTCCCTGACACCTACGACCTCAAGACCGGCACCCTCTTCGGCCGCCGGACCGTCAGGCACCTATGGGTCACCGTCCCCACCGGCCAGCGACCGACAGAACCCGCTGACGGCAAATCCCCTCCGGTCAACCCCGGCCACGACCCGTTCGCACTCCTGGGCTGGTGACCTGATGCCCTACCTGTCGAAGATTGCCCTCAACCCGCGCCGCCGCAAAGCGGTCTCCCTACTCTCCAACCCCCACCGCCTGCACGCGGCGATCCTCACCGGCCTCGCCGTGCAACCCGTCACCGAGCGCGTCCTGTGGCGAATGGAGAACAACACCACCCATCGCGCCGAGATCCTCGTCCTCACCGAAAGCCGCCCCTCCTGGCAGCACCTTGTGGACGAAGCCGGCTGGCCCGGAGCCGACGGCGGCGAACCGCTCATCGCCGACTACACACCCTTGCTGGAACGCATCGCACTCGGCAGGGAATTCGGCTTTCGGCTGACCGCCAACCCCGTCCAGAGTGTGCAGCGCCCCACAAAGCCCAGCGAGCAGCAAAACGCCCGCCTCAAAGCCCACGCAGAACAACCTGACGCCAATGCCCACCGTCCGCGGGGCTTCCGCGTGGCCCACCGAACCGCAGCCCAGCAACTCAACTGGCTCCTCGCCCGAGCCGAACGCCATGGCTTCACCGTCCCCGAAGCCCATTCCCACGCGCCAGCCCCAGGACTCAAGCCGGAAGACTTCCTCGGTCCGGGACCTGCCGTATCCATCGTCAGCCGCGACATCCTGCGCTTCAACAAACACCGCGATGGGCCGCGGATCACCCTCTCGACGGCCACCTTCGAAGGGCGGCTGAGAGTCACCGACCCCCACGCGTTGCGCGCGGCGCTACTGGGAGGCGTCGGGCCGGCCAAGGGATATGGGCAGGGACTGCTCACTCTGGCCCCGGTAAGAGCGGAAGCGGCGGTGACCAGTGCCTGAGCCTTGGTGGCGGGCCGGTCCGCAGCAAGTGCACAGGTTGGAGGACCGCGTCTCCAGCCTGTACGTCGAACGCTGCCATATCGACCGGGACGACAACGCCGTCGTCCTGGTCAACAAAGCGCGAGTCGTACACGTTCCGGCGGCCTGGCTCGCGGTCCTCCTCATCGGCCCCGGAAGCCGCATCACTCACGGAGCCGTCACCCTGCTTGCCGACTCCGGCACCTCGCTGTGCTGGGTCGGCGAGCACGGCGTCCGCCTCTACGCCTCAGGCCACGGCGTCGCGCGCGGCTCCCAGCTCCAGCTGCGGCAGGCATGGCTCGTCACCCGCCCCAAGGAACGCGTCGCGGTCGCCCGCCGCATGTACGACATGCGCTTCCCCGACGAAAACACCGCCGGCCTCACCCTTCAGCAACTACGAGGACGCGAGGGCACACGCGTCCGCCGGCTCTACGCCCAACACTCCCAACGCACCGGAGTGCCCTGGACAAAACGGGAATACAAACCCGGAGACGCCTTCGCGCAGGGCGACGACGTCAACCGACTCCTGTCCGCGGCCAACTCCGCGCTGTACGGCATTTGCCACGCCGTCATCACTGGCCTCGGCGCCAGCCCAGCACTCGGCTTCGTCCACACAGGCTCCGCACTGTCCTTCGTCCTCGACGTCGCCGACCTCTACAAGGCCGAGTTCACCATCCCGCTGGCCTTCGACCTCGCCGCCAAAGGATTGACCTCGGAGCGCGACGCCCGTACGGCTCTTCGCGATGCTGTCGTTGAGGGCAAGCTGCTGTCCCGCGTTGTCGCAGATATCAAGGACCTCTTGGTCCCGGAAGGCGCCGCCCTGCTGGAGGAAGACCTGGGAGGACTGTGGGGCGATGGAGACGGCGTCGTCAGTGGCGGCCGCAACTGGGGTTCGGACCCCTTCGGCCCTGATGGCCATCTTGACGTCATTCCTGACCTGAGCGGGAGCACAGGCTCATGAGCGCTGTGACCACGGTCGTGGTGCTCATCGCCGCCCCGCCCGGCCTCCGGGGCCACCTGACCCGCTGGTTTGTCGAAGTCGCCCCAGGAGTCTTCGTCGGCAGCCCCAATGTGCGTATTCGCGACGGGCTGTGGAAGGTCCTGGCTGACCGCATCTGTGACGGCCAGGCAGTCATGATCGAACCTGCCCGGACCGAACAGGGCTGGGCCGTCCGCACAGCCGGCCAAGACCGCTGGACCCCCACCGACTTCGACGGACTCACCCTCATGGCCAGGCCGAGGGGGAACGCTGGGCAGCTGTGGAAGGCCGCGAGTCAAGTGAACGAAACGCCGTGATCACGTGACAATCGACCCAGGGTGACAAGCGCCGTAGCAGCACAGGTAGGGGTAGTTCACGGCATCACTAGGAGTCAGACCAAGACAGCCTGCCATCCCCGAACCCGAAGGGATAGCTCCCGGCCTTTCAGGCCGGTTTTCGATCCGGACCAGGTCATCCCGCAACCATCGGGTACTTCAGACGATGGCGGAGTCCACTTCGCGTCGTCATCCCCACACCCGCTCCGTTCCAAGCGCGCGGTCGCGGGTGCAGGGACGACGTGGGCTCGCTCATTTCGACTTTTCAGTACAGCGAACTACCCCGCAGGTGCGGGGACGACCACCCACGCCGCGTAGACGCGGGCAATCGTCAAGAACTACCCCCGCAGGTGCGGGGACGACGGCCCGGGGCCGACGACGATGGGGTGCGGCGGGGAACTACCGCCGCAGGTGCGGGGGCGACAACCGGTGGAGATCCCCGCGACCATAGAGGGCAGAACTGCCCTCGCAGGTGTGGGGACGACGGCCGGGCGGGATGCGGTCACAGCCGGACTCCCGAACTACTCCCACAGGTGCGGGGACGACGGCGCGGGCGGCTCCATCGGCTCCGCCCCGCGGGAACTACCCCCGCAGGTGCGGGGACGACCCACCCCCGGCCAGAAGGCGGCGCAGCGTGCGGGAACTACCCCCGCAGGTGCGGGGACGACGCGACGGTGCCGGTCGTGCCGTCGCTGTCCGGGGAACTACCCCCGCAGGTGCGGGGACGACGAGTGGAGCGACGACAACAGCGACCCATGCGGAGAACTACCCCCGCAGGTGCGGGGACGACGAGTGGAGCGACGACAACAGCGACCCACGCGGAGAACTACCCCCGCAGGTGCGGGGACGACCCGCCCTCGGTGACCTCGCGAGGTCCGTGCAGCGAACTACCCCCGCAGGTGCGGGGACGACTCGACGTGGCCCTTGAAGCGGTCACGCTGTTCGGAACTACCCCCGCAGGTGCGGGGACGACGTCTGCACGCGGGGCGGGGGACCTTGGCCGGGCGAACTACCCCCGCAGGTGCGGGGACGACGTCCGGAGTGTGACAGTGGGCACTGGCAGCACCCGAACTACCCCCGCAGGTGCGGGGACGACACGGCCGGCGGTGGCCGGGCTCACGCCGAGGAGGAACTACCCCCGCAGGTGCGGGGACGACCTGCCCGCGGGTGAGCGAGCGCACGGGTCCCTGGAACTACCCCCGCAGGTGCGGGGACGACGCGTGGGAGGACCGGCAGCTGTTTCCGGAGCGGGAACTACCCCCGCAGGTGCGGGGACGACTGCGCGCCGTCCCGCATCAGGATGCCATCGGCGGAACTACCCCCGCAGGTGCGGGGACGACCTCCGCGGTCAGGTGCACTCCCTTCAGGACCTCGAACTACCCCCGCAGGTGCGGGGACGACGCTTTTGTGCGGATCGGCCGTGACTGGTTCGGCGAACTACCCCCGCAGGTGCGGGGACGACGCAAAAGTATCAGCGGATCGGTTGAGAAAGGGCGAACTACCCCCGCAGGTGCGGGGACGACGGTGAGGGACTCGTTCAACTCCCGGAACCAGCGGAACTACCCCCGCAGGTGCGGGGACGACGGTCCGCGGGCAGCTGGTCGCCTGCTGTGGGCAGAACTACCCCCGCAGGTGCGGGGACGACCTCGGGCGCCGTCCAGCAGCGTGTCCCAGACGGGAACTACCCCCGCAGGTGCGGGGACGACAAGGCCTGAGCCTCCAGGTGCGGGAGACGATCAGAACTACCCCCGCAGGTGCGGGGACGACTTCGCTAGCGTCCGCGCCTGGCCGTCAGCCGACGAACTACCCCCGCAGGTGCGGGGACGACGCACTGCCAGCCGGACGGTCTCGAAGTTGAGAGGAACTACCCCCGCAGGTGCGGGGACGACTTCGACGCGCACGGCGGCGCAGACGCCGCGGCGGAACTACCCCCGCAGGTGCGGGGACGACTCGGCGTGCTGCTGCGCCCACTCCTGCACCGACGAACTACCCCCGCAGGTGCGGGGACGACCTGTCGACGGCGTTCGCTCGGGCCCTGATCACCGAACTACCCCCGCAGGTGCGGGGACGACGGCACAACCTGGAAGAACATCGAGCTTGGCAGGGAACTACCCCCGCAGGTGCGGGGACGACTCCACTTCCGTCTTGTGATCAGTGTCGAGCTGGGAACTACCCCCGCAGGTGCGGGGACGACCGCGCCCGCACCGCCGACACCTGCCGGCCCCGCGAACTACCCCCGCAGGTGCGGGGACGACAAAGTGGATGAATTGGGGCAGAGGCGTGCGCAGGAACTACCCCCGCAGGTGCGGGGACGACCCGAAGCACCAGGCGCGCGCCCGCGTCGATGTCGAACTACCCCCGCAGGTGCGGGGACGACCGCAGAGCAGGTCGACTTCGCGGACTCGACCAGGAACTACCCCCGCAGGTGCGGGGACGACAAGATGCGGTTCTGTTCGGCGTGCGACAGCGAGGAACTACCCCCGCAGGTGCGGGGACGACTCGCGTCGGTCTGGGCCGCCACCTGCCCCAACTGAACTACCCCCGCAGGTGCGGGGACGACGGGACCGTGAGCCACTGCCGGATGCTCTCGCCCGAACTACCCCCGCAGGTGCGGGGACGACGATCCGGCGCAGCAGCCACGCGCGCACCCGCAGGAACTACCCCCGCAGGTGCGGGGACGACGACATCAGCACGACGTGCACCTGCGGAGTGCCGGAACTACCCCCGCAGGTGCGGGGACGACCTTCAAAGGAAAACGGAGAAGTTGACCATGAAGGAACTACCCCCGCAGGTGCGGGGACGACTCACCCACAGACCCCGGAACTGCGGCGGAATGAGAACTACCCCCGCAGGTGCGGGGACGACTGCGAGAGTGCCGGCCGCCGTGGAAGAAGTTGCGAACTACCCCCGCAGGTGCGGGGACGACAGGTCGAGGATCGTCTCCAGCCTCAGGCGCCCAGAACTACCCCCGCAGGTGCGGGGACGACGCCCACGCCGTCCTCGTTCTCGGCCCAGACCGCGAACTACCCCCGCAGGTGCGGGGACGACATGCCAGCCGCGACCAGCGTGCGCACCTCCAGGGAACTACCCCCGCAGGTGCGGGGACGACCTCCTCGCCACCAGCCAGGCCTTCGACGTCATCGAACTACCCCCGCAGGTGCGGGGACGACTGCTCCTACAACCTCCTCGCCACCAGCCAGGCCGAACTACCCCCGCAGGTGCGGGGACGACACTTCATGACCTGCGTGGATGCTAGGAGTGGGGTCGGTTTTCATTTGGCAGTGTCGGCGGTTTAGGCATGCGGTCCAGGGCCAATGTCAGCGGGCGGGGCTATGGGACGGATCCACTGTACGGAGGGGGATGCGCTGATGGAGCACAGCCGGTCAAGTGTCCACTGGATGTCGGGGGGGGAGAGACTGCCGGAGGAGACAGTTGGCAGGGTATCCCGGTTATGAGGGAAGCAGCTGGTCATGGTCGGCGATTTCGCACAGGCCAACTACCAATGGCGCGGCGCCCGCGACGTGATGACCGGCTTCGCTGCCACCGCGCTCTCGCTATCCCAGCCCTTTCGCTTTGGGCCTCGCTTGGCGGAGAGGCCAATCGGTGGCTGGCCGTCGGCGACGCTCCGATCCACTTAGAGGCCGTCTCAATTGGCCGGTGGACAGTGAGAAGGGCACCGATCCGATGTGTAGGTGCAGGCACGCTCGATGCGCACTGGAATCTGCCTCCATCGTTGACCCAAGAGCTGCATGTTCGGGTCCTGGCACGGAGGGCCCTTCGCTAACCCGCCATCTGTAATGCTGTCCCTACACTGCGTTCACCAGGTGAAATGTTGGGTCGTCAGAAGCCAGGTGAAAGAGTGTCCCGTCGAAACAACGTCGGACATTTGATGGGCTGGGGCTAACAAGGTGGGGCAGGCATGAGGGCGCCGTACGACCAGAACGACGGCTGGGGGCCAGAGGCCAGCTACCGGGCGGACGACACGGTGCGACAGCGTCCACCTGCTGCCATCATGCACGCGACCGAGCCTCCCGATGAGCCTGGGCCGAGCAGCTCAGCCACGCTTGATGCTCCCGAGCCGATCCCGGAGCGGCAACGAGCCGGGGACTCTTCGGGCTTGATGAAGTCCAGCGCCGTGATGGCAGCGGGCACAATCGTCTCCCGTATTACGGGCTTTCTCCGCACTCTGGTCATGGCTGCGGCGATCGGTGTCGGCACGCTCAACGACTCCTACCAGGTTGCCAACGTCCTGCCCACGATGATCTACGTGCTCGTCGGCGGCGGCGCACTGAACGCGGTCTTCGTTCCGCAACTCGTGCGGGCCATGAAGAAGGACGACGACGATGGCGAGGCGTACGCCAACCGCCTGCTCACCCTGGTCATGGTCGTCCTGGCGGGCATCACGGCGATATGCGTGCTGGCCGCCCCGCTCCTGGTGCGCATGATGTCGCCGGACATCGCCTCCGATCCGCAGCGTATGGCCGTCACTGTGGCTTTCGCCCGGTACTGCCTGCCCACCATGTTCTTCATGGGCGCCCATGTGGTGCTCGGACAGATCCTCAACGCCCGGGGCCGCTTCGGCGCAATGATGTGGACCCCAGTCCTCAACAACCTCGTGATCATCGCGTCCTTCGGCAGTTTCACCTGGGCCTTCGGCTCCTTCACCGACTCCGGCGTCAGCCCCTCAACCGTCACCCCCGATGGGGTACGGCTCCTTGGATTCGGCACCCTGCTCGGCCTCACCGTTCAAGCCCTTGCCATGCTCCCGTACCTGCGCGATGCCGGCTTCCGACTGCGATTGCGCTTCGACTTCCGGGGGCAGGGCCTAGGCAAGGCCCTGGGCCTGGCCAAATGGACGCTCCTGTTCGTTCTCGCCAACCAGCTCGGCTTGATCGTCGTCACCCAGCTCGCCACCAAGGCAGGCTCCCTCGCCGAACAGTCCGGACACACCGGCTCCGGCATCACCGCCTACAACTACGCCCTGCTGTTGTGGCAGATGCCGCAAGCCATCATCACCGTGTCCGTGATGACCGCCGTACTGCCGCGAATCTCCCGCGCGGCCCAGGACGGGGACTCAGCAGCGGTCCGTGACGACATCTCCTACGGCCTACGAACCTCAGCCGTCGCCATCGTGCCCTGCGCCTTCGCCTTCCTGGCGCTGGGCGTACCGATGGCCACGCTGCTCTACGCCGGCTCCGGGGCCGAGGGCGCCCGCGGCATTGGCTACGTCCTGATGGCCTTCGGCTTGGGACTCATTCCCTACTCGGTGCAATACGTCGTACTGCGCGGCTTCTACGCCTACGAGGACACGCGCACGCCCTTCTTCAACACCGTCATCGTCGCGATAGTCAACGCCGTCGCTTCCGGACTGTGCTTCGCCTTTCTCAGCCCCCGCTGGGCCGTTGCTGGTATGGCCGCCTCCTACGGCTTGGCCTACGCGGTGGGTGTGGGAGTCGCCTGGCGTCGACTGCGCAAGAGCCTGGGCGGCGACCTGGATGGCTCTCGCGTCCTGCGTACCTACGCTCGTCTTGTCGCAGCCGCGACTCCTGCTGCCGCGGCCGGCGGAAGCGTGGCCTACGCGGTCACCAAGGCCCTCGGCAGCGGCGCCCCGGGCTCGCTCGTAGCACTGCTCGCCGGCGGGAGCGTCCTGATCGGTGTCTTCATGGCCATCGCTCACCTCATGCGACTAACCGAAGTCAGCGCCATGGCCGGGATGGTTCGGGGCCGCCTCGGCCGCTGAGTTTCAGTGTGTTGGATGGGGAGACGGTGGTTTGGTGGCTGTGCTGCGCTTGGTGCCGGATGAGTTGTGGAAGCTGTTTCGACGCGTGGTGCCGCCAGCTCCGACGAGGCCACAAGGTGGCGGCCGACGGAGGTATGGGGATCGGGAAGTGCTGGCTGCGATCATCTTCGTGGCGACGTCCGGCTGCACCTGGCGACAGCTGCCTTCGTCGTTCGGGCCGTCTGGGTCGACGGCCCACCGGAGATTCAGCGAGTGGAGCAAGGCCCGGGTGTGGGCCAAGCTCCACCGCTTGGTCCTGGACGAGCTCGGCTCCCGCGGCGAGTTGGACTGGTCGCGGTGTGCGATCGACTCGGTGAACATGCGGGCCCTCAAAGGGGGGACCTGACAGGTCCGAATCCTGTGGATCGGGGCAAGAAGGGCTCAAAGATTCACTTGATCACGGAGCGGTCGGGACTGCCCCTCTCGATCGGCATCTCCGGAGCCAACCTCCACGACAGCCAGGCCATGAAGCCACTCGTCCGCGGTATCCCGCCCATCCGTTCCCGCCGCGGACCACGGCGTCGCCGACCGGCCAAGCTTCACGCAGACAAGGGCTACGACTACGACCGCCTGCGGCGATGGTTACGCAGCCGGGGCATCGCCCACCGCATCGCACGCAAGGGCATCGAGACCTCCCAGCGACTGGGCCGTCACCGCTGGACCATCGAACGCACCATGGCCTGGCTCGCTGGCTGCCGCCGTCTCCACCGACGCTACGAACGCAAAGCCGAGCACTTCCTAGCCTTCACAAGCATCGCCTGCACCCTCATCTGCTTTTGGACTGGAGCCCTCAGGAGAGGTACGGCGCCAGCGCGGTCGCCGTCAGGCCGCAGTTCAAATAGCTGCTCATAGTGTGGAAGTCGACAGCGGCGATGTGCGCTTCGTGATGACTATCCACCGTGAAGCGGTCGCCGAGGCGGCGGGGGACAGCAACCAAATCGCCCGGGTCGGCGATGTTCACCCACCGTGCCAGGCCGGGCGGCCGGCTGCCCCGGCCGCCTTCCGGCGCGGGTTCCAGCGCGTCGAAGACACCACCTGGCAGCCCGAGCGGCGAGCCAAGGGTCACGAGCAATTCCACCCCAGGCAACTCGTGGGAGTGCAAGGCCTCGTAGGCGACGACCGAACCAAGCGAGTGGGCGACGATGACCTGAGCGCCCGACGCCCGTACTGCGTCGGCGACCACCTCGCGCGCCGCAGCGCGGCGCTTCGACGAAGTTAGGTAGGTGTACACCTCAGGCAGCAGGGCAACGGCGATCCTCGCCAGCACGTTACTCGGCATGCCGCGTCGATTTGCGAACCAGGAGAGGGCCTGACGGACCGGCATCGTGCCCCAGGCCTGGCCATCGTCCGGTTCCGGGGGCAGGCCCGCCGCCCTCAACCAAAGCAGCAGGAGCTCTTGTTCCCCCGGTCCAAGACCATCGACGTCGTCATCCTGCGGGGCCTGGGACTCGGCGTTGTTGAGTAGGTCGGCGTAGTACGCGGCGTGCACGCGCGGTGGCGGCACATGGCCGAGCCCGGCGGCCGCGTAGCCCGCGGCGAGCCGCGCCGACCAGCCGTCGGCAAGGGCAGCGGCGGCCTCGGCTGGGAGCGCGCCGGGCGTCCAGTTCTGTACGCCGTGCACCATCACCACGTCGTGTCGCGTCACTGCGTCATCCTTCCGTCTGCTGTCCAGTGGCCCAGCTGAAGTACATGATGCGAGCCCCGTGAGCGGCGAGCACTCCGGCGCCGGACACTGCCAATCGGACGTATTCTCCGGCGACTTGGACCTCACCGAGCGGCTCCCGCCACTCGAACGGTGACCAGACACGGATCGCCCCGTCGTACGAGGCGGTCAGTACGTGGAATGACGAGCCCCGTGCCACTGTGTGGAGCGCGAGGACGTCAACGTCGTCGCCGGTGTGGAACGAGAACACCTTGCGCTCGCTGACGGCGTCGTGCCCGGTGACGAGGCCGTCGGAGAACGCCGAGACCACGACGGGGCGGCCGTCGTGCAGACCGAAGGCCAGCGCGTCCGGGACCGATAGTTCTTCCCCCGCGTCCCAGTCCCGGACCGGGAACTCCCGACTTCGGCGACCGTCGAGGACCTCAAGGTTGCCGTCCCATCGCGCGAGAGCAATCAGGCTGGAGTCGCCGACGTCACCCGCTGCGTAAGCGGTGACGTTCCTCTCTCGGATCCGGCGGACGGATTCGGGCGCGGCGGCATCGACCAGGGCGACGCCGGTGGAGTCGAGACCGCACAGGGTGTCCCTGCCCTGGTAACGAATCCAGCGCAGGCTCTGAAGCTCGGACGGCCAGCGCCAGGTGCGGCGCGTGCGGCCGTCCGTCAGACCGATGAGGCGCGCGGTGCCGCGCATTTCGTTCAGGACGGCGACCGGTTCACCGTCCAGCACACCCGCCACCGCGGACAGGGCCATCGGGTGGCGTCCGGAGTACACGCACAGTCCGTCCTCGGTGTCCCAGGTGTGCAGCGTCCCGTCATCGCTCAGGCTCAGCGCCAGCTGCCGTCCTTCGTGGCTGATGAGGGCGACGGACACCACGTCGGCGTCGTGCCCCTCCCACGTGGAGAGCTGCTGATCGGGGGCGATCCACGTGAGGATGGCTGCCTGATGGTGGCGGGTCTCCGCGACGGCATAAAGGCGCGGGCCGTCCGAGGCCAGGGCGCTCAAGCTCGCCCCGTCCGGGGGAGCGGGTGCGTGCGACGTAGTGCCCTTCGGCGTGCGGATCTCGACACGTCCGAGGCGTCCGATGGCCGTGTGCTCCTTCCCGTTGATCTCGAGAAGGGTCACCGGCTGCGCCATGCCGCCCGAGGCAGGCAGGTCGTCGATGTAGCCGTCGTCCAGGTTCAGCGTCCGCACTCCGTCGTCCGCGCAGACCACGACGTGGCGAGTGCTGCCGTGCCGGCTGGGCGTGACGCTGTGGATGCGGGACGTGTGCACAGCGTAGCTGCGGTGGCTGCCGCCTTCGGCGTCCCAGAGTTTGACGGCACCGGCCGCGGTGCCCACGATCACGGCGGGTGTTCCGTCGAATTCGGCGAGGGCGACCGTGCACCCCGGGAGATCGGCGCTCCAGAGGCGGCGGCCGCCGATGGAGTACACCGCGACCGCCCAGGTAGTACATGCTGCCACCACCCACGCGCCGCGCAGGGTTCCGATCGCGATGCCGGTCACCTCGCCCGGCAACTCGATTTCCCAGTACGGTTGTATGTCTCCCATGTGCCACAGCGCGAGGTTCCCGGACGCGGTGCCGACCGCCACCGACACGGTGTCGTCGATCGCGCTCGCCGCGAGCGCGGTGACGTCACCGTTGGAGTACAGCGTGGTCAACACTCCGCCGGTTCCGGCGTCTCTGAGCTGGACCGCGCCGCCCGCGTACGCGACGACAGCGACGGGCCCCTCTTCCGTCTCGGCGAAGACTGCCTGCTCCGGGTAGCGGAAGTCGCTCTCCCCCAACTCGCGTGTCTGAGAACCCCATTGGAGAGTCAGCACGTCGCGAGACTGACTTTCCGGGGTGCGCAGCGCGTCGAGGCCTTGGACCAGCCATTCCTCCTGCCAAGCCACGGCGTTGGTGCGGAGCCACTCCCAGCGCACCCAGGGATCGTCCTGCGGGGCGAGTGCCGAGGTGACGAGCTCGGTGACCTGCCGGGCCCGCAGGGACCGCGCGTTGCTCAACTGCGCACGCAGCGCGGTGGGATCGCCGTGCACGAGGAAGCTGGGCGACTTAAGGAGCCCGTCGAACTGCCCGGCCGAAACGGCGTGTTGAGCGGCATGTCGGAGTACGTAGGGCAGGGCGAGGTCCCACGCCGGTTCGCCGTGCTCGTCACGGCCCGGCACCGAGCCGCGTACGGCTTCGTAGAGCCGGCGGCGGTCCGCGTCGTCGGCCTGCGCCAGATGGTCGGCCAGGCTCTGGTGGAAGAACCGGTACAGGCGACGCCCGTCGGTGTCCGTAGCGGTGCGCACATAGAACGAGGCCGCCTCGATGGCGTCCCGGGTGTCGTCGAGGCTCGGCGGGGCCTCTGGTGGTGCGGTGAGGGTGGTGGCCACCAAGTGGATGATCTCCAATGGCATGCCCTGGCCGAGGCCGTGGGCGACGGCGGACATGACCGAGCGGATGGCGGGCCTTTTGCGGGTCAGTACGCTGAGATGCAGGTCGAGCATGCCAGGCAGATCGTCCGGCACACGCCGGACCGCCTCGGCCACTGTCAGCGGTCTGTCGTGTTCGGCGAGGTAGTGCGCGAAGAGTGAGGCGAGCAGGAACCCCCCCTTGTGCTGCACTGCGACGAGCCGTCGGGCGACCTCGCGGGCCAGTTTTCTCCGCACCGTGGACGTGCCTGGGCCGTTGTACGCGCGGACCTCTTCCAGAAGGTCCGACAGGTAGTCGCCCAGTTCCCGTTCGCGTTCCTTGGCGGGCGTGTCGTCGAGGTTGATGGAGTGCAAAGAGCCGATTCCCGGCTGAAGTTCGGGAAACCGGTCCCACCATGGGCGTACGCCGATGACGACCTTGCATACGGGGGTGCCGTGCTGGTCCCGGCGCGCGCGGGCCAGCGGTAGCAGGACTGTGCGGAGTAGCTCCTTGTCGAGGGACGCTTCGTCCAGGGCATCGACGACCACGATGGCGGGCTGCTGGGCGGGTGCCGGCTGGCGTAGGCGCTCCAGGAGCACGCTGGTGGTCCAGCCGCGGTGCGGTGCGTCGTCGAATCCCAACTGGCAGGCTATGGAGGTGAGTACTGCTGCCGGGTCGCGTTGCCTTGCATGCACAGCGGCGAACCTGGGATGCCGCTCGATGCGCAGCTCTCTCGGCACGACAGAGCGCATCGGCCCGGATACCTCTCGCAGCTGCTCGTGCGCCAGGCAGGTAAGCACGCCGAGCAGCGCCGACTTCCCCGAGCCGGGGCTGCCGGTCACCACGGTCAGCGTGGGTGCTTTCTCGTTCTCCAACCATTCTTTGAGTCGGGCGAGTTGGAGTCGACGCCCAGTGAAGAAGCAGCGGCGGGTGATGTTCTGCTGGTGTGGGGTGCCCGAAGCGCGGGAGACGAAGTGGACGACGTCGAGTCCCGGGTCGACGGCGGCGGCGAACTGCCACAGTCCGTTCTCCATGTGTTGCCGGTATCGGTCGGCGGGCGTCTCGCGGAAGGCCGGGTTCTGCAGAAACGGTGGTACCGGCCCGTCAGCCTCCGGGTGGGCCGTGCGCAGCACTCGTTGCGGGGCCCGATCCTCGGCCTGCAGGAGACGCGCCAGTTCGCGATTGATCTCCTGGGCGAACGTCTCCACCGGCACATGGGGAACACCGGGCGACAGATCGAGCCAGCCCGCCTTGAGGCGGTCCAGGACGGTGCTGGTGGCCCGCGAGAAGCGTGCCCCGTACGCCTTCTCGTCGTCAGCGCAGGCTGCGATGACCCAGGCGCGGCGCCGGTCCACGGACAGGCGGTGCAGCCACTGCTGCATCGTGGCTCGGCCAGCCCCGCACACATCGAGCAGAAGAAGAACCGGAGGTCCGCTCTCGGTGTTTTCCACCTGCTTCAGCCACCGGTCCACGTCGACGGCTGTGAACGCCAGCTCGCGAGGCCTGGTGTCCCGGGCAGCCAGGTACAGCTCGTTGTCGGTCGCACCTTTGACGCCATGGCCGAGGAAGTGCACGATCAGCCCCGAGCGGGCGAGTGCGGACGCCTGGAAGGCGTCGCGCCAGGACTGTTCCAACGCCGCGTACGACAGGTCGATCCGCGGGCCCTCGCCATGCAGGGTGATGCCGGGATGGCTGCCGAGCGCCTCCGCGACGCCGGCGGCGGCCGCCGGCACGAAGGCGAGCGGGTGGAGCGATGCCGCTCCCAGCGGATCTTCCAAACTCGCCTGAGTATCCCCGAATTTGCCCATCCCGACGACGAGCGCTGTGGCCATGGCCCCTCCCCCGACTTGCCTGAACCGAGTGTAGAAGAGCGGTGGTTACGACATGACGTATGCCTGCCTCTCGCCGAGCCAGTCCTCCAACTCGGCTTCAGTGGTTCGGGGACGGGCGGAGTGGAGTGCGCCGGAGCTGCGGCCATGCGAACTCATCAGTCGACGGACAAGGGCGGACTCCTATTCTGAAGGCTGGTGGCCCCCTCGCAGCAAAGCGGCCAGAGTCCACCTTGGGGGTGACCGCGTCGCCCGGCTCCCGGCGCGCTTCGCCCACACTCCGGGGGCTACTGCGCCGCCGGCAACGGAGAACGACTCGACCACGGACACTGGCCCGCAGGTCCTTGGCGATAGCGCACCGCACTCTCCTCACCCCGGGCGGACCGGCTCCACGGCCTGAAGTCGAGACGTAGCTGGCTCACCGGGGGAATCATTGGCGTTTGAGTGCCCGCCCAAGCCCGGCAATTACTGTGGTGACAAGCACCCATCCTGTGATCATGAGCAGGACGGTGACAGCCTTCGCCCAACCAGTAGGGTTCCAAGCAGTGTCGTTCCCTAGGTTCAGCAAGGGGACGAGGGAATCGAGGGTGTGGAGGAACGGGTCCCAGGCAGGGCCTGCGGTGGGTGTAGTACGGGGAAGCGGTCCTGCTTGGCCGAAGTACACGGTGGCGCTGGTAAGCAATGCCGCGAGCCATGCAAGCGCATAGGTAGGGCGGTATCCGAATCCTACGGTGATGTCTTGGACCATTCCCCAGAAGGATCCCAGGGGGCCCATAGCTCTGTGCCGGAGACGTTCCTTGGTTCTTAGGACGCTTCGAGCTTCTTGTTCACGACCTTCGACTAGGAGTGCTCGGGCGAGTTGTTCATACGGGCGGGGCGTGAAGGTGGGGAATCGAGCAGGGTGGGGCGATCTATCAAGAGTTCCTATTGTTTGGATCCATGCGAGCCACTCCTTGACGGTCGGCGAGGTTTCCCCGTCTGGTTGTCCATGCAGGACGCCGAAAGTGAACCCCGTGAGATCGACGGGGCACTCCTCCGGCCATCCCGAGACGCCAGGGCCCCATCGCCCGAAGTGTGCGTCCCTGAGGCTGACCGCACCGACAGAAGCTTCATGCAGGTTTAAGGCTGCCTTGGGAGCTTGGGCTTCGGTGAGGATAAGGCCCCAATCGCCAGGGTGATCAAGAGTGACGTCGAGGATTGAGATTCCCTCGTCGACTCGTGCTCCAATGGCATTGATGACGCCGTGCACGCTGAGGCCGTGAGCCAAGAGAGCGCCAGTGATCTTTGTGCCTTTGAGTCGAAGCTTGCCGTTGATCACGCAGCCTCTGCGGAGATGGAGGCTTCCTTCGATTGCGGTACGGCCAAGAGTGAGGGCACCGTCGATCGTGCTGCCGTCGAATTCTGCGCTTCCGCCGATACGTGCGTTGAAGAGCTGCACCTCGCCAGCGACATGTGAGTCTGGAAGTCCCAGCCATTGTTCTATCTGCAGGGACCAACCGCTTATCTCCGGAAGCTCGCAACCGATTAGGTTCAGGTAGGTCATCTTGGCGTTGTCAAGTATGAGCCGCTGTTCAAACTGGCTGCGGTGAAAGGTGACAGGGGACCGCACATGCGCTGCAGAAAGGTCCAGACACCCGGTGATGCGGGCTCCTGATAGGGACAGCTTCGGTACACGGCCAGGCTCCATTGGCGACGTCTCCAGGAGGAGCTGAGCGATCGTCCTCGCTCGTATCGGCCCATAGGCCGCAGCAGTGACGTCCAAAGGTTCCCCGTTACGGTGGGCGTGCCACAGCGCCTGTTCTGCTCTGCCCCATCGGGCAGGAGGCCGAGCGTTTCGCGACATTCTTCTCCTGGCGGATCTTCCAGACTCGCCTCCTCATCGGGCACAGGGAGAGGGAACAGAGCGTGGCGTGTGTGAAAGGTGCTCGGCCCGGCGGTTCAGTCTGAGCTGTAGACGACCCGGAAGTCTTCGCCGCCGTAGAGCGACTCGTAGTTGATGATGATCGTTAGCCTGCGGCTTAGGAGTTGCTTGATGGGGGCGTGGGAGTGGGCGTCGTAGTCCGGGAGAGATAGTAAGTATTCGTTGTATCCGGTGGCGAGGACTTCGTTTTCTCCAAAAGTCACCGCGTTGAGGTGGGCGGGCAGTCCGGCTCGGGCCCTGTCAGCGGTGGGTTTGTTCCAGCTACCGATGGTCTCGCCGTCGATGGTTACGCTGCTTGAGACGATGACGGCAGGGCCGAGGCCGGCGTTGATAAGACGTATCCCTGACCGGGCTCCTTGATGGATGCCGAGGTGCAGTTGGAGGACAGGGCGAACGGAGTGGCGGTTGTGTTGGCGTGTGACGTGTGCTTGCCATACAGAGACGCCGAGTGAGGCTACGGCGATCACGACTGCGCACAGCGCGACGACCGTGTCTGCGCTCACTGCTCCCCCTCACACCCCTCGACAGGTTTCTCGATGCTCATACCCAGTTGAACCCTGCAGCAGCCCTCACGACCGCGCTGGCGCTGTGGCGTGCTGCTGTCCAGCTGGCCCAGCCTCCGAAGGCAGCACCGATGATGGCGGCGTAAAGGGCGCCTTACCCTCGTCCGCATGTACCCCCGTGGCTTCCGTCAGAGGAGTATCCCAGGGCTGTCGGTTCCTTGAGGGGAGAAAGTCGATACGTCATAGCGCCATAAGCCCGGCCCCCGACTTCTGGCCCAGCCGCCCCGCGTCCACCATGCGTGCGAGCAGTGGGGGAGTGGCGTACAGAGGCTCCTTATACTCCTCGTTTATTCAGCCTCTTGCTCGCGGCAGGTGTCCTCCAGCCAGGTCTTGATCTCGCTGGGCCAGAACCGCAGTTGTTGGCCCACGCGAAAACTGGGGATGGCCTGTTTCTCGTGATTGTCGTAAACCCATGAGACGGGCTTTCGGAGAAAGCTGGCGAGGGCCGACACGGTCCACATGGTTTGGTCCATAGCTGTTCACTTCCGGAGGTCGGGAGTGCGACACGATAGGGACGGAACGCGGCCGCACCAAACGAGTCGTGCAATGCAGCTCGACCTTCGTTGAGCTTGTCGAACACAGCCTCCGCGAGGGAGGCAGTGCTGAGGTGAGGTGACGCCTAGTGAAGAGAGGGCAAGTTGCGGCCCTAGGTTGTGCACACTTCCGCCCGCCACCGCCGGAAGCCAGCACCGATCCAGCGCAACGCCCCCCAACGGGCCCGAAGGGACGGCAGCGGAAGTCAGCACAAACTCAGCACGCCCCAGCTTGGGCTCGTTCGCAACGAACGAGCCCAAGCTGTTGACCTGCATGTTTGCCGCCCCATCGCGCGTCTGCTAATGCCCCGCATCCCAGTTCGAGAACATCTGGCTGCGCACCAAGCGCAAGAACGCCGAAGGCAAGGTCGTCGGCGCCACTGGCGGCGTCTGCTATCTGTACTTCCCGGCCCGGGCTTCCGCAGTGCAAAGGCGTGCACTCGTCGCTGTCGGGGTGCGCTGAGGACACGAAGGACAGGGCCCGGGTTGCACGCGCGGTCCGGGCTCTGGTGGCGACGTTCCTGATCCGTGGTACACGGAACGGTGCAGCTGCGGCTCCCCGCGCACATCGCCGTGCGACGGCAGTGCCCATCAAGCTCCGCGAACGGCGCCCGAAGCTCCCGCGGTGCCGCGTCCGGATAGAGTGGGCGATCCGATGACGCATGCGACGACGCCGGACGGAACCCGCATCGCCTACCAGCTCCAGGGCCAGGGTGCGCCGCTGGTCCTGCTGGCGGGCCAGGCCAACAACCACCACTGGTGGGACGCGGTTCGCGCCGACTTCCATCCCGCCCGCAGCACCCTCACGCTCGACTACCGCGGGACCGGCGACAGCGACAAGCCCGACACCCCGCACAGCACCGAACTGTTCGCCCAGGACGTCATCGCCGTCCTCGACGCACTCGGCATCGACCGGGCCGACGTCTACGGCACGTCCATGGGCGGACGGGTGGCCCAGCAGCTCGCGGCCCGCCACCCGCACCGCGTGGGCGCCCTGGTTCTGGGCTGCACCTCGCCCGGCGGCCCGCACGGCGTCGAACGCGGCGACGACGTCCGCCGAGCCCTGGCGCAACCTCAGCCCGGAGCCGCGCGGCAGGCCCTGCTGGAGCTGATGTACACCCCCCAATGGCTCGCCTCCCACCCCGGCCCGCACCACACCCTCGGCGACCCCGGCATGCCCGCCCACTCCCGACGCCGCCACCTCGCGGCCAGCAACCGGCACAACGCCTGGGACCTCCTGCCGGACATCGGCGCACCCACCCTGGTAGTCCACGGAAGCGACGACCGGCTCAACCCGGCCGCCAACGCACCCCTGCTCGCCGACCGCATCCCCGGCGCCCGGCTGCACCTGATCCCCCGAGCCCGGCACGCCTACTTCGAGGAGTTCCGCAGCACCGCCGGCCCCCTCGTCCTGGACTTCCTCACCACCGCCCCGCACAGGTCATAGCCCTTCGGCGCGTTCCCGCCCAACGGCGGCTGTCACATGGCGTGGAGCTGGGCGAGCGTCTGCTGGAGCTCTTCGCGCAAAGACCGCCCAGCCGCTTCGGCGTCACCCCGTGCGATGGCGTCCACGAGGGCGGCGTGCCCGGCGTCGCCGTGATTCGGGTTGCCGGACCGCAGGTTCAAAAGCTCCACCAAGTCGATCAGCCCCTTTCGCAGCACGGGGACGAATTCCGCGAACAGGCCGGTGAGCACGGGGTTGTGTGCCGCGGCGACCACGGCCGTGTGCAGGGCGACGTCGGCATCGACGAACTCGGTGTCGCTCGCGTCCGCCGCCTGGCGGCGTCGGTCCAACGCCGTATGGAGAACGGCGAGGTCGTCGTCGGTTCGGCGCTGCGCGGCCACCTGCGCGGCCTCGACCTCGATGAGCATCCGGACCTCGTACACGTCGGTGACGGCCGCCCGCCGCAGCCGGGTGGGCCAGTCCTCCGCGGGCTCGGTGGCGATGACGAAGACACCGGCCCCCTGCCGGGCCTGCACCAGACCGGCCCCGGCCAGGGCGCGCAGAGCCTCCCGCACCGTGGAGCGGCCAACGCCGAGGGTCTTGGCGAGAGTCGTCTCGCCGGGGAGTTTCGTACCGACCGGCCAATGGCCCTCGGTGATCTGGTCGCGCAGGTGCTGGGTGGCCTGTTCGACCAGGGGACTGGGGCGGAGGGCGCCGAGCGGCATCCGGCTGTCACCTCTCAGGTTGTCTGCGGAGCTGAGCTGCGATCCAGTTTACCGGGCGTGCCCTGGGGGCCCGTGCGCGGCGACCCCCGGGTACTCAGCTTGTCTGAGGACCTGAGGTGTCGCTACTGTTGTCGGCATGACGCTGCGTGCGCTTCTTCTTGGCTGCCGCTGCGGGGCCTGACCACCGTGTGACCGGCACCCCGCAGCGGGGCTGGGTTGCGCGCCGGTCACGTTGGCATACCTCGCATGAAGGAGAGCCCTCGTGGCTGACACATCCGCTTTCTCGCGTCTGCGTACCCCCGCCGGGGACGTTCCGCCGGGCGCACCCGCATGGAATCCGCAGCGGCTTTCCGCGATGCGGCACCACCGCTAC
Source organism: Streptomyces sp. NPDC026575 (assembly GCF_055567415.1). NCBI lineage: Bacteria > Bacillati > Actinomycetota > Actinomycetes > Kitasatosporales > Streptomycetaceae > Streptomyces > Streptomyces sp. NPDC026575. The sequence continues at coordinate 234,817 of NZ_JBVHQM010000003.1, forward strand.
AGCCCCGTGCACGAGCGCGTGGCGCTGCCGGTGCTGGAGCGGCGGGACTGGCCCGGCCGCCGTATCGAGACGGCGCCGCTGTGGGTGCCGGTCGATCTGCGCGACGGCAACCAGGCCCTGCCGGAGCCGATGGACACCCCGCGCAAGCGGCGGCTGTTCGACCTGCTGGCGGTGATGGGCTTCAAGGAGATCGAGGTCGCCTACCCCTCCGCCAGCCAGACGGACTTCGCCTTCGTACGCCACCTCGCCGAGAGCGGTGCGGTGCCGGATGACGTCACGATCAGCGTGTTCACGCCCGCGCGGGCGGAGCTGATCGACCGCACCATCGAGTCCGTCCGGGGTCTGCCGCGGGTGCTGCTGCACATGTACACCCCCAGCGCCCCCACCTGGCGCAACGTCGTGCTGAACAAGAGTCGTACCGAGCACAAGGACCTGATTCTGCGGGCGGCCGAGCACCTGATGCGCCGCGCCGAGAAGGAACTGCCGGACTCCGACGTGCGATTCGAGTTCTCCCCGGAGGTCTTCAACTGCACTGAGCCCGAATACGCCCTCGACGTCTGCAACGCCGTCACCGCCCTGTGGCAGGCCACGCCGCAACGCCCGGTGGTGATCAACCTGCCGGCGACGGTGGAGATCTCCACCCCGAATGTGTACGCGGACCAGATCGAGTGGATGCACAAGAACCTGGACAACCGCGACAGCGTCCTCCTCTCCGTCCACCCCCACAACGACCGTGGCACCGGCGTCGCCTGCGCGGAACTGGCCGTCCTCGCGGGGGCGCAGCGCGTGGAAGGGTGCCTGTTCGGCAACGGGGAGCGCACCGGGAACGTGGACCTGGTCACGCTCGCCCTGAACCTGTACACGCAGGGCGTCAACCCGATGGTCGACTTCTCCGACATCGACACCGTCCGGGCCGCGGTGGAGGACTGCATCCGTATGTCCGTCCACGCCCGCCACCCCTACGGCGGCGATCTGGTGCACACGGCGTTCTCGGGCACCCACCAGGACGCCATCGCCAAGGGCCTGATCGCCCACCACGAGCAGGCCGCGAAGCTCGGCGTGGAGCCCGGCGAGGCCCCTTGGAACGTGCCGTACCTGCCGATCGACCCGGCCGACATCGGACGCACCTACGAGGAGGTCATCCGCGTCAACTCCCAGTCCGGCAAGGGCGGCATCGCGCATCTGCTCCACACGCACCACGGCCTGGACCTGCCGCAGCGCATGCGGATCGACTTCTCCCGCGCCGTACAGCAGGTCACCGACGACACCCAGCGGGAGGCGTCCCACAAGGACCTCAAGGAGCTGTTCGACCGCACCTACACCGCCCCCGCCACGTCCGGCCCGTACGCCCTCGGCCGGTGGAAGGTCCTGCCCCACGGCGCCGACGGGACGCAGGAGTTCACCGCGACGCTGAAGACACCCAGCGGTTCCCAGGAGGTGCGGGGTTCGGGGAACGGACCGCTCGCCGCCATGACGGCCGCGCTGCGGGACGCCGGGATCACCGTCGACATCCTCTCCTACAGCGAGCACGCCACCTCGACCGGCAGCAGCGGCGAAGCCGTGGCGTATGCGCACTGCCACGTCGCCGACCAGGGCAACTGGTGGGGAGCCGGCGTCGACACCTCCATCGTGGCGGCCGGAGTGCACGCGGTCATGGCCGCGGTCAACCGCGCGCACCGGACAAAGGACGAAGCGGCGTGACGGTGCGGTAGCCGCAGGACCTGGACCTGATCCGCGGGACAAGCGGCAGGCCATCGTGCTTGCAGCGCGGATACCCGAGCGCCATCCGACCCCTTTGAGCCAGAAGGGGCAGCGTCCCAGCGGAACCCGGCATTCAGCAGGGGCGCGTAGAGGTGCCCGGGGCGCGCAGTTCGCGGATCAGGCGGGTCAGGTCCGCCGGGGCGGCCGCGAGGCGAACCGGCCTCCCCGCGTCGTCGAGTTCGGCGATGTGCCAGCTACGGGGGATCCCGTCGCCGTCGCCACCGCGGGCGCGCCGCACGTTCTGGACGGTGAGCCGCTCCACCGGAATCCGCTTCGCCGCGAACCGTCCCGGGCCGGCGTGGGGCGTCACCGCGAGCGGGCCGCCGCCGAGGACGATGTGGGTGCCGAAGCGGTACGGGTTGTAGTCGGTGTGCTCCAGGAAGCAGGCGGCCACGAACACCTCCTCATCGGCGGACGTTGCCCCGGCGGTCCCCTCGGTCGTCCCGGGCTCTCCGGGCATACGGGCCCGAGTGGCACGCCAGGCCAAGGCGAACAGGCCCAGTGTGCACAGCGAGCCGACGGCCGCCCATGTGATCGCGACGGGAGAGCGAGGCAGGTTCGTGGCGTGGAGGTAGCAGAGCGGCAGTAGCCACAGAGCGGTCCCGACCAGCGCACCCGCGAACGGGAGGGCCGACGGGAGGACCTCGTCGTCGGGCAGCCGGCGCCCGCGCAGGCGCAGCAGTACCCGGGCTCCGGGGTAGCCCGCGGCGAGCGCGAACGCTGCCGAGACGACGGCTACGGACCCGCCGGTGGGGACATGGTCGCGCCAGACGTAGTGCTCTCCGGCGACCTCCATCACCTCGCCGCGCCAGACGGTCAGTTCGACGCGTGCACCGGGCTGGAATCCCTCGGCGGCGTCCTGGGAGACCTCGATTCGCCTCACTGGCCGGTTCTCGGTGAAGTACAGCCAGCTGCTCTGCTTGGGCGGGTTGGCCTCGGTCCGCGCGATCACGGCCGGCCGGGTGGTCCGGCACTCGCTGCGCTCACTGGCGGGCGTCCCGGCGGCGCACGGGGCGGCCGACGTCCACGCTTGCTCGTACGACGCGATGATCGGCACGACGGACGCGGTCCCGCCGGCCGACGCGAGCAGCAACGCGCACACGGCCAACGACCCGGCCCAGCCCCGCCCGGCGGTGCGGTGCGAGACGACAGGGAGATGGTCCGATTCCGGGGCTCCGTACTCGCGGTGCAGCGCGCGGAGCGCGTCCAACTCCGCGTCGAAGTCCGAGGCGTACCCCGAAACCGCCTGCGGGAGAGGGAGGAGCACCGTGCGTCCGTCCCGCAGCAGCAGGCTGACGCGACGCACCTCCCGGACCCGGCTGTTGTTCGTGTGCGACAGGCGTATGCGCAGATCGGCGACGTCACCCCACGGTACGCTCCGGCGGCGCAGCCGCTTTCGGAAGCGCAGCCCGTCCGCGTCGGCGGTCACCTCGGCGGTGACCGCGAAGAGCGCCACGATGCCCAGCAGCGCCAGCAGCACGCCGATGCCCGGCCAGAGATCCAGGAGCGTGCCGCCATACGCCGCGTGCACGACGGCCAGGCCCACTCCGACCGCCCCGAGTCCGACGAAGAACCACAGCGCGCACTTCCGGGAAGGCCGGCACGTTATTTCCCCCGTATTGCTCATAAAGGGAATCATGTCACTGGTCGGACTGGTCCGGCTTGGGCGGAGTTCGGCAGCTTCCCGGCGAACCACGTTGGCGACGTAAGGGAATTGCTGGAGATTGTCCATGGAACCGCGGCAGCACCGTGGTGGTGCCCGTGGCAGTCCCCCGGTGGGGTCGGAACAGGCAACGGGGCAGGGGCCGTGGCGGGCATGTGAGGCAGCTCACGCCCGGGGACTGCATAGCGGGAGATGGGCCAGGGCCTTTGTAGGGGCGTAGGCGAGTGATCGAGGCGAGGGATGGCGTTGATGGGGCAGTTGCGGGCCGATGCGTTCGACCGGTTCGTCGCGGCTCGTTGGCCGGCACTGCTTCACCTGGCGCATCTGCTCACCGGTGGAGATCGGCATCGGGCCGAGGATCTGCTGCAGGAGGCGCTGGTCAAGCTGTGGTTTGCGTGGCCGAGGGTGGCCGAGCAGGCGCCGGAGGCGTATGTGCGCCGAGTGCTGGCACGCGCGGCGGCTCGCTCGGCGCGACGCCGCTGGTGGGGCGAGCGTCCGGTGGAACGGTTGCCGGAGCTTCCCGAGGCCGGCGATGTGGCCACTGCCGTGGAGGAACGGACTCGGCTGGAGGCCGCGCTGGCATTGCTGCCGGTGCGGCAGCGCGCCGCGGTGGTGCTGCGCTATTACCAGGACCTGTCAGAGACGCAGGTTGCCGAGGCGCTGGGGTGTCCGGTGGGCACCGCCCGGTCCCTTACGTCACGGGGCGTGACGCGTCTGCGTCAGCTCCTGGGTGACGCCATCGAGCCGGTGAAGTGAAAGGAGACATCATGGAAGACTTCGAACACGAACTCGCGCGGATGATGCGCGATACCCAGGCAGACACCCCCTTTGAGGACCAGCACCGGCAGCGGCTGCAAGCCGGGGTCCGTGCCCGTCGGCGTGCTCGGACGGTCTGGGTGGCCACCGGCTCGGCGCTGACGATCGCCGGGCTCGGCGTCGGGCTGGAAGTCCTGCCGAGCGCTTCCGCCCAAGGCGGGCCCACCGTTCCTCATCACCGACCCACCTCCACGACCGTGCCGGTCCCCACCCCGACCCGCACCTGCACGACCGTGCCGGTCCCCATTCCGACCTACACGTCAACGACCGTGCCGGTTCCGATCCCCACCCGCACCTGCACGACAGCGCCGGCCCCGACCCACAGCTCGACGACCAAGTAGGGCCGGCCAGGATGCGGGCTGTGGCGCAGGAGTGGACGGCAATGACGGCAATGCCGAGACCAAGGCGCGCGGATCCTGGAGCGGCATCGACCCGCCGGTGGAACAGCCGGACACCGAAGTGACGGTGCGCGCCCGGGATGGAGGAGGGGGAGCGGGAGGGCCGTAAGTACATATCGAGACTCGCCGCTTACCTGCGCGACTCCGCTCGGTAGCGGTAGCGGTAGCGGTAAAGGCACCGGCACCGGCACCGGCACCGCCAGCGGCATCGACATCGGCACCGGGGCGAGGAGCGCCTCGCCCCATGCGAACGCTGTGCCGCATTGCCGCTGAAGCGTCGAGTCGACCAGCACCACCACCGACCGCCCGCCGACCGGCAGATTCGCGAGCCACCGGTGATACCCGCGTACCCGCCGTCGGTCGCCCGCGCCGTGACCAGGCACCGGGCGGCAGTGGCAACCAGCCACTGAGAAGGCCCCGCCGGCAAAGGCAGCCAACCAGGAGATCGCCATGCGATTCCGCTGCCAAAGGCGTGCCCAGCGCCACGGGCTCCATGACATCACGTCAGTCTCTGCTGCGCTCGGAGACTGATGGGCGATCAGTCCGCGAGTCCGCAAAGACGACCGTGCTCGACCCGACGCCTACCCATGTGCCTTGCCGGACCGATTACTTCAGGCACCAAATGGTCGCCCCCCGCCGCGAGCCGCCATTGGCAGGGTGCTCCGCCCGTCGAGGTGGAACTACTCGGCGGGGAACGACGGTCGGGTATCAGTGCACATGCCCTATCAACTTGCGAGAATAAGGACGAATTGAAAAAGTGCCTACCGTACTCGTCAGGGTCTTCAAAACGCCCGGTCTTCGCAAGAAGATACTCTTCACGCTCGGAATCTTGCTTCTCTATCGGTTGGGCCAGAGCATCCCGGTCCCCGGGGTGGATTACCGGAGCGTTACGCAGTGCATCAAGGAGGGGGTCGGCAACGACGGCCTCCTCGGCCTGATCAACACGTTCAGCGGTGGTGCGCTACTGCAGCTCACCGTCTTCGCCCTGGGGATCACGCCGTACATCACGGCGAGCATCATCCTTCAACTGCTGACGGCGGTCATTCCGCGCCTGGAGGCACTGAAGAAGGAGGGGCAGGCGGGCACTGCGAAGATCACCCAGTACACCCGGTACCTGACGCTGGGCCTGGCGGTGCTTCAGGGCGCCGCCCTGGTGGCTCAAGCCCAAAGCGGTGGGCTCTTCCCGACCTGCCAGGTCCGCGCCCAGATCGTCCCGGACACTTCGATTTTCCCGACCTCCGTCATGGTCATCACCATGACCGCCGGCACCGCCCTGGTGATGTGGCTCGGAGAGCTCATCACCGACCGCGGCATCGGCAACGGCATGTCCATCCTGATGTTCACCTCCCTCGCCGCCAGCTTCCCGGCCAACCTGTGGGGGATCAAGGAATCCGGCAAAATCCTCGGCGGCTGGGGCGAGTTCGCCATCGTGATCGCGGTAGGACTCTGCATGGTCTGCCTTGTGGTCTTCGTCGAGCAGGCGCAGCGTCGGATCCCGGTTCAGTACGCGAAGCGAATGATCGGCCGCCGTTCATACGGCGGCACCTCGACCTACATCCCGCTGAAGGTGAACCAGGCGGGTGTCGTTCCCGTCATCTTCGCCTCATCGGTGCTCACCATCCCCAGTCTGATCGATCTCGGCGGTAACTCGGCGTCAGGGTGGTCCCGGTGGATCGCCACCAATCTTTCCAGAGGCGACCAACCGATCCATCTGACGCTTTACTTCCTGCTGATCGTCTTCTTCGCGTTCTTCTACATCGCCATCTCCTTCACGCCCAAAGAAATTGCCGACAACATGAAGAAGCATGGCGGGTTCATCCCCGGTATCCGGGTCGGCCGACCCACGGCTGACTACCTGGGCTATGTGCTCAACCGGATCACCTGGCCGGGAGCGCTCTACCTGGGGTTGATCGCGCTTGTGCCCACAGCGGCACTGGTGCTGTTCAACGGCAGCAATTTCCCCTTCGGTGGCACGAGCATCCTCATCATCGTGAGCGTCGGACTGGAGACCGTGAAGCAGATCGAGAGTCAGCTCCAGCAGCGCAATTACGAAGGGTTTCTGCGCTGACGCGCACCACGAACCGCACCACCCACACCTCGTATCGGTGAGGTACCAGGGAGACCGGAGCGGTCTGGGGCGGGGCGATCTCACTGACCCGGATGGGCGCGGCGGCGCTGTACTTGCCGCGCATGGCCCGGGAGGCAGATCCGGGCCGGGCTGCGCGGGTGGTCGTCCACGGCCGCGCCTCGTGCGGCCAGTGGAGCCATGGGCCGAACGCATGACGCCCGGCCCGGTCGGTGTTTCATCGCTTTCGCGACGCGTTAGGCATGGTATTGCCCGCTGGGCCACAAGCACGGATTCGGCGGGATCATCACGGGCACCTTACCGATCACCTGGAGGTACAGCATGCGATCCGTCCGCGTCACCGTCATCACCTCAGCGCTGCCCCTGGCCCTTGTCACCCTCGCCCTGGCCGGGACCGACGCCTCGGCGGCCCAGCACTCACAGGCCGCCGCCTCCCTGTCGAAGGAAGCCGTCGCCAAGCCTGCCGGTGGCGAGGGCGGCGGCCTCCTCGACCCCGTGATGGGCCTCGTGGGCGGCCTGGGCGGCATCTGAAGCGGTCCGCGGTGGAGTCGGCACGAACCGTGAGTCACGTGATCTCCTCGCGCTCGCCGAGCACAACCGCACTGTGGGTTGCCTGGGCCCGGGCGGCGGAGCACCGCCGCCCGGACAGGCTGTTCGCAGACGACTTTGCGGCTGCCTTCCTGGCTGCGGCCGGTGCGGAGGCCGGCACCCCTCCCGCCGAGTTCCGCGAATCGCTGCCCGCGGCTGTGGCGACCCGGACGGCCTTCTTCGATGAGCACCTCAGGAGCGTGACCGCCGGCGGCATCCGACAGGTGGTGCTGCTCGGCGCCGGACTGGACACCCGCGCCTTCCGCCTTCCGTGGCCGGCCGAAACCAGCCTCTACGAGTTCGACACACCCGAACTGCTGGCGTTCAAGGAGACCGTGCTGGCCGACCAGGGCGCTGCCGCCACCTGCCGTCGTACGCCGCTGGCCGTCGACCTGACCGGCGACTGGCCCGCCGCCTTGTGCGCTGCCGGGCTGGACCCCGCGCAACCGGTCGCCTGGCTGGCCGAAGGGCTTCTGCCGTACCTTGAGGTGGAGGTCGCGGACCGGCTGTTGACGGGGATCGGACGCCTGTCAGCGCCGGGCAGCACGCTCGCCCTCACCTACAACCCGGGAGCCTTGCGCACGCTGGCGTCCGTTCCCGGTGGCCGGCATCTGGACCGCGTCGGCGTGGCACACCCGGCGCTGCCCGGCCACCCCGAACCCTGGCTGGCACGCCACGGCTGGCAGGCACACGCCCACGACCTCCTCCACCAAGCGGTGGCCCACCGTCGCGTCCCCGCCGAGGCGATCGAGCACACCAGTCCTGGCGCGTCGGCGTGTTGGCTGGTCACCGCCACCATCCCCGGCCAGCAGTCGCACCATCAGCCGCCGCCGCGCTGACCCGGAACGGGCCCTCGCTGTCCGCGATCCGCTGCGCCGGCTGCCGCCGGTCAGGACGGCGGGCGGCCCACCCCACCCCGACCGGCAGTCGTGGCACTCATCTCCTGCCTTCGGCCAACACGGCGGCGAGGAGTCCCGGGAAACGGGTATCGAGGTCTTCGCGTCGGAGAGTCATCAGACGGGCCTTCCCCACCCGACGGGTCTGTGTGATTCCGGCTTCGCGCAGGATCCGCCAGTGATTGGACAGCGTCGATCGGGGCACGTCCACGCCGTCCGGGCTGCACGCACTCTCGCCGTCCTCGGCCATCCGGCGGACCAGTGCCAACCGAACCGGATCGCCCAGGGCGTGGAGCACCTCGGCCCATTCCCGGTCCGCAGGGTGGGGCTGTCCCACTGGTCCTCCTCGCCTTCGCCGATGTGACACCCGTAGTATGCAGATCGCTTCGTTGTTTCGGGAAAATCGAAATGATCTAGGGGATGACCGTGTCGGTACTCGCCACCTTTGCCCGCGTCTACGTCGACGACCTGGACGTGGCGCTGCCCACCTTCGTCGAGCTCACCGGCGAGCAGCCACGACTCCGGTTCGACTACGGTGACTTGGACCTCGCTGCCGTCGGCGGCTATCTGCTTCTCGCAGGTTCCGAGGAGGCCCTCGCCCCGTACAGGGGCACCCACGCCACCGCGATCGTCGACTCCCTCGACCAGGTCCTGCGCCTCACCGAGCAACACGGCGGGGAGATCCTCGACGGACCCAACGAGGTCCCCACCGGTCGCAACCTGACTGTGCGGCATCCCGGAGGCGGGACCATCGAGTACGTGCAGTTCCACGCAACCGCACGGTCCGCCCTCGCCTGAGTCGACCAGTCGGCCCGAAGCGGCCGCGCCCACCGGACCCGTCGGACAAGTCCTGTCGGATGAAGATATGTGCTCGGACGAGTGACGCTCCGACACTTTGATATGAGCGCAGTGGTTAGGGGTGGTGGCAGTGCGTTACGAGCGTCCGAAGGTGGGGCGCTCCGGAGGCACGAGAGTCGTGCCGCGTCGTTGAGCGCACCTGCTGGAAGGGGTATGGATCGTGAAGATCGCCAAGGCCGCTGTGGGTGCTGTCGGCGTCGTGCTGATGCTGGGGGCCGCGTCCCCGGCGCTCGCGGCTCCTGCGCCGAGCGGTGACGACATGCTGGTGGACAGCAGCACGGTCAGCAAGAACGACGTGAAGAACCCGCTCAAGGACATCAACGCCGATGTGGTGATCGGCGGGTTGAGCAAGGTCGCCGACAAGCTGGCGACGAAGAACGACCTCGCCTCCAAGACGAACGCCCTTGGCGCCAGGGGCACTCGCTGATCGTCGGCTGGTGAGACATCGGCGCTCCTGCCACAGGGGCGCCGAATCCGCTTCCCCCACGACACCCCTCGGGTGCCGGACTTCCCTACGGCGCCCCCTGCACTACGCGGACGGTGAGCGGGTGGGTGTCACCGAGTGCGCTGCGGCAGTCCTCACCCAGTGCTGTCAGTAGCGGGAGCGCTTGTTCCCGCCTGCCGGACAGTTCGAGCATGCGGGCATGGTCGTAGCGTGTCGCCAGGGTGCGCGGGTGGAGGGCTCCATGGAACTCCTGCTGATCGGTGATCACGTTCGCCAGCTGGAGAGCGGCCTTCCGCGGTTCACCTGCTTCCCCGATGAACCGCGCCATTTGGTGCCGGGTGCTCAAGGTGCGTGAGTGCCGTCCGAGGATGCGTTCCTGGTCGGCGAGTAGGGCTTCGAGCTGGCGGACGGCCTCGGTGGGGTCACCCGCCTGTCCGGTCAGGACGGCGATCTCGTAACGGGTGGTGAGGACCTGGGGATGGGACGGTCCTATCACCCGTTCCTGGTCGGCCAGCGTCCGTTGCAGTTCTTCCAGCGCCTCCGTCACGCGGCCCGCGAGACCCAGGGCCCGGCCGAGTTCCTGACGGGTGAGGAGGACCTCCATGTGGTCATGCCCCATGGCCCGTTCCTGATCAGGCACGAGGTCGCGATACCGCTGCACGGATCCGGCGCAGTCCCCCGACTCCCTGCACGAGCGCGCCAGGAGCCTACGCGTTCCCAGTGTCTGCTCGTGCCCGGCACCCAGGACCCGCTGTTGGTCCAGGACGAGTTGGTCCAGGATGCCCGATGCCCGGACGAGGTCTCCGGCTTCGAGGAGATAGCGGGCGATGTCGTTGCGCGCGACCAGAGTCGCGGGGTGGTCGTCGCCGAACCGGCCGCGGCGCTGTTCGAGAGCGGTCCACAGCGCCTGGACCGCCGTGGCGGGGCGCCCGGCGTTGCCGAGGGCGATGGCATGCGCGTACTCGGCGTCGGGCACCCCGCTGCGGCGCGCGAAGTCGAAGGCATCGACGGCGATGGTCGTGCGCATCAAGTACACGGCGGCCCACCCGATACCGAACGCCTCGTCGGGCGAAGCCGTCGCGAGGAGGGTGCGCCAACTCGTCTCGGGGATGGACGGCAGCCACGCCAGGTCGATCAGATAGTCGAAAGCCAGGTACCCGCCGTCGGCCGGAAGCAGGAGGCTGCTCGCCCCGTGCACGGCCGACGTGGCCCAGCCGAAAGCCGCTTCCGGAGACTCGGGGCGCAGCAGCGGGCCGCCTTGCCGGACCAGGTACTCCTCGTGCAGCCGCAGCAGGACCTCCTCGCGGACCGGTCGGTGCAGCCCCATACGCCGGCAGTCCACCGCGGCCGCGACCAAGGCGGCGCCGCGCGGGTGTTCACCTGCCTGCCAGGCGTGCTTCCAGTCCTTCACCAGCTCGGGACCGGCGGCCAGCACCTCGGCCACCCCGAACCGGCTCGCGCCCTCGGCTGCCGCCCTGATGCGCGGGTCGTCCGCGGACGAGTGCGCCAGCCGGACCTCGCGCGGGGTCCACAGGCGGTCCAGCTCCACGGGATCAGGTGCCATGAGCAGCACCTCGCGGCCCGCCTGCCAGGTCGTCGCCTCTGTCACGTCCCGCTGCCGGGCGCTGTACCGGTCGAATTCCTTGCTGCGCATCGAGGCGATCAACGTCACGCGCCGGTGGGACCCCGCGAGCATGGTGGCGACCATGTCCGCTGTCAGCCCTCCCACGCGCAGGAACTGGTCGAACTCGTCGCACCACACCACGCAGTTCCGCGTCGCGGCGACCCGCGCCGCCAGTGCCCGCAGATCCTGGGTCGGCCTGGCATGGAAGAACCTGTGCTCGGGCACGGCCGCCTTCATCGCCTCGAACGCCAGCCGTGACTTGCCGGCCGTCGACTCGCCGACGATCAGTACAAAACCGCCGGCGGCGATGCGACGTCGTACCTCGTCGAACCGGTCTCTGCGGACGAAGTCGGGCACGCGATCCGTGCCCGTTCGTGAGCCGCCGCGCACCGCCGCGGGGTGGACTCCCAGAGCGATGGCGTCAAAGACTTCGTGCACCTGGCACGGCTGAAGATCTGAGTCCGCCGCCTGTCGCGCCGGGCGGCGGCGAAGGGCCAGCGCGCTCTGGGCTTCGGCGGTGACCACGCCGGTCACGGCCGCGCCGACCGCCGCGATGACGGCCGTCGCCCAACCCGGTAACCACGCCGCCGCCACCAAGCCACCGGCAGCCGCTGTCGCGGCCACTGCCATCAATACGGCCCACGGCCGCAAGAGTTCCCACAACGTCAGGCTCCCGACCCCGCGCTCAACGTCCTCGTCACCCCAGTGTCGTGGTCCCGTGTCGGGTGCGGGGGGCTTTGAGGAGGATGCGACCAGCCGCGCGCGAGCGGCCCCGCCACGCCAGCGGCCCCCGCCACGCCAGCGGCCCCCGCCACGCCAGCGGCCCCCCGATCGCGATCGAGGGGCCGGCGTGGTCGCTACCTCTGCCCGCGGTTCACGCCCGACGCAGTGCGGAGCGGCCCGCGTAGCGCGCCGATTCGCCCAACTCCTCTTCGATCCGGATCAGTTGGTTGTACTTCGCGGTACGGTCGGATCGGGAGAGCGATCCGGTCTTGATCTGACCGCAGCCGGTCGCCACCGCCAGATCCGCGATGGTGGTGTCCTCCGTCTCGCCCGAGCGGTGCGACATGACAGCCGTCCAGCCCGCCTCGTGAGCCGTCGCCACCGCTGCCAGCGCCTCGGTCAGGGTCCCGATCTGATTGACCTTGACCAGGACCGAGTTGCCGACGCCGGTGCGAATGCCCTCGCGCAGCAGCGCCTCGTTGGTGCAGAACACGTCGTCGCCGGTGAGCTGGCAGCGGTCGCCGACGCGGGCGGTCAGCTCGCGCCAGCCGTCCAGGTCGTTCTCGGCCATCGGGTCCTCGATGGAGACGACCGGGTAGCCGTCGATGAGCTTGGCCAGGTAGGCGGCGTGCTCGGAGGGGGTGCGGCGCACCCCCTCGCCCGCGTAGTCGTACACCCCGTCGCGGAAGAACTCCGACGACGCCGGGTCCATGACCAGGCCGATGTCCGTCCCGGGGCGGTAGCCGGTGCGCTCGATGGCGGTCATCACGAAGTCGAGCGCCTCCTCGGCGGTACGCAGCGCGGGCGCGAAGCCGCCCTCGTCGCCGACGCCCGTGGAGTGCCCGGCGGCCAGCAGGTCGCGGCGCAGGGTGTGGAAGACCTCACTGCCCATGCGGACGGCTTCGGCGAAGGTGTCCGCGCCCACGGGCGCGATCATGAACTCCTGGAAGTCCAGCGGATTGTCGGCGTGGGCGCCGCCGTTGACGATGTTCATCATCGGCAGCGGCAGGAGGCGGGCGCCGGCGCCGCCGAGGTAGCGGTAGAGGGGCAGGCGGTGGGCCGCAGCGGCGGCCTTGGCGGCGGCGAGGGAGACGCCGAGGACCGCGTTCGCGCCGAGTCGGGACTTCGTGGCGGTGCCGTCGAGGGCGATCAGCGCGGCGTCGAGACCCGCCTGGTCCGCCGCGTCCCTGCCCCGTACGGACGCCGCGATCTCCCCGTTGACATGGGCCACCGCGCGGTCGACGCCCTTGCCGTGCCAGCGCGCGGAGTCTTTGTCGCGCAGTTCCACGGCCTCCCGGGCGCCGGTGGAGGCACCGGAGGGGACGGCCGCACGCCCCAGGGATCCGTCCGCCAGGAGGACGTCGACCTCGACCGTGGGGTTGCCACGGCTGTCGATGATCCGGCGGGCGTTGACGGTCTCGATGGCGGCGTTGACGGTTCCGACTGCCTGTGTGGACATCGGAGGTCCTTCCCGTTGTCGTGTGCCGTGGCCCCGGCTGCGACCACGCTGGCGCTGAGCCCGACAGGCCAAACAGTACAGCAAAGCTGATCAGTTTTGCTGTGCAGTATCGCTGTGCAGCATTGCTGCGCAGCTTGGCCGCGCAGCAATGCTGACCAGCGCGGTAAAGTGCCCTATGCCCACCTCGGAAGCCGCCGCCATCGCCGCTGAACTGCGCACCGCGATGGGCAAGCTCACCCGACGCGTCACCCACGAGGACCGCATCCCGCTGGGCCAGGTCGCGGTGCTCGGCGCACTCGACCGCAACGGCGCCATGACGACCAGCGACCTCGCCGCCGATCAGCGCGTACGCCCCCAGTCGATGGCCCGGGCGGTGGGGCTGCTCCTGGAACAGCACCTGGTCACGCGCCGGGCGCACCCCACGGACGGCCGTAAGTCGCTGGTCGAGCTGTCCGACGCGGGGCGGGCCGCGCTCGAAGCGGAGCGCGGCCGCAGGGTCGGTTGGCTCGCGCAGGCCATCGAGGCCGAACTCACGGATGAGGAGCGGGCGTTGCTGGCGCAGAGCGCCGCCCTGCTGGAGCGGCTCGCCACGCGCCACTAGTCCGTACGCCTGCGGGCCCCGCGCGTCGGCGGGGTCCGGGGAGAGCGCGGCTGCTCCCGGTCTGCACTTCTTCAACCCCGTACCGGTGCTGCCGCTGGTCGAGCTGGTGCTTCCAGAGTGTGACGGTGCGGCGGAGGAGACGCCCGTCACACGCGTCCGTGTCACATCGCGGCGAGCGCTTCCGTCATAGGGGTGTAGCCAACGACAACGGCCAAGGAGCACACCATGGACGCCCGTTTGAACCTCTTCGCCAGCCCGGCCGCGGGCAAGCTGCTCAAGCACTTCACCTCGGCAGGCAAGGTGATCTCGGACTCGGCACTGCCGGCCGCGACACAGGAACTGGTGAAGATCCGCGCGAGCCAGATCAACGGCTGCGGATTCTGCCTCGATATGCACACCAAGGAGGCGGCCGCGGCCGGTGAGACCTCGACGCGCCTCAACCTGGTCGCGGCGTGGCGGGAGGCCACGGTCTTCACCGAGGCCGAGCGCGCGGCGCTGGAACTGGCGGAGCAGGGCACCCGCCTCGCCGACGCGGCCGGCGGGGTCGCGGACGAGGTCTGGGCGAACGCCGCCAAGCACTACGACGAGGAGCAGCTCATCGCCCTGGTGTCGCTGATCGCCCTCATCAACGCCTACAACCGGCTGAACGTCCTCGTCCAGCAGCCCGCCGGCGACTACCAGCCCGGCCAGTTCGGCTGATTCGGCCCGTTGCGGCAACGAGTGGTGCGCGGCCCGGAAGGCTGCCGCCGGCGGACGTCCCGCCCTGGCGGCGGCCCCGGCTCCGGGCCGCCGTCCGCCGCCGTGCGCGTGCGCTACTCGTCCTCGTCGAAGGCGTCGTCCAGTTCCTCCAGCGCCTCCTGGGCTCGTTCGGCGAGGTGGTGCGGGCACAGCCGGACCTCAGGGGTGAGGCCGTCGTCGGGTGCGGGGGACGCGTCGGGTGCGTGGAGGTGGTCGAGGAGGGACGGCAGCCGGTCGCCGGTGTCGGGGTGGGTGCCGCCGTGCGGGCACTCGGCGTCGAGAGCCGCAGTGGCCGCGGGGCGCAGTGCGTCGCGCAGTTCCCTCCCCGCGTTGTAGGGGATGTCGTAGGGGTCTTCCGCGTACCACAGCATCACCAGCAGCAGTACGGCCTGCTCGCGCGGATCGGCGATGCCGTCGCGCCCGTACCGGCGGGCCGCCCACACCGCGAGGTCGTCCACGTCGATGGACGGGTCCTCGTCCTCCAGCAGGCGGGCCAGCCGGTCGAGGGCGAGACGCCCGTCCGCGTCCAGGAACTCCTCGTCGAGGTGGTCCGTCTCCCGCGGGGCGAACAACTCCGCATACCCCTCGCGCAGTTCGTCCAGGGCTTCGTCGGCGAGGGAGTGCAGGAAGGCGGGACACAGCCAGCCCCGGAGGCCGCCCCGGCGGCCGCCGGCCCCGGCCAGCTTCGCGCGTCCCCCGGGGCTGCGCAGGTAGCAGCCGAACTGCGCCGCACCGGCGGGGTCGGAGTGCGGCTCGGGGTGCTCGGCGGGCGTGTGGGCGCAGGTGCTGCCGGCAAGCTGGGCGAGCACCTTCTCCAGCCCCTCGATCATGTCGTCGAGGGCTTCGGGCGTGGTGATGCGGCCCGAGACCGCATACCACCGGCTGGCGTGCATGGCCGCGACATACCCGGCCTGGACGCCCTGGGACGGATGGTCGGGCAGCGAGAGCGCCAGGCGGGACAGATCCAGCGCGGGGTCCCCGTAGGGGTGGTCGCAGAGCGTCGAGGAGAGCCACCTGAGCGCGTCGGCATCCTTGCGCGGGATGACGGCCGGGATGCCCGGCGCGCCCGTCGTGTCTGCCGTGCCCGCCGTTCCGAAGGGCGCCAGGACATCGGCGGTGATCCGCGCGCAGGTGGCGACGTTCGTCGGGCACCACGAGGCGTCGTCGTGCTCGGCGTCGGTCGTCTCTCCGCTGCCGAAGGCCGGGAAGCCGCGGAGTTCCGGCACCAGGACACCGACCCCGTCATCGTCGATGCGCTCCAGTGCGGCCCGGAACGGGTGCGCCTCATGCGCGCAGCCGCGCCCGCCCAGCGCACTGTCGGCGGCCAGCAGCGCCTCCAGGGCGCGGCCCGCCACGCCCTCCCCCGGCCTCCACGCCACGTAGGACGCCATCGTCACCAGCCCGAACGTCCACAGCGGCGCCCACTCCCCACCGGGGTCGGCGGCCAGCCGGCGTGCGCAGTCCACGACGAGCGGGTCCGCGTCGGCCCGCTCGGACCACGGCCCCACGCCGCCCCAGGCCGCGATCAGTTCGTCGAGCGGGAGCGAGCGGGGGGATGCGGGTCGGCAGTTTTCGATCATGCTCGTGACGACGACGGAGCGGCCTCCCCAGTTCCCGCGCGGGCGGCGAGAACGGTCGCTCACCCCGCCGCCACCGACTCCGCGGCACCGCGGCCCAGGAGGTCGTGGAGGAGGCGGGTGGCGGGGAGTTCGGGGTGGAGGTAGATGTGTTCGCCGCGTCGGGTGATGGCTGCGAGGAGGGCGTGGAAGGTGGTCTTCGCGTCCTCCGTGTGGCCGGCCCGGTGCTGGGCCTGGCCGAGGAGGCCCAGGTGGAGGGGGCGGCGCAGATGGGTTCTGGAGTTGCGGAGTTCGGCGAGACAGGAGTGCATCAGGGCGAGGCCGTCCTCCCGTCCGGAGCAGGTCAGGCCCCAGCCCTCCAGCATGCCGAGCATCGCCTTCCAGTAGATCAGCCCGTGCTCGTTCGCCACCCGGACGCCCTCGGCGCCGGAGGAGCGGGCCGTTTCGGCGTCGCCTTCCCAGGCCGCCACGACCGCGTTCACGTAGAGGGCGAAGGAGCGGTCGGAGGGCCTGCTGTCGTCCTCGGTGAGGCGCAGCAGTTCGCGGCGGCGTGCCGTGGCGGTCTCCCGGTCGCCCAGGAGCCAGTGGGTGAAGGTGTTGTAGGAGCGGCAGGAGACGCGCGGGTCGTGCTGGAAGGTGCGGGCCAGGGAGTGGCCCTCGCGGGCGTAGCCGTCCGCCATGGCGACGCCGTGCTCCAGTTCGACCAGTGCCTGCGGCAACTGGCCGCGGACGTGCAGGACGATGCCCTCGCCGTAGGCCGCGCCGAGCACCGCCACGGGCTGGCCGTCGCGTTCGGCGAGCTCCCGGAGCAGGCCGGAGTACCGGCGCGAGGTGTCGTAGCGGCCGGTGACGAGGTCCGACGCGCACAGGGCCCAGAGCACCGACGGGTCTTCGGGGGAGCGGGTGACGGAGTTGAGGGCCCGTCCGCGGGCGAGCGCGGTCTCGGCCTCGGCGTGGCCGTAGCCCCGGGTGGTGGCCAGCACCTGGCCGAGCTGGATGTGCAGCCGCTGGTCCAGGGACGCGGCCGAGGGATCGCCGGGCGGCAGCAGGCCGACCAGGTGCACCGCGCGGCGCAGCCAGATCTCCACCTGCTCGTAGGCGAGTTGCTGCTCGGCCTGCTCGGCGGCGCGCAGCAGCACGGGAAGCGTTTCGGCGGTGGGCATGGCGCTCTTGGCGTGCCAGGCGTGGTGGGCGAGCCGCTCGATCTCCTCGTCCGCCACCCGCCCGAGCCTGCGGGTGGAGATCCCCTCGGCGACCCGCGCGTGCAGCCGGTGCCGGTCCTCGCGGGTCAGCTCGTCGATGAGCGTCTCCTGGACCAGGGCGTGGGTGAAGTGGAGCCGCTCCGGGTGGTGGGGGTCCTCGCCCAGCAGCCCGGCGCGGATCGCCGACTCCAGTGCCGCGGTGACCGGTTCGTTGTCGGTGGCGGTCAGGTCCAGCAGATCGGTGTCGATCTCGGTGCCGATGACGGCGCACAGCCGCAGTACGCACAGCACCGTCTCGGGCAGTGCGGCGAACCGCTGGTGCAGCGCCTCGCGGACGCCGGTCGGGACCCGGGTCAGCAATACGTCCACCGCGTCGGGCCGGCGCAGGCTACGCGCGTCACCCAGGAGGGAGAGCAGCTGCATGACGAAGTACGGGTTGCCCTCGCTGCGCCGGTGCAGCACCTCGACGACCTCCGCGTCGACACCGGGGCCGGCCTGCGCGACGACGAGGGCGGCGACGGCGTGCCGGGAGAGGCCGCCGAGCCGCAGGGTCTCGGTCCGGGGGCCGCGCAGCACCTCGGAGAGCATCCGGCGCAGCGTCGCGTCGGACTCGACCTCGTACTCGCGGGCGGTCAGGACGATGCCCAGCGGGTGGCCCTGGCTGCGGGTGCTCAGCAGTCGGAGCAGGTCCAGGGAGGCGGTGTCGGCCCAGTGGAGGTCTTCCAGGAGCAGGACCAGCGGGCGCTGGGCGGCGAGCGCGAGCAGGACCTCGCAGACCGCGTCGTGGGTGAGGAACCGGGCCTGGCCCCAGTCGGATTCGGGGGCCGGTCCGCCGGGCCGGGACGCCCGCTCGGGCATCAGCGGGGCGAGCAGCGCGCCGAACGGCGTCGCCGCCTCGCGGAAGGCGTCCGGGCGGGTCGTGGACAGCCGCCTGAGGATCTGGGCCCACAGCCAGTAGGGCGGTACGCCCTCGCCCAGGAAGCAGTGGCTCCAGACCACCTCCAGGCCCGCACGGGCCTGTTCGGCACCGGCCCGGCCCGCACCCTCCTGGCCGGCGCCGGCGGCTTGCAGCCGGGAGGCGAGTTCGAGGAGCAGCCGGGTCTTGCCGACGCCGGCCGGGCCGAGGACGCCCGCGACATGGCCGTGCCCGGCCACCGCGGACTCCGCCGCGGCCGTCAGACGCTCTAATTCCTCGTTGCGGCCGGTGAACGGCGACTGGGTGCGCGGCCCGTCGGGCACCGCCTCTGCGACCTGCGGGCTCGTGTCGCTGTCCGGGGCCGGCGCGTCCGGTGCGCTCGCGGACGGGGCAGGGGCGGCCGGCGGGGAGTCCGCGGCGACCGGCGCCGGTCGGTGGGCGTGGTCCGGCCCGGTGGTGGTGTGCGTCGCCGCCGCCCGGTCGGTAGGGGCGGCGCCGACCTCTCGGCGCGCTGGGGATCCGGGGCCGTCCTGGGGGCCTTCCCTGCGGTCGGACGCCGTTGCCGTGAAGGGCCCGCCCGGGGCCGCCGCTGTACCGCCGCCTCCACCGGACGCCTCGTTCTCGGCCAGTGGTTGCGGCTCCTGCGCCGCGCCGACGGGCGGCCGCGCCGCGGCCCTGGTTGCTCCTTCGCCGTCGTTCCGCGCGGCGACCCCGATCACCGGAGCGCCCAGCGCGGGCCCGGCCGGTTCCGGGCGGCCGGGGCGCGCTCCCGTGCCGGGCCCGCCCGTCCCCGGCTCCTGGCGCAGGATCGCGGTCCTGACCCGGCGGAGTTCGGCGGCCGTGCCCACGCCGAACTCCTCGTTCAGATGGGCGCGGGTCCGTTCGTACACTTCGAGCGCCTCGGCCTGCCGCCCGAGCCGGGACAGGGCCGTCATCAGATGGCCGACCAGGCGTTCTCGCGCCGGATGCAGGCGCGCCTCGCGGTCGAGGCCCGCGGCGACCTCCTGGGCCTCCCCGAGGGCGAGCCGGGCCTCCGCGCAGGACTCCACGGCGGTGAGCCGGACGTGTTCGAGCCGCGAACTCTCGTCGCTGAGCGGGGGATGGCCGTCGAACTCCGCGAAGGGCGAGCCCCGCCACAGCGACAGGGCCGCCGCGAACCGGTCCCGCGCGGCGCGCGCATCGTGCCGTTCCAGCAGCCGCCGGCCTTCGGAGACCAGGCGCTCGAAGCGGCAGCCGTCGATGTGTTCGGGGGCGAGTTCCAGGACGTAGCCGGGCGCGCGGTGGCGCAGCACCGAGGGGCGGTCGGGCCCGGCGGCCGGCTGCAGTGCGCGGCGCAGGTGGGAGACGTGGCTCTGGAGCGTGGCGACGGCCTGACGCGGGGGCTCCTCGCCCCACAGCTCCTCGATGAGCAGCTCGGTGGGCACCACGCGCCCCAGGCGTATGAGGAGCAGGGCGAGCAGGGCCCTGCGGCGTGGCGGGCCGAGGGGGAGGTCGTGGCCGTCGCGGTGCGCCGACATGGGGCCCAGAACGCTCAGCAGGAAGGCGGGCTCGTGCGACCCGACCTCGGGGGTCGGGGTGGTCGGGGCCGGGGTCGGTATGAGGGATGAAGGCATATCGGTCCCAATCGTTCTCGCACGCGCGATCGTGCTGACAGGCGGGTGGCGCCGTGCGGCCGGAGCCCTCCCAAAAGGGAGCCTTGCATAGCGAACCGGGTGTTCCAAGATCATCTTGGCGACCTGTAAGCAAATGGCAAGGTCTCTGCAGGGGTGCGGCAAGGATGGCGGAAAACCGCTACAGCGGACGGCAGGAATCCGCCAGCGTCCTGACCAGGCCCCTGCAAGGGGGGTGCCGCAGGATTCCCGTCATCGGACACCACCGCTGATCGGGGAGGCCATGAACCCGCTGGACGACTGCCCTGCCACCCTCCGCGACCACCGTGCTGCGGGCCGCTCGTGAGGGCTTCTGCAACGGGAACGCCCGCCGTGCTCTTCCCCGGTCAGGGCTCCCAGACCCGCGGCATGGGTGCCGGCCTCTTCGAGCGGTTCCCCGAACCGACCGCGCTCGCCTGCGACGTGCTCGGCTACGACCTCGTGCGGCTGTGCCTGGAGGACCCGGACGGCCGCCTCGACGACACCCGCTACACCCAGCCCGCGCTCTACGTCGTCAACGCCCTGGCCTACCAGGACTCGCTGGAGCGCGGCGAGCCCGAGGGCGGGTACCTGCTGGGCCACAGCCTGGGGGAGTACAACGCCCTGCACGCCGCCGGGGCCTTCGACTTCGAGACCGGACTGAAGCTCGTCGTCAAGCGGGGCGAGCTGATGGCCCGGGCCTCGGACGGGGGCATGCTCGCCGTCGTGGGGCCGGACGCGGACGAGGTGCGGGCCTTCCTCGCCGAGGAGGGGCTCGCGCGGCTCGACGTCGCCAACATCAACACCCCCGTGCAGACCGTGCTGTCCGGGGCCCTGGACGAGATCGAGCGTGCGCACAAGACGCTCGACGCGCGCGGGACCCGGGTGGCCCGGCTGAAGGTCTCGGCCGCCTTCCACTCGCGGTTCATGGCCGCCGCCCGCGACGAGTTCGCCGCCTTCCTCAAGGGCTTCCGGTTCGCGCCGCTGCGGGCCACGGTGATCGCCAACCTCACCGCACGGCCGTACACCGACCAGGACGCCGCCACGACGCTGAGCGACCAGATCAGCGGATCGGTGCGGTGGCTGGACAGCGTCCGCTACCTGCTCGCGCACACCAGCGCCGACCGCTGCCGCGAGGTGGGCGGGAAAGGAGTCCTCACCCGCATGATCGGGCAGATCGACGCGGTACCCGCCCACCGGACGCCCGAGCCGCAAGCGCAGCCGCAGCCGCAACCGCCGTCGCGGCGGCGCCTGTTCTGCGTCGCCTACGCCGGAGGCGACGAGCGCGCCTACGCGGGACTCGCCGCGGCCTGCCCGGACGTCGACGTCGTGACGCTGGAGCGCCCCGGGCGCGGCCGCCGAGCCGCCGAGCCGCTCCTGTTGGACCCCGCCGCGATCGTCGACGACCTGCTCGGGCAGGTGCGGGACCGGCTCGACGCCCCCTACGCGCTCTACGGCCACAGCCTCGGCGCCCGGCTGGCCTTCCTGCTCTGCCGCCGGCTGCGCGCCGAGCGGCTGCCCGCACCGGTCCACCTGTTCGTCTCCGGAGAGTGCGGACCGGCGATCCCGAGCCGGGAACGGCACACCTGGGAGCTGTCGACCGACGCCTTCTGGGAGCACCTGCGCGAGCTCGGCGGCATCCCGGAGGAGCTGTGGGAGCACCCCGACCTGATGGCGTACTACGAGCCGATGATGCGGGCCGACTTCACCGCGCTGGGCGCCTACCGGCACGAGGAGGCCGCGCCGCTGGACGTGCCGATCACCGCCATGACCGGCGAGGACGAGCGCTTCACCCGAGCCGACCTGGACGGCTGGCAACGGGAGAGCACCCGGCCCCTGGCCGCACACCGGTTCCCCGGCGGCCACTTCTTCATCCGTTCCCAGTGGCCCGCGCTGGGCCGGATCGTCGCCGCCGGGCTCGCGCCCGCCTGACACCGCCGCAGCAGCGCAGAGTCCACGCGCGCCGGACACCGGCACGCGCCCCGAATCGACCATCGCGAGGGTGACGCACAGCCATGAAGCAGGAACTCAAGAAGCACATGGAAGAGCAGTTCATGTTCGAGTTCGACTCGGACATCACCGAGGACACCGACCTGTTCAAGGCGGGCATCCTCGACTCGTTCGGCTATATCTCGCTGATGGGGCACATCGAGGAGAAGTACGCGGTGCCGCTCGGCGACGAGATCCTCGGCAACGTCATGGTCTCGCTGTCCGGCATCGTCGAGTTCGTCGACGCCGCCCGCGCGCGGGCCGCCGGGAGCAGGTGACCCGATGTGCGGCATAGCCGGCTTCTTCCAGAGCCCCCTGCCCCCGCAGGAGTACGAGACCCTGATCCACGGCATGCTCGCCCAGATCGAGCACCGCGGCCCCGACGAGGCGGGCTGCTTACTCGACGACCGGCTGGCCATGGGCACGGTGCGGCTGAGCATCATCGACCTGGCCACCGGCTCGCAGCCGGTCGGCAGCGCCGACGGCCGCTACTGGCTGTGCTACAACGGCGAGCTGTACAACTACCGGGAGCTGCGTGAGCAGCTGACCGCCCGCGGCTTCGCCTTCCGCACCGAGTCCGACACCGAGGTCGTGCTGGCCGCCTGGGTGGCCTGGGGCCTGGACTGCCTGCCCCGCTTCAACGGCGCCTTCGCGTTCGCCCTCTACGACAGCGTCACCGGCGAACTGCACCTGGTGCGCGACCGGTTCGGCAAGCGGCCCCTGTTCGTCGCGCGGCACCGCGGCGCCTGGCTGTTCGCCTCCGAGATGAAGGCGTTCCTGGCCTACCCGGACTTCCGCTTCGCCTTCGACGAGGCGCAGCTGGCGTCGGTCTTCGCCACCTGGACCCCGCTGCCCGGCCAGAGCGGCTACCACGGGATCGAGCAGATCCCCATGGGCGAGTACCTGTCCCTGCGCGGCGACGAGGTCCGGCGCGGCCGCTGGGCCACCCTCGACCTGGCCGCGGGCCCGGCCCCGCAGAGCGAGCAGGAGGCCGTCGAACTCGTCCGCGCGGACCTCGAAGCCGCGGTCGACGTGCGGCTGCGCAGCGACGTCGAGGTCGGCGTCTACGCCTCCGGCGGCCTGGACTCCTCGATCATCGCGCACCTCGCGGCGCGGCGGACCGACCGCCCGCTGCGGACGTTCTCGATCGAGTTCGAGGACGCCGAGTTCGACGAATCGGCCGAACAGGCCGCGCTCGCCGCGCATCTGGGCACGCACCACTCCACGGTGCGGGTGACCGACGAGGACGTCGTCGACGCCTTCCCCGAAGCCGTCCGGCACGCCGAGGTGCCCGTCTTCCGCACCGCCTTCGTCCCCATGTACCTGCTGGCGGGCCATGTCCGCAGCGAAGGGATCAAGGTGGTGCTCAGCGGCGAGGGCGCCGACGAGGCGTTCCTGGGCTACGGCATCTTCAAGGACACGCTGCTGCTGTCGACCTGGCACGAGCTGGACGACGACACCCGCCTGCGCCGCATGAGCCGGCTCTACCCGTACCTGCGCCACCTCAGCGGCGAGGAGGGCCACCGCCGGATGCTGGGCCTCTACCGGCAGTTCACCGAGGAGACCCTGCCCGGCCTCTTCTCCCACCAGATGCGGTTCCAGAACGGCCGCTTCGCCGCCCGCCTGCTCAAGAACGCCGGCGACCCCTTCGCGGCCCTCACCGAACTCGTGGCCGAGGAGCCCGGGTACGCGCGGCTCACCCCCGTGCAGAAGGCCCAGTGGCTGGAGTTCCGCACCCTGCTGAGCGGCTATCTGCTCTCGACGCAGGGCGAGCGGATGGCGCTGGCCCACGGTGTGGAGAACCGCTGCCCCTTCCTCGACCCCGCGGTCGTCCGCCGCGCCGCCTCGGTCAATCTGCGCTTCGGCGACCCCTACGACGAGAAGTACCTGCTCAAGCGAGCCTACGCCGAGGTGCTGCCGGAACGGATCGTCAAGAAGGGGAAGTTCCCCTACCGCGCCCCGGACAGCGCCGCGTTCGTCCGCTCCCGCCCGGATTACCGCGAGCTGCTGACCGACCCCGGCACCCTCGACGAGATCGGCGTCCTCGACGCGCGCTTCGTGCGGCGGTTCACCGACCGCGTCTTCGACAGCCCGCCCGAGCAGATCGGCACCAAGGAGAACCAGACCTTCGTCTGCCTGGCGTCGACGGTCTGGCTGCACCACTGGTACGTCCGCGGCAACGCCCGCAACCGGAGCCCGCTGGGGGTCCCCCTTCACGTCGTCGACCGGCGCAGCGGCGCCCAGTCGGCCTAGGACGAAAGAACGCGCCATGACCAAGGAGAACGACGTCCTCGCCGACGACCGGGACATCGCCGTCATCGGCCTGTCCCTGCGGCTGCCCGGCTCGCGCACGCCCGAGGAGTTCTGGAGCCATCTGGCCGCGGGCCGCTCGCTGATCAGCGAGGTACCCGAGCGCCGCTGGCGCAAGGAGGACCACCTCGGCCACCCGCGCCGCGAGTTCAACAAGACCAACAGCGTCTGGGGCGGCTTCGTCGACGACGCCGACTGCTTCGACGCCGACTTCTTCCAGATCTCCCCGCGCGAGGCGCGCTCCATGGACCCGCAGCAGCGGATGGCCCTGGAGCTGAGCTGGCACGCCCTGGAGGACGCCGGCTACCGGGCCGACCGCGTCGCGGGCTCCGCCATCGGCGTCTTCATGGGCGTGTGCCACTGGGACTACGCCGAGCTGATCGAGCAGGAAGTCGAGGAGATCGACGCCTACTACCCGACCGGCGCCGCCTACGCGATCATCGCCAACCGGGTCTCCCACCACTTCGACCTGCGCGGCCCGAGCGTCGTCAACGACACGGCCTGCGCCGGCTCGCTCGTCGCCGTGCAGCAGGGGGTGCAGGCCCTCCAGGCCGGGGACTGCGATCTCGCGCTGGCCGGCGGGGTCAACCTGACCTGGTCGCCGCGGCACTTCATCGCCTTCGCCAAGGCGGGCATGCTCTCGCCCGACGGCCTGTGCCGGGCCTTCGACGCCGACGCCAACGGCTATGTGCGCGGCGAGGGCGGCGGCATCGTCCTGCTCAAGCGGGCCGCGGACGCCCGCCGCGACGGCGACGCGGTGCACGCCGTGATCAAGGGCATCGGCAGCAACCACGGCGGGCGCACCAGCTCGCTGACCGTCACCAACCCGGCCGCACAGGCCGAACTGATCGCCGGGGTCTACCGCAGGGCCGGCATCGCGCCCGAGACCGTCAGCTACGTGGAGACCCACGGCCCCGGCACACCCGTCGGGGACCCCATCGAGGTCCGCGGCCTGAAGCAGGCGTTCGCCGACCTGGCGGCCGACCGGCCCGAGCCGGCCGCGGCGCACCGGTGCGGCATCGGCTCGGTGAAGACCAACATCGGCCACCTGGAAGGGGCCGCCGGCATCGCGGGCATGCTCAAGGTCATCCTCGCCATGCGCCACCGCAAGCTGCCCGCGACGGTAAACTTCCGCAAGCTCAACCCCCTCATCAAGCTGGACGGCAGCCCGCTGTACGTCCTCGACCGGCTCACCGACTGGACCGCCGAAGGGTCCGCTCCGCTGCGCGCGGGCGTCAGCTCCTTCGGATTCGGCGGGACCAACGCCCACGCCCTGCTGGAGGCCGCGGACCCGGTGGCCGCCACCGAGGACACCGGCGAGCAGTGGCTCCCGGTGTCCGCCAGGGACACCGACCGGCTCCGCGAGACCTGCGACCGGCTCGCCCGCTGGGTCCGCACCCGGATCGAGCAGGGCGACGCCCCGTCGCTGACGGATGTCGCCCGTACGCTGCGCGAGGGCCGGGTGCCGCTGCGCGAGCGCGTGGTGTTCCGGGCGAGCGGCGTCGAGGAGTGGGCGGCGCAGCTGGAGCGCGTCGCCGCGGGGGAGGAGCCGCCCGCAGACTGCCCGCGCGGCCGGGCCGGCGCCGAAGCCCCCGAGGGCCTGGACGCGGACGATCTGACGGCCCTGGCCGAGCGCTGGCTCGCGCAGGAGAGGGGGGACAAGTTCGCGGCCGCCTGGGTCCAGGGCCTGCCCGTGGACTGGGCGCAGTGGCCCGAGCGCGGCCGCCGGGTGCATCTGCCCGGCTATGCGTTCGCCCGTACGCCGCACTGGTTCCAGCCGACCCGCGACGATGCGGCCGCACGGCCGGAGCGCGAGGCGACGGACACCGGGCCGGAGGACGGCGCGACGGACCTCGCGCCCGCCGCGCCCGCCCCGCTCGGCGACGGCGAGGCGCACGGAGGCGGTTGGACCTTCCCCCTGCACTTCGACGCCGCACAGGGTTTCGTCCGCGACCACCTCGTCAACGGCGCACGGATCGTCCCGGGCGTGCTGGCCCTGGAACTCGTCACCGCGGCGGCCGGCCGGGCCGCCGTCGCCGGCACCCGGGCCGGGCTCGCGCCCCGCATCCGCAACGCGGTGTGGATCCGCCCGCTGCTGGTCGGCGACGCCGGGCTGTTCCCGCGCCTACGCCTGACGCCCGCCGGCGACGGCTACGACTACGCGATCACCGACGGCGACGGCACGCCGTACACCAGCGGCCGGGTCGAGTACGGCGCGGCCGCCGAGGACGAGCGGACGGACCCGGACGCGCTGCGCGAGCGGTTCCCCCGGAGCGTCGACGTCGCCGAGGGGTACGCGGTGCTGCGGTCCAGCGGCATCGAGCACGGCCACGCGCTGCGCGCTCTGCACGCCCTGCACCGCGGCCCGGACGGTGTGCTGGCCGAACTGCGGCTGCCCGAGGGCACCCCGGACGGCACGGCACTGCAGCCCGCGATCCTCGACAGCGCCCTGCTCGCGGCCCTGGCCCTCGGCTCGCCCGACGGCGGCTGGCGCCGGCCCACCGCCCCCGCGGTGCCGTTCGCGCTGGACCGGCTCACCGTGCACGCACCGACGAGCGCGACGATGTGGGCGTGGCTGCGGCCGGCCGGCGGCGGCAAGGCGGCCGGGGCGACCGGGGCCGACATCGATCTCTACGACGCCGACGGCCGGCTGTGCGTGCGCCTTTCCGGCTATACGTCGAGGGAGCTGCCCGCCGCCAGGCCGGCGGCCCCGGACGGCGAACTCCTGGAGGTCACCGGCGTCTGGGAGGAGGCCCCCGCCCCGGCCCCCGCGGCCGGGCAGGCCCACCCGGCCGGTGCGGTGACGGTGCTCAACGCCGCCCTGGACGGCGACCTCGCCGCGGCGAGCGCCGCGCGGCTGGGCGTGGACGTCCGGCAGCTGGCGGTGACCGCCGACACCGCCACCGATGCCGCCGCCATGAAGACGGCGTTCGAGTCCTGCTATCCGCAGGTCCGGCAACTGCTCGGCCAGGGACGGCAGGTGCTCGTCGTGGCGCCGGGCGCCCCGGACTCGCCGGTCTACGCGCCGCTGGCGGCGCTGCTGAAGACCGCACAGCAGGAGAACCCCTCCTTCCGCGGCAGGCTGGTGCTCCTCGACGCATGCGACCCCCGCGACGCCGACCGCTTCGAGCGGGTGGTCCGAGCCGAGGCCGGTGCCGCGGACGGCACCGAAGTCGCCTACGACGCCCGGGACCGCCGCTTGCGGCACCGCTTCGTCGAACTTCCTCCCGGCGAGGCGGGCGGGACGCTGCTGCGCGACGGCGGCGTCTACTGGATCACCGGCGGCGCCGGCGGACTCGGCCTGCTGCTCGCCGAGCGGCTCTGCGAGCGCCACCGCGCCACGGTCGTCGTCGGCGGCCGCTCGGCGGACAGCCCCGCCGTCCTCGCCCTGCGGGCCCGTCTGTCCCGCGGCGAGCTGGCCTACCGCAGCACCGACGTCACGGACCCGGACGCCGTGCGGGACGCCGTCGCGGACATCCGCGCGCTCCACGGACGGCTCGACGGCGTCTTCCACGCGGCCGGTGTCCTCGACGACGGCTACCTCGCGAACAAGCCCCTCGCGGGCACCGCCGCCGTACTCGCGCCCAAGGTGGACGGCGCCACGTACCTCGACGACGCGACGCGCGCCCACGGCCTGGACTTCCTGGTGCTGTTCGGCTCCGTGGCGGGCGCCTTCGGCAACGCCGCGCAGGGCGACTACGCCGCCGCCAACGCCTTCCTCGACGCGTTCGCCGCCCGCCGGCAGGCCGCCGGCCGGGTGACCCGCTCGGTGGACTGGCCGCTGTGGGCCGACGGGGGCATGCGCGTGGACGACGCCAGCCTCGCCTATCTGCGCAAGCGCACCGGGACCGTGCCGCTGCCCAGCGGGACCGGCCTGGACGCGCTGGAGCGCGCACTGCACCCCGCCGCGCCGGTGCGCCGCGTGGTGCTCTTCGGGGAGCGCGCCAAGCTGCGCGAGTACGCGGGCCTGGACCGCGCCGCGCGGCCCGAGCCGGGCACGTCCGCGGCGGCGCGCGAGGCGGCCGCGCCGGCAGCCCTGGACGAGGGCGAACTCCTCGCCCGTACACAGGACCTGCTGCGGAACCTGTTCGCCGAGGTGACCCTGCAGGACCCCGAGCACATCCTGGCCGAGGAGAAGCTGGAGACCTACGGCATCGACTCGATCTCCATCGTCGAGCTGACCAGCAGGCTGGAGGACACCTTCGGATCGCTGCCCAAGACGCTCTTCTTCGAGTACGTCGATCTGCGGGGCGCGGCCGGCTACTTCGTCGCCGAGCACCGCGCACGGCTCCTGGAACTCTTCGCCCCCGAAGCACCCGCACCCGAGGAGCCCGCCCCGGAGAAGGCCGCCGCGGTCGCGGAGCCGCCCGCGCCCGCCGCCGAGGTCCCCGCCGCCGAACAGCCGCCCGCGACCGTGCCGGTGCCCGCGTCCGGGCCCGCCCCGGTCGTCCGGGCCGCCGACCCGGACCGCCACGACATCGCGGTGATCGGCATGGCGGGCCGGTACCCGGGCGCCGACACCCTGGAGGAGTTCTGGGAGCTGCTCAGCGAGGGCCGGCACAGCTTCGAGCCCGTCCCGGAGTCGCGGTGGCGGCACAGCGACATCTACTTCGACGAGCGCGACGTCGACGGCAAGACCGTCGTCAGGACCGGTACGTTCCTGCGGGACGTCGAGGCGTTCGATCCGCGCTACTTCAACATCTCCCAGCGCGACGCCGAGCTGCTGTCCCCTGAGGTCCGGCTGTTCCTTCAGGCGGGCGTGACGGCCCTGGAGGACGCGGGCTACTCACGCGAGACCCTGCGGCGCCGCTACGACGGCGACGTCGGCGTGCTCGTCGGCTCGATGAACAACAGCTACTCGCTCTACGGCTTCCAGAACATGCTGATGCGCGGCACCGCGACCAGCGGCAGCGAGCTGGGCGTGATGGCGAACATGCTGTCCTACCACTACGGCTTCACCGGGCCGTCGGCGTTCCTCGACACCATGTGCTCGTCGGCGTCGGCCTGCGTCCACCAGGCGGTGCGCATGCTGCGCGGCGGCGAGTGCCGGGTGGCCGTGGTCGGCGGTATCAACCTGATGCTGCACCCGTACGACCTCATCGCGACCTCGCAGGCGCACTTCACCACCAAGTCGGCCGATGTCGTGCGCAGTTACGGCCTCGGCGCCGACGGCACGATCCTGGGCGAAGGCGTGGGCACGCTCGTGCTCAAGCCGCTGGCCGATGCCGTCGCCGACGGCGACCACGTCTACGGCGTGATCAAGGGCAGCGGGATGACCAACGCCGGGGTCCGCAACGGCTTCACGGTGCCGAGCCCGCAGCAGCAGGCCCGCGCCATCGAGAAGGCGCTGGACGACGCCGGGGTCGACGCCCGCACGATCAGCTACCTGGAGGGGCACGGCTCGGCGACCTCCCTCGGCGACCCCATCGAGATCAAGGGCGCCGCCCTCGCCTTCGGCCGGCACACCCCGGACCTGGGCTTCTGCGCACTGGGCTCGGTCAAGTCCAATGTGGCGCACCTGCTGTCCGGTTCCGGCATGGCGGGCCTGACCAAGGTGCTGCTCCAGCTCAAGCACCGCACGCTGGCGCCCTCGCTGCACGCCGAGACGCTCAGCTCGGCGATCGACTTCGACCGCACGCCGTTCGTGGTGCAGCGCCGGCGCGACCCCTGGCGGCGCCCGGTGGTCGGCGGCGAGGAGGTGCCGCGCCGGGCGGGCGTGACGTCCATCGGCGCCGGCGGCATCAATGTGCACCTCGTCGTCGAGGAGTACGACGGGCAGGTCGCCGCCGCACCCGACAGCGGCCGCCCGCGGCTGCTGGTGTTCTCCGCCATGACGCCCAAGGCCCTGCAGACGGTGCTGCGCGATCTGCACGCGTACCTGCGACGGACCGCACCGGGCCTGGACGCCCTCGCGTACACCCTGCAGACCGGCAAGAACGAACTGCCGTGCCGACTGGCCTTCGTCGCCGAGGACCTCGCCGACGCCGAGGCCCGGCTGGCCCGGCTGTCCGCCGTGGACCTCACGGCGCCCTCGCCCGCCGTGCCCGCGGGCGTGCACTTCACGGCGAGCACGCTGCGGCGCCGGCGCACCGCCGACCCGGCAACCGTCGAACAGGCCCTGCGCGACGGCAGCCAGGCGGAGCTGGCGCGGCACTGGGCGGACGGCGCGAGCATCGACTGGGACCGGCTGTGGCCGGCGGGCGGCCGCCCGGCCAAGCCCTCGCTGCCCGCCTACCCCTTCGACAAGGTGCGCTGCTGGTACCCCGAGGACGACGACGCGCCCAGCGTGCTGCGGCCGCTCGCCTTCACCCGGCGCGCGCACCCCTGGGTCGGCACCAACGCCTCGGACCTCAGCGGCGTGCGCTACACCCTCCGGCTGCGCGGCGACGAACTCCTGGACTACGTCTACACCGTGGGGCGCAAGCGCCGATACGCCACGGTGGCGCTGCTGGACGCGGGCCTGGCGTTCGCCCGGCTCGCCGGTCTGGCGGGGCCGCTGCGGCTGCGGCACGCGCGATGGGCCGCACTGCCCTCGCCCGCGGACGCCCCCGAGGCGTTCACCTGGCGGCTGGGCACGTCCGACGACGGCGGGCACCGCGTCGAGCTGTGGGACGCCGACGAGGCCACCCTCCGCTTCGCCGCCGACGTCCTACCGTCAGCGCCCGCCGAGGACGCCTCGATGCCGCAGGTGCTGACCGCGCCCGAGACCCTCGACCGGGACGGCTTCCACGCCGCGCTCGGCCGCGCCGGTCTCGACGCCCGGCCGTACGCCCGCAGCGTCGAAGGCGTCACCGAGCTCGACGGCCACCGGCTGCTGGTCCGGGTCGCCGAACCGGCCATGTGCCAGGACCCGCACAAGCGGCAGGTGCAGCTCCCGGCCTGGGCGCTCGCCGGGCTGGTCCAGGGCGTCGCGCACGCCTGGGGCCGGGTCGACGCCGAAGTGGTACGGGTCGGATCGGTGCAGGGCGAGCAGTGGGAGCGCACCCGGGCGATCGTGCTGGCGCGGACGTCCGAAGCGGTCTTCCATGTGGCCTTCCTCGACGCGGACGGCCGGGTGCTGGGCCGGATCGAGGACGCCGAGTTCACCGTCGGCGGCCTTGAGCCGGCACTTCCCGGTGAGGCCGAACGGACAGTGGTGGCGCTGCCGCCGACACCGCGTCCGGCACCGCCGATGCCGACCGGCGAGGGGGAGCGGAGGCCGGTGGCCGTACCGCCGGAGCCCGCGCCGTCCGTGACCGCCGCGCCGCCCGTGACCGCCGCGGCGCCCGGGGACGCACCGGCGGCGCTGCTCGCCGCGCTCCGCGAGACCGTCGCCGACCTGCTGAAGTTCGACCTGGCCGAGATCGACCTCGACACGCACTTCCACGCGTACGGCTTCGAGTCCATCGCGCTGGCCAAGCTGGCCTCGGAACTCAACGGCATCCTCGGCACGGACCTCACCCCCGCCGTCTTCTTCGAGTGCCCCGACATCCGCAGCCTCGCCGAGCATCTCCAGGACCGCTACGGACCGGAGCTGACCCTCCCCAAGGCCGCCGACGCCCCGGCGCCGGTCGCCGCCACCCGGCCGGCTCCGGCGGCGACCCCGCAGCCGAAGCGGGCAACCGAGCCGCCGCCGGCCCCCGAGCCGGACGACGACGCGGTGGCCATCGTCGGCGCCGCCGGACGGTTCCCCGGCGCGGACGACCTGGACGCCTTCTGGCAGCGGCTGCGCGCGGGCGAGGACCTGGTCTCCGACTACCCCGGCGACCGCTTCGACGGCCCCTACGCGGACGTCGTGGCGCGGGCGGACTTCCCGAAGTACGCCGGTCTGATCGAGGACGTGGACCGCTTCGACGCGGACTTCTTCCACCTCTCCCGGCTCGAAGCGGAGCTGATGGACCCCCAGCACCGCCTGGCGCTGCAGACCGTGTGGGCCGCGCTGGAGAACGGCGGCTACGCCCCGGCGCGCCTCCCCGCCAGTACCGGCGTCTACTTCGGGGTCTCCGGCGGCGACTACCACCACCTGCTCAACGCCAGCGGCGTGGCACCCGACGGCTTCACCGCCACCGGCAACGCCCACTCCATGCTGGCCAACCGGATCTCCTACGTGCTGGACGTGAACGGGCCGAGCGAACCCGTCGACACGGCCTGCTCCAGCTCGCTGGTGGCGCTGCACCGCGCCGTGGAGAGCATCCGCTCGGGCCGCTGCGAGATGGCCGTCGCGGGCGGGGTCAACCTGCTGCTGAGCGTCGACACCTTCGCCGCGACGCAGATGGCGGGCATGCTCAGCCCGGACGGCCGCTGCAAGACCTTCGCCGCCGGAGCCGACGGATACGTCCGCGCCGAGGGCGTCGCCGCGGTGCTGCTCAAGCCGCTCGCCCGAGCCCTGCGGGACGGCGACGCCATCTGGGGCGTGGTCCGCGGCAGCGCCGAGAACCACGGCGGCCGCGCCGGTTCCCTGACCGCCCCCAACGGCAGGGCGCAGACCGCGCTGATCCAGGACGCGATGCGCGGGATCGACCCGGACGGCATCGGCTACGTCGAGGCGCACGGCACGGGCACCGGCCTGGGTGACCCGGTCGAGGTCAACGCCCTCGACAGCGCCTACCGCGCACTGCGCACCGCCGCGGGCAGGGCGCGGCAGGCGGCCCGGCCGTGCGCGCTCGGCTCGGTGAAGAGCAACATCGGCCACGCCGAGTCGGCCGCGGGCCTGGCCGGAGTGCTGAAGGTGCTGCTCGCCATGCGCCACCGCGAACTGCCGGCGAGCCTGCACTGCGACCCGCTCAACCCCCAACTGCCGCTCGACGGCGGAGGTTTCGAGGTGGTGCGCGAGCTGCGCCGCTGGGAGCCGCGCACCGACGCCACCGGGCGGCCGCAGCCCCTGCGGGCCGGTGTGAGCAGCTTCGGCTTCGGCGGCGCCAACGCCCATGTCGTCCTCGAAGCACCGCCCGCGGCGTCCGCACCGGTGGCGCCGGCCCGTCCGGCCGCCTCCCAGGCCATCGTGCTGTCCGCCCGCGACGACGGCCGGCTGCGTGCCGCGGCCGGCCGGCTGCGGGACTTCCTCGACCGGGCGCGCCGCGACGGGCACGCACCGGACCTGGCGGACCTGGCGTTCACCCTCCAGGTGGGCCGGGAGGCCATGGAAGCGCGACTGGGCTTCGTCGCCGCAGGCATCGACGAGGTGCTCGGCACACTGGACCGGTTCCTCGCGGGCGGCGAGCCCGCCGGCTGGCACACCGGCGCCCTGCGGCGCTCGCGCGGCGCCGGCGTACGACGCGAGCCGGAGCAGTCCCCCGAGGTCACCCGGGCCCTGCACGACGGACGGCTCGACCATGTCACCGCCCTGTGGTGCGACGGCGCCCCGGTCGACTGGCAGGCCGGTCATCGCGCGGGCGAGCGCCGCACCGTGCGGCTGCCCGCCTACCCCTTCGCCCGCGACCGCTACTGGGTGCCCGCGGACGGCACGGCCCCCGCCCCACCACCCGCCGCCCCCGCCCCCGCGGCCGAGCCCGCGTTCGAGACCGACGCCCGTGCGGCGCTGCTCGACGCGGTCCTCGACGGCCGGGCCGACCCGGACGCCCTGAGCCGGATCTGACGCCTCCCCTCCCCGCCTCCTGACTGGACCGGGCGGCCCGGCCGCCCAGTGACCTGGAACGGAATGAACGTGAGCAGAAACCTCCTTCGTGTGCCGGCCTGGCACGACGAACCGGTGCGAGGGCGCACCGCGACCCCCGCGACCCGTCGGCTGGTCGTGCTGTGCGACGCCCCCGACGCGGATGTCACCGCCCTGCGCCGGCAGCTGCCCGGTGTGTCCGTCGCCCGCGTGGAAAGCCGCGCCGACGGACCGGCCGCCGCCTACGAGCACGCGGCGACCCTGCTGCTCGGCGAGCTCCAGCGGCTGCTGAACCAGCCCGCCGGCGGCCCCCGCTCGGTGCAGGTCGTGTGCCGCGAGGGCACTGTGTACGGCTACGCCGGTCTCCTCGGCATGCTGCGCACCGCCGCCCAGGAGGACCCGTCGCTGCACGGCCAGCTGATCGAGTTCACGCGGTGGCCGTCGGGCGGGGAACTCGCCGACGTACTGCGGGCGGAGTCCGGACAGGAGGCGGACCACGTACGCCACACCGACGGCCGCCGCCAGGTCCGCGTGTGGACCCCGGCCCCGGACGCGGCGGCCCGCCCGCCGTGGAAGACCGACGGCGTCTACCTGATCAGCGGGGGAGCGGGCGGCGTCGGCCGGCTGGTCGCCGCCGACATCGCCACCCGCGCCCCCGGCGCCCGGGTGGTGCTGTGCGGACGCTCGCCGGAGGGCGCCGAGCCGGGTCGCCCGGTACCGGGCACCGAGTACCGCCGGGTGGACGTCACCGACGCCGCCGCCGTGGCGGACCTGGTCAACTCCCTTGTGGGCACGTACGGCAGGCTCGACGGGGTCGTGCACGCGGCCGGCCTGATCAGCGACGACTATGTGATCCGCAAGTCGCACCAGGACGCCCAGCGGGTCCTGGCGCCGAAGGTGGCCGGACTGGTGAACCTCGACGAGGCCACCCGGGGTCTGCCGCTGGACTTCCTCGCGGCGTTCTCCTCCGGCGCCGGGACGCGCGGCAACCCCGGGCAGGCCGACTACGCCGCCGCCAACGGGTTCCTCGACGCCTACCTCGCCCACCGCGCCGACCTGGCCGCCGCCGGCGAGCGGCACGGCACGAGCGTCTCGATCGGCTGGCCGCTGTGGCAGGACGGCGGGATGAGCGTCCCGGCCGCGGAACTGCCCGCGCTCACCGCCCGCTTCGGACGCCCCCTGGCAACGGACACGGCGCTGCGGGCCCTGCACGGCGCACTGGCGCTCGGCACACCACACCTACTGGTCATGGACGAGGAGAGCGCAGTGGACGCGGAAGCCCCGCAGGCGGCGGAGACGACGCAGACGCAGACGCAGACGCCGACAGAGCCGGCGTCGCTGCGGGCACGCGTACTGCCGCTGCTGAAGGAGCTGATCGCCCGGACGGTGCGGCTGGACGCCGCCCGGCTCGACGCGGCCGCGCCGCTCGACGGCTTCGGCATCGACTCGCTGGCCGTGACCCGGCTCAACCGCGACTTCGCGCGGTGGTTCGGCGCCCTGCCCAAGACGGTGCTCTACCAGTACCCGACGCTGAACGACCTGGCCGGCCACCTCGCGGAGCGGCACGCGGACGGCTGCCGCCGCTGGCTCGACGACGCGGCGGGGGCGGCCACCGCACCGGAGGCGGCGGCCGCGACCGACGCACCGGGCACGGCGCGGGCCGACGAGGCCGCCGCACCGGTGCGCCCCCGAGCAGCCCGCGCGGCGCGGACGCCGCGTCCGGTCGGCGCGGACGAGCCGATCGCCATCATCGGCCTCAGCGGCCGCTACCCGGGTGCGGCGACCCCGGAGGCGTTCTGGGAGAACCTGCGCGCGGGCCGCGAGAGCGTCCGCGAGATCCCCGCCGAGCGCTGGTCGCTGGACGGCTTCTTCGAACCGGACCCGCAGCGGGCCGTGGAGCGGGGCGCCAGCTACAGCAAGTGGGGCGCCTTCCTCGACGACTTCGCGCGGTTCGACGCCGCGTTCTTCGGGATCGCGCCGCGCGACGCCGCCGACATGGACCCGCAGGAACGGCTGTTCGTCGAGAGCGCCTGGTCGGTGCTGGAGGACGCCGGATACACCCGGCGCCGCCTCGCCGAGCGGCACGGCTCGTCGGTCGGCGTCTTCGCCGGGATCACCAAGACCGGCTTCGACCGCCACCGCCCGCCGGCCACCGACGGGCTGCCGCCCGCGCCCCGCACGTCCTTCGGCTCGCTGGCCAACCGGGTGTCGTACCTGCTGGACCTGCGCGGCCCGAGCATGCCGATCGACACCATGTGCTCGTCGTCGCTGACCGCGATCCACGAGGCGTGCGAGCATCTGCGGCACGGCGCGTGCGAGCTGGCCATCGCCGGCGGCGTCAACCTCTACCTGCACCCCTCCTCGTACGTCGAGCTGAGCCGCTCCCGGATGCTCGCCACCGACGGGCACTGCCGCAGCTTCGGCGCGGGCGGCGACGGGTTCCTGCCCGGCGAGGGTGTCGGCGCGGTGCTGCTCAAGCCGCTGGCCGCGGCCGAGGCCGACGGCGACCCCGTCCACGCGGTGATCGTCGGCTCCGCCATCAACCACGGCGGGCGCACCAACGGCTACACCGTGCCCAACCCGCGCGCACAGGCCGCGCTGATCCGCGACGCCCTCGACCGCGCCGGGGTGTCCGCCGCCGACATCGGCTACGTCGAGGCGCACGGCACCGGCACCCGGCTCGGCGACCCCGTCGAGATCGACGGTCTGACCCAGGCATTCGCGCCCGACACCGGCGAGCGCGGCGCCTGCGCCCTCGGCTCGGTCAAGTCGAACATCGGCCACCTGGAGGCCGCCGCGGGCATCGCGGGCCTGACCAAGGCCGTACTGCAGCTGCGGCACGGCGAGTTCGCGCCCACCCTGCACGTCGAGCGGACCAACCCCGACATCGACTTCGCGGCCACCCCGTTCGCCCTGCAGACCGGCGTGGCCCCCTGGCCGCGGCCCGCGGACGGCGGCCCGCGGATGGCCGGGATCTCCTCGTTCGGCGCGGGCGGCGCCAACGCCCATGTCATCGTCGCCGAGTACCGGGGCACGACGCCCGTACCCGCCGCATCCGCCCCGTCCGCGCGGCCGGTGCTGCTGCCGCTGTCCGCCCGGACCACCGAGGACCTGCGCGCACGGGCCGGACAGCTCGCCGGACTGCTGCGCTCCGGGGCCCCCGTGGACCTGCCCGCCGTCGCGGCCACCCTCCAGACCGGCCGCGAGGAGATGGACGAGCGGGTGTGCTTCGTCGCGAGCACCCCGCAGGAGTGGCTCGACCAGCTGGCCGCCTTCCTCGCCGCCCCCGACTCCGCCCCCGACGCCGACGCCGAGGGCCCCTGGTCCCGCGGCCGCGTCCGGGCCACCCGCGAGACCCTGGCCGCCCTGGCGGAGAAGGACGAACTGCGCGAGCTCGTCGCCCGCTGGATCGGTCGCGGCGACTGGCGGGACCTGGCCGCCTTCTGGGCCAAGGGCATGCCGCTCGACTGGGCCCGCCTGCACACCGGCGCCGAGCCGCCCGCGCGGGTCCATCTGCCCGCCTACCCCTTCGCCGGACGGCGGTTCTGGTACGGCCCGGTCGGCGGCGGGCAGCCGGAGACGACGCCGGCCACGGCCCCGTCCGGCACGGCGGCGGCCGGGACCGCCGACATCGAGCGCGTCCTGCTCGACGCGCTGGCCGAAGCCCTGCAGATGCCGGTCGCCGAGATCGAGCGCCGCCGCCCCTTCGCCGACTACGGCCTGGACTCCATCCTCGGCGTGAACCTGGTCCACACGCTCAACACGGCCCTGGGCACCGCGCTGGAGACGACCGACCTGTTCGACCACGGAACCGTCGAGCGCCTGCACGCGTTCCTCGTCGCCACCCGCGGTGACGCGCCGCGCCCAGCGGCCTCCCCGGCCGCCGCGACGCCGGACGACGACGCCGTCGCCGTCGTCGGGATGGCCGCCCGCTACGCCGACGCCGAGGACCCGCGCGCCCTGTGGGACCACCTGATGGCCGGCCGCGACCTCGTCGAACCGGTGACCCGCTGGCCGCTCGGCGCGGACGTGGCCTGCCGCGCCGGGGGCTTCGTCCGCGGCATCGACCAGTTCGACCCGGTGTTCTTCGCCGTCTCCGGCGTCGAGGCCGCCGCCATGGACCCCCAGCAGCGGATCTTCCTCGAACAGTGCTGGAACGCCCTGGAGGACGCCGGCTACACCGGTGAACGCCTGACCCACCGCAACTGCGGTGTCTACGTGGGCTGTTACGCCGGGGACTACCACGACCACCTGGCCGCCCGCCCGCCCGCGCAGGCCCTGTGGGGCACCATGGGCTCGGTCGTCGCCTCCCGGATCGCCTACCACCTCGATCTCAAGGGCCCCGCCCTCACCACCGACACCTCCTGCTCCAGCTCCCTGGTCTCGCTGCACCTCGCCTGCCGCGACCTGCTCTCCGGCGACGCCGATATGGCCCTCGCGGGCGGGGTGTTCATCCAGACCACGCCGCGGCTGTACGAGTCGGCGACGCGCGCGGGCATGCTCTCGCCCAGCGGCCGCTGCCACAGCTTCGACGCCCGCGCCGACGGCTTCGTCCCCGGCGAGGGCGCGGGCGCGGTCGTCCTCAAGCGGCTCGCCGACGCCCGCCGCGACGGCGACCACATCTACGGCATCGTCCGCGGCACCGGCATCAACCAGGACGGCACCACCAACGGCATCACCGCCCCCAGCGCCGCCTCGCAGGAACAGCTGCTGCGCGAGGTGCACACCGCATGCGGGATCGAGCCCGGCGGCATCCAGCTCGTCGAGGCCCACGGCACGGGCACCCAGCTCGGCGACCCGATCGAATTCCGCGCGCTGACCCGCGCGTTCGAGGGCGCCCCGGCCGGCAGCGCCGTGCTGGGATCGATCAAGACCAACATCGGGCACACGCAGTTCGCGGCCGGCATCGCGGGCGTCATCAAGGCGCTGCTGGCCCTGCGGCACCGGCAGATCCCGCCGTCGCTGCACTTCCAGGAGGCCAACCGGGCCGTCGTGCTCGACGGCAGCCCGTTCACCGTCACCACCACCGCGCAGCCCTGGGCCGAGCCCGCCCGCGGCCCGCGCCGGGCGGCCGTCAGCTCCTTCGGAGCCAGCGGCACCAACGCGCACGTCGTACTGGAGGAGCACCCGGTCCCCCAGGCCACCGGCGCGGGCGGGGAGCACGCCTTCCTGCTGTCGGCCCGCACCCCGGCCGCCCTGCGAGCCGTCGCCGAACGGCTGCTCGCCCACCTCGACCGCGAACCCGGCCTGCCCGCCGACGCCGTCGCCTACAGCCTCGCCGCGGGACGCGGCCACTTCGCGCACCGACTGGCCGTCGTCGCCACCGGCCTGCCCGACCTGGCGGCCCGCCTGCGCCGCTGGCTGTCCGGGACCGCCG
The DNA here is from genome assembly GCF_055567415.1 of Streptomyces sp. NPDC026575. NCBI lineage: Bacteria > Bacillati > Actinomycetota > Actinomycetes > Kitasatosporales > Streptomycetaceae > Streptomyces > Streptomyces sp. NPDC026575. The sequence goes on from NZ_JBVHQM010000003.1 coordinate 274,064, forward strand.
GCGACACGGTGCTGCAGGGGGAGACCGCCGCGGACCCCCGCCCCGTCGGCGGTGTCCGCGCCCTGGCCCCGGCCGCGCTGGCCGCGGCCTACGTCCGGGGCGAGGCCGACCGGTTCGCCGACAGCTTCGCGCCCGCCTCGCGCCGCCAAGTACCGCTGCCGACCTACCCGTTCGAGCGGCAGCGCTACTGGGCTGATACCGATACCGATACCGGCACCGGCGCCACCGGCACCCGGGACGGCCGGGCGCCCGAGGGCACCGACGGGGCCGCCTACCGCCTGCGGCTCGACGGCGAGGAGTTCTTCCTGGCCGACCACCACGTGGGCGGCCGGGCCGTACTGCCCGGCGTGCTCGCGCTGGAGGTCGCCCGCCGCGCCGTGACCGGCGGCTCCTTCGCACCGGTCGGCCTGCGCGACGTGGTGTGGCCCGAGCCGTTCCCCGTCGGGGACGGCGGCGCCGAACTGCGCGTCGATCTGGACGGCGACGCCTTCCGGGTCCTGCGCGAGGACTCGGCCGTGCACGCCCAGGGCCGCACCGCCGCGCCCGGCTCCCCGCAGCCGGCGCACCTGGACGCCCTGCGGGCCCGCTGCGGCCGCCGCACCCTGTCGCACGGCCAGGTACGGGCGGCACTGGACGCCGTCGGCATCCGCCATGGAGCGCGCCTGCGCGCCATCGACACCCTGGCCGTCGGCGACGGCGAGGTGCTGGCCCGGCTCGTACTGCCCGAAGGCGCCCGCGACGGCACCCTCGCGCTGCACCCCGCGCTGCTGGACAGCGCCGTCCAGGCCGTCGTCGGCCTCTACGGCGACGCCACCGGCACGCTCGACGAACAACCCGGCGCGCCCGCGCTGCCGTTCGCCCTGGACGCCGCCGACCTCCTCGCCCCCACCACCGAGCGCATGTGGGCCCATCTGCGCCACACCGAGGGCTACGCCCCCGCCGCCGATCAGGACGTGACGAAGGTCGACATCGACGTGTACGACGACGACGGACGGCTCTGCGTGAGCCTGCGCGGTTACGCGTTCCGCCGGATGACCGCCCCGACCGGCGAGGCCCCGCGCGCGACGCTGCTGGCGCCGGTGTGGGACGCGCTGCCCGCCGCCCCCGCTGCACTGTGGCCCGCGCCGCACACCCGCGTCGTGCTGCTCGGCGGCACCGCCGAGGAACAGGACGGACTGCGCCGCCGCTACCCCGACGCCACCGTCCTGGACGCCCGCGCCGACGAGCCGGCCGACCGGCTGGCCGCGCGGCTGCCCGCCGGCGCCGAGCATGTCTTCTGGCTCGCTCCGGCCGGCGCCACCGGCGATCCGGCCGGGGCGCGGTACGACGCCCCCCTCGCCGTCTTCCGCCTGGTCAAGGCGCTCCTGGCCGATGGCGCCGACGCCCGTGAACTGGGCCTGACCCTGGTCACCCGACAGGCGCGCCGACTGCCGGGCGACACCGGCTGCGACCCCGCCCACGCCGGTGTGCACGGCCTCGCCGGGACCCTGGCCAAGGAGTACCCGCACTGGCACCTCCGCGTCGCCGACGTCGCAGCGGACGCCCCGGTGCCGTGGCCGGCACTGCTGGAACTGCCCGCCGACCCCCGCGGCGAGACCCTGGCCCACCGGCACGGCGAGTGGTACCGCCCGCGCCTGCTGGAGACGTACGAGCCCGGCGCCGCGGCCGCCCCGCTCGCACCCGGCAGTGTGCTCGTGGCCGTCGGCGGCGCCGGCGGCATCGGCACCGTGTGGACCGAGCACATGATGCGTCGGCACGGCGCCCGGGTCGTCTGGATCGGCCGCCGCCCCCTGGACGCCGATATCGCCGCCCGGCAGGAGGCACTGGCGGCGCACGGCCCCGCACCGGACTACATCCAGGCCGACGCCACCGACCCCGACGCGCTGCGCCGCGCCCGCGACGAGATCGTGCGGCGGCACGGACCCGTGCGCGGCGTCCTGCACACCGCGATCGTCCTCGGCGACCAGACCCTGGCCCGGATGGACGAGGAGCGGTTTTGCACGACCTACGCCGCCAAGGCCGACATCGCGGTGAACCTCGCCGACGCCTTCGCCGGCCAGCCGCTGGCGTTCCTCGCGTACTTCTCCTCCATGCAGGCATTCTTCAAGGCTCCCGGCCAGGCCAACTACGCGGCGGGCTGCACCTTCGCCGACGCCTACGCCGAGCACCTGGCCACCCGGCTCGACTGCCCGGTCAAGGTCATGAACTGGGGCTACTGGGCCGGCGTCGGCGTCGTCACCGCCGACGGCTACCGCCGACGCATGGCGGCGCTCGGCCTGGGCTCGATCGAACCGGACGAGGGCATGGCCGCCTTCGACGCCCTGCTGGCCTCCCCGTACCCGCAGTTGGCACTGCTCAAGGCCACCGACACCCGCAGCATCGACGGACTCCACGACGCCGACGCCCTCACCCACCCGGCCGCCACCACCCCGTCCCTGATCGGCGCGCTGAGTGCGGACCGCCCCGACCGCAGCGCCGAGATCGCGCGGCTGCGCGAACAGGCGGGCGGCCACGCCGGCGCCATGCAGGACGCCCTCGTCGACATCAGCTGGGCGCTGCTGGCATCCCTGGGACTGTTCCGCGACGGCCGCGCGGCCACCGCCGCCGAGTGGCGCGCCGTCGGCGGCATCGAGGACCGCTACCAGCGCTGGACCGAGCACACCCTCGCCGTACTCGCCGACGCGGGCCGCCTGCGCCGCGCGGGCGAGGACGGCTACGCCGCCCTCGACACCCGCAGGGGATCCCTCGACGACGCCTGGGCCGACTGGGACCGGGCGCGGCAGACCTGGCTGGCCGACGACGCCAAACGCCCCCAGGCCGTCCTCGTCGACACCACGCTGCGCGCGCTGACCGGCATCCTCACCGGCCGCCGCCGGGCCACCGACGTGATGTTCCCCCACGCCTCGCTCGAACTGGTCGAGGGCGTCTACAAGAACAACCCGGTCGCCGACTACTTCAACGACGTGCTCGCCGACACCCTCGTCGACTACCTCGAACGCCGGCTGGCCGACGACCCGTCCGCCCGCCTGCGCATCCTGGAGATCGGCGCCGGCACCGGCGGCACCAGCGCCACCGTGTTCCGCAGGCTGCGGCCGTGGGCCGGGCACATCGACACCTACACCTACACCGACATCTCCAAGGCGTTCCTGCTGCACGCCCGGCGGGAGTACGGCGAGATCGCCCCGTACCTGGACCCCCGGCTCTTCAACGCCGAGCAGCCGCTGGCGGGCCAGGAGGTGACCCCCGGCGACTACGACGTGGTGATCGCCACCAACGTGCTGCACGCGACCCGCAACATCCGCACGACGCTGCGCAACGCCAAGGCCGCCGCGCGCCCGCACGCCCTGCTGCTGCTCAACGAGCTGAGCGACAACATCCTCTTCAGCCACCTCACGTTCGGCCTGCTGGACGGCTGGTGGCTCTACGACGACCCGGCGCCGCGGATCGCCGGCTCCCCGGGACTCGCGCCGGAGAGCTGGCGGCGGGTGCTCGGCGAGGTCGGCTTCCGGGCGGCGTTCGTCGCCGCCGAGGGCGCCGACGACCTCGGCCAGCAGGTGATCGTCGCCGAGAGCGACGGGGCGATCCGCCAGCCGCGGCCGGACGGGGAGTCCGCCTTCCGCGGCACCCTGCCGTCGGCGCGGCCCCGGCCCGCCGAGCCGCAACCGCCCGCCCCGGCGCCGACTTCGGCCGCCGACACCGACGCCGCCACCGGAGCGCGTGACGACGAGCGGCTCGCGGACCTGGCTCGCGACCACTTCCGCGCCCTGATCGCGGACACCCTGCAACTGCCGGTCGCCGACATCCGGGCCGATGTCTCCTTCGACCGCTACGGCATCGACTCCATCCTGGTCGTCCAGCTGACCGAGGCGGTCCGCAAGGGGCTCGACAACGTCGGCAGCACCCTGTTCTTCGAGGTGCGGACGGTCGACGGCCTCGTACGGCACTTCCTGCGCACCCAGCCCGACGCGCTCGCGACGCTGGTCGGACTGGCGGGCGAGGGCTCCGCGCCCGCACCCACCGAGCCCTCCGCCACCGCACCCGAGCCGGACGGCGCCCCGGAGCACACCGCCCAGGACCCGGCCCCCCGCTCCGCCGCCCGCCCGGCGGCCGAGCCGGCCGAGCCGCTCCGCGACGGGCGGCAGATGCCCATCGCCATCGTCGGCATGGCGGGCCGCTACCCCGGCGCACCCGACCTGGACGCCTACTGGGAGAACCTGCTCGCCGGCCGGGACAGCGTCACCGAGATCCCCGCCGGCCGCTGGGACCACAGCCGCTACTACGACGCCCGCCGCGGTGTGCCCGGCAGGACGTACAGCAAGTGGGGCGGCTTCCTCGACGGGATCGACGAGTTCGACCCGCTGTTCTTCGGGATCTCGCCGAAGGCGGCGTCCATGATGGACCCGCAGGAGCGGCTGTTCCTGCAGTGCGCCCACACCACCCTGGAGGACGCCGGCTACACCCGCGACGCCCTGCGCGCCGCGGCCGGCGCCCGGGTGGGCCAGGACGCCGGCGACATCGGGGTGTTCGTCGGCGCGATGTACTCCGAGTACCAGCTCTACGGCGCCGAGTACAGCGTGCGCGGCGAGCCGGTCGTCGTCCCGGGGAGCCTGGCGTCCATCGCCAACCGCGTCTCGTACTTCCTCGACGCCAGCGGCCCCAGCGCCACCGTCGACACCATGTGCGCCTCGGCGCTGTCCGCGATCCACCTCGCCTGCGCCGCCCTCCAGCGCGGGGAGTGCGGTGCCGCCCTGGCCGGCGGGGTCAACCTGTCGGTGCACCCGGGCAAGTACCTGATGATCGGCGAGGGCCAGTTCGCCTCCAGCGACGGCCGCTGCCGCAGCTTCGGCGAGGGCGGCGACGGCTATGTGCCCGGTGAGGGCGTCGGCGCGGTGCTGCTGCGCCCGCTCGCCGACGCCGTCGCCGACGGCGACCGCATCCTCGGCGTGATCCGCGGCACCGCCGTCAACCACGGCGGCCACACCCACGGATTCACCGTGCCGAACCCGCTCGCGCAGGCGGCGGTCATCCGCAGCGCCTGGCGCCGGGCCGGCGTGGACCCCCGGGACATCGGCTGCATCGAGGCGCACGGCACCGGCACCTCGCTGGGCGACCCGATCGAGATCGCCGGGCTGAACGCGGCCTTCGCCGAGTTCACCGACGCCCGCAACTTCTGCGCCATCGGCTCGGCGAAGTCCAACATCGGCCACCTGGAGTCCGCGGCGGGCATCGCGGGCCTGGCCAAGCTGCTGCTGCAGATGCGGCACGGCATGCTCCTACCGTCCCTGCACGCCGAACGCGTCAACCCCGAGATCGACTTCGCCGACAGCCCCTTCGTCCTGCAGCGCGAAGCCGCGCTCTGGCCGCGGACCGGCACCCGCCCGCGCCTCGGCGGCCTCTCCTCGTTCGGCGCGGGCGGCTCCAACGCCCATGTCGTGATCGAGGAGTACGTGGCGGAGCCCGCCGGGACGGACCGCGCGCCCGACGCGCCCGCGCACCGCGGCGAACCCGTCGTCGTGGTGCTGTCGGCCTTCGACGAGGAGCGGCTGCGCGAGTCGGCCGGCCGGCTGCGCGACACGCTGCGCACGGAGCGGTGGAGCGACGCGGACCTGCCCGACATCGCCTACACGCTCCAGGTCGGCCGCGAGGCGATGTCCGCGCGGTTCGCCGTGGTCGCCGACGCGCTGCCCGCCCTGGTCGACGCGCTGGACGCCTGCGCGCTCGGCGGCGGGCTGCCCGCGGGCGCGTACCTCGGATCGGGCGGCGAACGGGCCGGTGCGACCCGGGACTTCCTGACCGACGAGGACTTCCAGGAGACGGTCGTGCGCTGGGCGCGGCGCGGCAAGCTGGCGCCGCTGGCCGAGGCATGGACCAGCGGCCTGACCGTCGACTGGGCCCGCCTCCACACCGAGGGAGCCGGGCCGCGCAGGGTCGCCCTGCCGGGCTACCCGTTCGCCCGGGAGCGCTACTGGTACACCGACGGACTGCCGGAACTCGCGGAGGCCCCGGCCGCGTTCGGGGACACCGCGCGGCAGCCGGCCGCACCGCAGTCGGCCGCACCGCGCCCCGCCGTGGCGGCCGCGACGGCGCCCGCTGTGCCGGTGACGACCACCACCGCCGTATCCGCCCCGCCCGCCCAGCCGGCCAACTCCTACGAGCTGCCCGCGGGCGACCTCACCCTGCACCCCGTCTGGGAGCCCGCCCGGCTGCTGCGCGGCGGCCCCTACCCGTCCGCGGCCTCCCGGGTCGTGGCGATCGGCCTCGAACCGGACGTCCTCGCGGAGCTGACCGCCCGCCGCCCGGAGACCGTGGTGCTGGACACCACCGGCGCCTCGTCCGCCGAGGAGGTGCGCGACGAACTCGCCCGCCTGGGCGACGACTTCGACCACCTCGTCCTGCAGTTCCCGACCGCGGCCGCCGACGGCGGCGCCGAGGCGCAGATCAGCGCCCAACGCGCGGCGATCCGGCGCATGTTCCGCGTGCTGAAGGCACTCGCCCTCACCCGCGACGAGCAGCGGCTCGGACTCACCCTCGTGACCCGCGACGCGTTCGACACGGGCGGCTCCCGGGCCGCCGACCCGGTGCAGGCGAGCCTGCACGGCCTGCTCGGCGGCCTGGCCAAGGAGCAGCCGCACTGGCGCATCCGCGCGGTCGACCTGGCCGACGGCGAACCGTTCGTCGTCGACGAGGTCTTCGCCCTGCCCGCCGACCGCCGCGCCCATCCGCTCGCCCGCCGCGGCGGCCAGTGGCTGCGCCGCCAGCTCCTGCCGGTGGACGCCACCGAACCGCCCGCCGAACCCGTACTGCGCCGCAACGGCGTCTATGTGCTGATCGGCGGCGCGGGCGACCTCGGCGTCCTGCTCAGCGAGTACCTCGTACGGCAGCACGACGCACATGTCGTATGGGTCGGCCGGCGCGCCGAGGACGAGGACATCCGGGCCAAGGCGGCCCGGGTCGCGGCGGGCGGGCGGAGCCCGGTCTACCTCTCGGCCGACGCCGCCGACCCCGACGCGCTGGCCCGCATGCGGGACGAGGTCGTCCGCCGCCACGGCCGGATCGACGGTGTGGTGCATCTGGCGATGGTCTTCAGCCACACCCCGCTCGCCCGGTTGACCGAGCCCGAGCTGGAGGCCACCCTCGCGGCCAAGGTCGACCCCTGCGTGCACTTCACCGATGTCTTCGCCGGCCGCGGCCTGGACTTCATCCTGCTGATCTCCTCGCTGGTGAGCTTCATCCGCAACTCCCACCAGGCGCACTACTCGGCGGCCTGCGCCTACGAGGACGCCCGCGCCGAGGCCCTGCGCGCGGCGCTGGACTGCCGGGTCAAGGTCGTCAACTGGGGCTACTGGGACAACGTCCCCGACGAGCTGCTGCGCGATGTGACCTCCATGGGGCTGGCCCCGATCGACCCCGCCACGGCGATGGGCGCGCTGGAGCGCCTCCTGGCCGGCCCGCTGCACCAGATCGGCTTCATGCGCCTGGGCCGCCCGCTGCCCGTCGAGGGGGTGCTCACCACGGAGACGCTGACCCCGCAGCCGCACGGTGCGGCGGCCAGGGGCGGCGCCGCGGCCCTCGCCCTGCCCACCGACCTGGCCGCCTACCACGCGGGCCCGGTCCCGGGCGAGATCGACGCGTACCTGCTCCGCCGGCTCGCCGCCGAGCTGCGCCGGGCGGGCCTTGCCGACCCGCGCCACGGCCTGGCCGAGTGGAAGGAGCGGCAGGGCGTCGACGCGCGGTTCGACGGGTGGCTCTCGGCCACCCTGCGCGCGCTCGCCGAGCACGGCATGCTCGACGAGCGGGGCCGCTGGAGCGCCGGCTGCCCGACCGCCCGGGACGCCGACGCCTGCCGCGCCGACTGGGCCGCGCAGACGCCCCGTTGGGCCGCCGCCAACCCCGATCTGCGGGCACCGCTGAACCTGCTGGACCAGACCCTGCCCGCACTCGCCGACATCCTGTGCGGCCGGGTGCGCGCCACCGACGTGCTGTTCCCCCAGGGAGGGTTCTCCCTCGTCGAAGGCGTCTACCGGGACAACCGCGTGGCCGGGCACTTCAACGCCGTCCTCGCCGCACACGTGGCGGCCTTCCTGCGCGCGCGCCGGGACGCCGACCCGGGCGCCCGGCTGCGGGTGCTGGAGATCGGCGCGGGCACCGGCGGCACCACCGGCCCGGTGCTCGACCGCCTCGCCCGCGAAGGACTCGACCTGGCCGAGTACTGCTTCACCGACCTGTCCCAGGCATTCCTGCAGAGCGCCCAGGACACCTTCGGGCCGGGCCGCGACCACCTCACCTACCGCGTCTTCGACGCCGCCAGGCCCCCGCACCTCCAGGGGCTCGACACCGGCGCCTTCGACGTCGTCATCGCGGCCAACGTGCTGCACGCCACCGACACCATCCGCCCGGCCCTGCGGCACGCCAAGGCGCTGCTGCGCGGCAACGGTCTGCTGGCCCTCAACGAGATCAGCGGCTTCTACCTCGTCAACCACCTCACCTTCGGCCTGCTGGACGGCTGGTGGCTCTACGACGACGCCGAACTGCGGGTGCCCGGCAGTCCCGCGCTGTCGCCGGGGGCCTGGCAACTCGTACTGGAGCAGGAGGGCTTCACCGGTATCGGCCATCCGGCGCGGGACGCCCTGGCGCTCGGACAGCAGATCGTCGTGGCCCACAGCGACGGCCTTGCCCGCAGCCCGCGGCTGCTCTCCCAAGCGCCCGAGGCGAGCGGCGCCGCGGCCCGGCCGCCGGCGGAGCCCGCGGTCCCGGCCCCCGCCGCGGCCCGGACCGTCAAGGACGTGGTCCTGGCCGAGCTGGCCGACGCGCTGCGGATGCCCGCCGACCGGATCGGCCCGGACCAGGCGTTCGCCGACTTCGGCCTCGACTCCATCGTCGGCGCCCGGTTCGTCCAGCGCCTCAACGAGGGGCTGGGGATCGACCTGCTGACCACGGTCATCTTCGACTACCGGAGCGTCGCACAGCTCGCCGCCCACATCGCCGAGAACCACCGGCCGCAACTGCCGGCTCCCACCGCGCCGGCTCCCACCGCGTCGGCCCCCACCGCGTCGGCCCCCGCCGTCCCGGCACCGGTGCCCGCACCGGACACCACCGGAGCACCGCACCGCCCCGAAGGGCACGAGCCCATCGCCATCGTCGGGATCAGCGGCCGCTTCGCGGAGTCGGACGACCCCGACGCCCTCTGGCAGCACCTCGCCGCGGGCCGCGACCTCGTCGGCCCGGTCGAACGGTGGGACCTGTCCGGCTACAGCCAGGACGAACTGCCCTGCCGCGCCGGCAGCTTCCTCGACGGCATCGACCGCTTCGACGCCCGCTTCTTCAACCTGACCGGCCTCGAAGCCACCTACACCGACCCCCAGCAGCGGCTGTTCCTGGAACAGGCGTGGGCGGCCATCGAGGACGCCGGCTACGCGGGCTCCGCGCTGGACGGCCGCCGGTGCGGCGTCTACGCCGGCTGCACCGGCGGCGACTACCCCCAGTGGTTCGAGGACGCCCCGCCCGCCCAGGCGGCCTGGGGCAACGCGCCCTCGGTCGTCCCGGCGCGCATCGCCTACCACCTCAACCTCCAGGGCCCCGCCGTCGCGGTCGACACCGCCTGCTCCAGTTCGCTGGTCGCCGTGCACCTCGCCTGCCAGGGCCTGTGGACCGGCGAGACCGACATGGCCCTCGCGGGCGGCGTCAGTGTCCAGACCACCCCGGACACCTACCTGGCGGCCGGCCGCGGCGGGATGCTCTCGCCCACCGGCAAGTGCCACACCTTCGACGCCGCGGCCGACGGATTCGTCCCCGGCGAGGGCGTGGGCGTCGTGGTGCTGCGCCGGCTGTCCGACGCGCTGGCCGACGGCGACCACATCCACGCCGTGATCCGCGGCTCCGCCGTCAACCAGGACGGGGCCACCAACGGCATCACCGCCCCCAGCGCCCTGTCGCAGGAGCGCCTGATCCGCCAGGTGCACACCGAATTCGGCATCGACCCGGCCGAGATCGGCATGGTCGAGGCGCACGGCACCGGCACCCAGCTCGGCGACCCCATCGAATGCCAGGCCCTGGTCGGCGCGTTCGGCCCGGCCGGCGGCCCGGACACCTGCGCCCTCGGCTCGATCAAGACCAACCTCGGCCACACCACCTCCGCCGCGGGCGTGGCGAGCCTGCTCAAGGTCGTGCTCTCGCTGCGCCACGGCCAGATCCCGCCGTCCCTCCACTACCACGACCCCAACCCCGCGATCCGACTCACCGAAAGCCCCTTCCACGTGAACACCACGCTGCGGCCGTGGCAGCCCAACGGCCAGGGAAAGCGCGTCGCGGCCCTGAGCGCGTTCGGCTTCAGCGGCACCAACGGCCATCTGGTCGTGGAGAACGCCCCGGACCGTGACGAGCGCGAACAGGCCGCGGGCGAGCTGCTGTTCGTCCTGTCCGGCCAGCAGCCCGAGGCGCTGCACCGCCGCGCCGAGGACCTCCTGGCGCACCTGCGCCGCACCCCCGACACCCCCCTGGGCGACATCGCCTACACGCTGGCGGTCGGCCGGGACCACTTCGCCCACCGCGCGGCCTTCGTGGCCGCCGACCGCGAGGCGCTCGTACATCGGCTGACGGCCTGGCTGGCCGACGGGCGCGGCGACACCGCCGACGGGCGCGGCGACACCGCGCCGGAGCGTGCCCGGGCCCGGTACCTCGGCGGCGAAGCGGTCGACTTCGCCCCGCTGTTCGCCGGCCTCGACGTGCGCCGCACCCCGCTGCCCACCTACCCGTTCCAGCGCAGGAGCTACTGGCCGACGGCCGCCGCTCCGAGCCGGCGCCGGCCGGCCCCGGAAGCCGCCGACGGCCCCGCCGCCGCGCCGTCGCCCGAGCCCGTCCGGCCGGCTCCCGCGCCGCGGACGCCGGAGCTGGACGAGGCGACCGTGCGGTACCAGGCCGGTGAACTGCTGCTGGCCGAGCTGTCCCGCGTGCTGATGATGGAGCCCGACGAGATCGACCCCCAGGCGTCCTTCTCCGACTACGGCGTGGACTCGATCCTCAGCGTCAAGCTCGTCGCCGCGGTCAACCACGCCTTCGCCGTCGAGCTGCCGAGCACCGCACTCTTCGAGCACAGCTCGCTCGACCGGCTGACCGACCATCTGGTCACCCGGTACGCGCCCCAGGTGCGGTCCGTCCGCGCCCTGCGCGAGCCGTCGGCCGAGGCCGTCACTCCGGTCACCTCCGTCGCTTCCGCCGCCTCCGTGGCGGCGCCCACCGCCCCGGCTTCCGTCCCCGCGGCCCCCGCCGACGAGCCGCACGCCCCGGTCGCCCCGAACACCCCGGACGACGACGGCATCGCCGTGGTGGGCATCGCCGCCCGGTTCGCGCAGTCGCCCGACGCGGCCGCCCTGTGGGCACACCTCGCCGCGGGCGACGACCTGGTCGGCGAGGTCACCCGCTGGGACCTGGCCAAGGAGCTGGGCGCGGGCGCCGAGCGCCAGTACGGCAGCTTCGTCGACGACATCGAGCGCTTCGACGCCTGGTTCTTCCGCATGTCCGGCAAGGAGGCCACCCACACCGACCCGCAGCAGCGCATCTTCCTGGAGGAGTGCTGGCACGCCCTGGAGGACGCGGGCTACGCCGGTGAACGGCTCGACGGCCGCGGCTGCGGCGTCTACGTCGGCGGCTCGCCCAGCGACTACCAGCAGCTGATCGGCGACGACGCGCCACCGCAGACCCTGTGGGGCAACATCTCCTCGGTCATCGCCTCGCGGATCTCCTACTTCCTCGACCTGCAAGGGGCCGCGCTGTCGGTCGACACCGCCTGCTCCAGCTCACTGGTGGCCGTCCACCAGGCGTGCCAGGACCTCCGCCTGGGCAACACCTCCATGGCGCTGGCGGGCGGGGTCTTCGTCCAGTCCACGCCGATCTTCTACCGGTCCGCCGTGCGGGCGAACATGCTGTCCGCCCGCGGCCGCTGCCACACCTTCGACGAGCGCGCCGACGGCTTCGTGCCGGGGGAGGGCGCCGGCGTGGTCGTGCTCAAGCGGCTCGCCGACGCACTGCGCGACGGCGACCAGGTCTACGGGGTGATCCGCGGCTCCGGCATGAACCAGGACGGCACCACCAACGGGCTCACCGCGCCCAGCGCCGGATCGCAGGAGCGCCTCCTGCGCGGCGTCCACGAGCGCGCCGGCGTCGACCCCGCCGGCATCCAGCTGATCGAGGCGCACGGGACCGGCACACCGCTGGGCGACCCCATCGAGTTCGAGGCGCTGCGCGCCGCGTTCGGTGACGCGCCCGAGGGCGGCTGCGCCCTGGGGTCGGTCAAGACCAACCTGGGGCACACCCAGTTCGCCGCGGGCGTGGCCGGCGTCATCAAGGTGCTGCTCGCGCTGCGGAACGAGCAGCTGCCGCCGTCGCTGCACTTCCGCCGGGCCAATCCGGCGATCACGCTGGCGGGCAGCCCCTTCTACGTCAACACCGAGCTGCGCCCGTGGCCGGCGCCCGCCGACGGTCCGCGCCGCGCCGGCGTCAGCTCGTTCGGCGCCGCGGGCACCAACGCGCACGCGCTGATCGAACAGGCCCCGGCCGTGCGGACCGCCGGGCACGCCCCGCGGCGGGCCTGGCTGATCGTCCTGTCGGCGCAGGACGACGCCGGCCGCCGCGCCCAGGCCGAGCGCCTGCTGGAGCACGTCCTCACCCACGAGGACCTGGACCTGGGCGATATGGCCTACACCCTGGCCACCGGCCGCCGCCACTGCAGCCACCGCTGGGCGGGCGTGGCCACCGACCGCGAGCAGCTCATCGCCGCCCTGCGGACCTGGCTGCGCGACGGCCGGGCCGCGCACGTGGTCACCGGTGAGGCGCCCGACGGGCACCGCCGCCAGGACCCCGCGGCCGCCGCCCGCGCCGACCTCCTGATGGCCGGGCCCGACCGCCACGACGGCCTCACCGAGCTGGCCGAACTCTTCGCCCAGGGCCAAGACCTGCGCTTCGCCCCGCTCTTCGGCGACGGCGGCTTCCGGATCGTGTCCCTCCCGGCCTACCCGTTCGCGGGCGAGCGCTACTGGGTCGGATCGCGCCCGGAGGTACCCGCCGCGCCCCCGGCCCCCGCCCCGATGGGCGCCCCCGCTCCGGTCACCGCCCCGTCGCCGCTGGCGGGCCGCCGGCTGGACCGCGATCCCGGATCGCCGTCCTTCGCCGTGGAGCTGACGGGCCGTGAGTTCTTCCTCGACGACCACCGGGTGCGCGGGGTGCCGGTGCTCCCCGGCGTGGCCTATCTGGAGCTGGCGTACGCGGCGGCCCGTGCCGAGGGCGTCGACCCCGCCGGCGCCCGCCTGCGCAACGTCGTCTGGTCGCGCCCCGCGACGGTCACCGGCCCGACCCCGGTCGAGATCACGCTGCGGCCGGGCGGCGACGGCGCCTTCGGCTACGAGATCACCACGGCGTCCGGCGGCGAAGGGCCCGTGGTCCACGGGCAGGGACGCATCGAGCGGTGGGCGCCGCCGTCACCCGCGCGCCTGGACATCGCCGCGCTGCGCGCCCGGTGCGATCTGCGCACCGTCGAACACGACGACTGCTACCGGCTCTTCGACCGCATGGGCATCGGCTACGGCCCGGCCATGCGGGGCATCCGGCGGCTCCACGTCGGCGCCGGGCTCGCCGTCGCCCGCCTGAGCCTGCCGCCGGCCGCCCGGGACGGCGCCGGCTGGGACCTGCACCCCTCGCTGCTCGACGCCGCCGTACAGGCCACCTTGGGCCTGTCGCTGGCCGAGGACACCGACACCGTGGCGGCGGCGCTGCCCTTCGTCGTGGAGGAGGTGCAGCTGCTCGCCCCCGGCCCGGCCGACGGATGGGCCGTGGTGCGGCCCGCGGCGGGCGACCGCGGCGGAGCCGTACGCCGTATCGACATCGAACTGTGCGACGACGAGGGGGCGGTGTGCGTCCGCCTGCTCGGGTTCACCGCCCGCGTCCTGGCCGCCGGTGACGACCCGGCCGGCGGCGACCGCACCGCGGACGGCGGCACCCGGCGCGGCGACACCGGGGACGCCGCCCTCACCCTGATGCGCGCCGGCTGGCGCCCGGCCGAGCCCGCCCGCGCGGCGCGTCCGCCGGAGCGGCACGAGGTGCTGCTCGGCTCGCTCGCCGGGACCGACCCCGACGCCGTCCGGGACGCGCTCGGCGTGCCCTGCACCGCGCTGCCCGAGGACGGCGACGTGGCCCGGCGCTTCACCCGCCAGGCCGAGACGGTGCTGGCCCGCCTCCAGCAGCTCGTCCCGGCCACCCGCGACGGGCAGGTCCTGCTGCAGGTGGTCGTGCCCGCCGACGGCGACGACCGGGTCCTCGCGGGCCTGGGCGGCCTGCTGCGCACCGCCCGCATGGAGCACCCCAGGCTGCTGACCCAGCTCGTCGAGGTGCCGACGCCGGTCGACACCGCCATGCTGTGCGCGCGTCTGCGCCAGGACGCGGCGAGCCCCGGCGACGAGGCCGTGCGGTACTCCGGCGGGCAGCGCCGGGTGCCGCAGTGGACCGCTGTCGAGGACACCCGGCCGGTCCGCCCGTGGAAGGCCGGCGGTGTCTACCTCCTCACCGGGGGAGCCGGCGGGCTCGGCGCGCTGTTCGCCCGCGAGATCGCCCGGCAGGCGCCCGGCGCCGCCCTGGTGCTCTGCGGGCGCTCGCCGGAAGGCCCCGCCCAGCGTGAACTCCTGCGTGAACTGGGCGAATTGGGGGCGACGGCCGCCTACCGGGTGCTGGACGTCGCCGCACGCGACGCCGTGACCGCCTGCGTACAGGACATCGTCGCCGAGCACGGCCGCCTCGACGGCGTCGTGCACACCGCCGGTGTGGTTCGCGACGGCTACCTGGCCCGTAAGAGCGCCGCGGAGCTGCGGGAGGTCCTCGCCGCCAAGGTCGCCGGCCTTGTCCACCTCGACGAGGCCACCGCCGCCCTCGACCTGGACTGCTTCATCGGGTTCTCCTCGCTGTCGGCCTACGGCAACCAGGGCCAGGGCGACTACGCCGCGGCCAACGCCTTCATGGACGCCTACGCCGGCCTCCGCCACGAGCGGGTGGCCCGCGGTGAGCGCCGCGGCCGCACCCTGGTCGTCGGCTGGCCCCTGTGGGCCGACGGCGGCATGACGGTCGACGCCGCCACCGAACGCCGCCTGCACGAGCGCGTCGGCATGGTGCCGATGCGCGCCCCGCACGGCGTGGAAGCGCTGGAACGCGCCTTCGGCACCGGCGACCCGCACGTCCTGGCGGTCTTCGGCGACCGCGCCCGCATCGACGCCACCCTCCTCGCGGCCCCGCGGCCCGAGGACGCCGCACCGGCGGTGATCGCACCCGACCGCGCCGCCCTGCACGCCGAGGTCCTCGGCCGCGCCCTCGGGCACGCCTCCGCGGTGCTGGGCGTGCCGTCGCAGGAGCTCGACGGCGCGGTGGAGCTGAGCGAGTACGGGTTCGACCCGGTCTCGCTCACCGCGTTCGCCGCCCGCCTCACCACGGAGTTCGGGCTCCCGCCCGCGCCCAAGCCCTTCGCCGGACACCTGACCCTGGGAGAGGTCGTGGACCATCTGCTCGACAACCATCCGGACCGCTTCGGGACACTCCCGCCGGCTCCCGCGCCCGAGCGCGCCGCCGGGCCCGCGCCCGCCGCGGCGCCCGCCGCGCCGGCCGCCCGGGAGCAGCAGCACAAGGCGCTGCTGAAGAGGCTGATCGCCCGCGTGTCCGTCCTGCTGGACGTGCCCGCCGAACGGATCACCGGCGCGGCCGAGATGACCCGCTACGGCTTCGACTCCCTGTCGTTCATCGGCTTCGCCAACGAGCTCAACGCCGAGTTCGGGCTCTCGCTGGCCCCGACCCTGTTCTTCGAGAACCCCACCCTGGACGGGGTGGTCGACCACCTCCTCGACCACCACGCCGACCGCGTCGCCGCCACCGCGGCACAGCAGTCGGCACCGCCCGCGGCGGGCCCTGCCGCCCCGGAGCCCGCGGCGGCCCCCGCCGCCCCGGAGCCCGTGACGGCCGGCGCCGGCACGTCCCGTACGCAGACGCCCGACAACGAGCCGATCGCCGTCATCGGCATCAGCGGCCGCTTCCCGATGGCCGACGACCTCGACGCGTTCTGGGAGAACCTCAGCGCGGGCCGCGACTGCACCCGTGAGGTCCCCGCCGACCGCTGGGACTGGCGCGCCCACTACGGCGACCCCGTCAGGGAGCCCAACACCTCCCATGTGACGTCCGGCGGCTTCATGGACGGCGTCGGCGACTTCGACCCGCTGTTCTTCGACATCTCCCCCAAGGAAGCGGAGCTGATGGACCCGCAGCAGCGGCTCCTGATGCTGTACGTGTGGAAGGCGCTGGAGGACGCCGGATACTCGGCGGGCGCCCTCGCCGGCACGAACACCGCCCTCATCGCCGGCACCACCAGCACCGGCTACAGCACCCTGGTCACCCGGTACTCACCGGTGATCGAGGGGTACGACATCACCGGCGCGGCCCCCTCGATGGGCCCGAACCGGATGAGCTACTTCCTCGACCTGCACGGCCCCAGCGAGCCCGTCGACACGGCCTGTTCGAGCGCGCTCGTCGCCCTGCACCGGGCCGTCCAGGCCCTCCGCGACGGCCAGTCGGACCTGGCCATCGCCGGCGGCGTCAACACGATGGTCAGCGTCGACGGGCACATCAGCATCTCCAAGGCGGGCATGCTGAGCCCCGAGGGCCGCTGCAAGACCTTCTCCGACCGCGCCGACGGCTACGCCCGTGGTGAGGGCGTGGGGATGCTGGTGCTCAAGAGCCTGTCGGCGGCCGAGCGCGACGGCGACCATATCTACGGTCTGATCCGCGCGACGACCGAGAACCACGGCGGCCGGGGCAGCTCCCTGACCGCGCCCAACCCCAAGGCCCAGGCCGCCCTCCTGAAGGAGGCATACGGCAAGGCCGGGATCGACCCGCGGACGGTCGGTTACATCGAGGCGCACGGCACCGGCACCAAGCTCGGCGACCCGGTGGAGATCAACGGGCTCAAGGCGGCGTTCCGCGAGCTGTACGAGGAGCGGGGCGCGGTGGTCGAGGAGGCCCACTGCGGTGTCGGCTCGGTGAAGACCAACATCGGTCACCTCGAACTGGCCGCGGGCGTCGCCGGTGTGATCAAGGTGCTGCTCCAGATGCGGCACCGCACTCTGGTCAAGAGCCTGCACTGCGACACCGTCAACCCGTACATCGACCTCGACGGCAGCCCGTTCCGCCTGGTGCGCGAGCAGCAGCCGTGGCCCGCCCCGCACGATGCGGAGGGCCGTGAACTGCCGCGCCGGGCCGGCGTCAGCTCGTTCGGCTTCGGCGGCGTCAACGCCCATGTCGTCCTTGAGGAGTACGTGCCGCGCACGGCACCCGAGCCGGACCCGGGGCCCACCGCACCGGTCCCCGTCGTGCTGTCGGCGAGCCACCCCGACGTGCTGTGCGCACTCGCCGAGCGCTGGGTGGAGGCGCTGCGCCGCGGCGACTACGCCGACACCGACATGGCCTCGATCGCCTACACCGCGCAGACCGGGCGCACGCCCATGACCGAGCGCCTGGCCTGCCTGGCCCGCACGACCGGCGAACTGCGGGAGGCACTGGAGTCCTGGCTGCGCGGCGAGCCCGTCGCCGGCGTCTTCCGCGGCACGGTCCCGCGCGGCGTCGACCTGCCGGACGCACCGGCCGGGTTCGGCCCGCACGACGACCGCTCCGCCGCGGACCGGCCCGAGTGGACCCGTCTGCTCCGGGCCTGGGCCGACGGCGCCCCCGTCGACTGGGACCGCCTGCACACCGGGCGCCGCCCGCGCCGGATCGCCCTGCCGACCTACCCCTTCCGCCTCCGGCGCTACTGGGTCGACACCACGCGGCCCGCGAGCGGCACCCAGCCGGCGGCACTGCACCCGCTGGTGCACACCAACACCTCGGATCTCGACGGGACCCGCTACACCTCGCACTTCACCGGCCGCGAGTTCTACCTCACCGACCACCGCGTACGCGCCCAGGTGATGGACACGGTCTCCACCTGGCGGCCCGGCGGCCGGCCCACCGCCTCCGACGGCCCCGCGGACGCCGCCGTACCGGTGCTGCCGGCGGCGGCCTACCTGGAGATGGCGCGCGCCGCCGCGGTCCAGGCGGCCGGCGGCGACGCCCACTCCTGGTCGCTGAAGCTGGCCTCCTGGCTGCGCCCGCTCACCGTCGAGCAGGCGACCGACGTGCACACCGCGCTGACCACCCGGGCCGGCGGCGGACTGGGCTACGAGGTGTACGTGGTGGACGAGGACGGCGAACGCGTCGTCTTCGGCCGCGGCCAGCTGCGCGCCGCGACCGCCGCGCCCGCCGAGCGGCTGGACCTCGCGGCGCTGCGCGCGCAGTGCGACGGCCCCGTGCTCGACGCCGGGGCCTGCTACGCACGCTTCGCCGGCATCGGCATGGCCTACGGTCCGGCACTGCGCGGTATCGAGCGCCTGCACACCGGCTCGCGGCAGTCGGTGGCGCGGCTGCGGCTGCCCGCCGCCGCGTCCCGCGAGAGCGGCCACGTACTCAACCCGGCCCTGTTGGACGCCGCCCTGCAGGCCACGGTCGGCCTCTTCGTCGACGCCCCGGGCACGCCCCGTACGGCACTGCCGTTCGCCCTGGCCGAGTTGGAGGTGCCCAGGGCGGTCCCGGACACCGGCTGGGTGGTCGTCCGCTTCGCCGACGACGACCACCCGGGCGCGGTGCGCCGCCTCGACCTCGACCTGTGCGACGACGACGGCGAGGTGTGCGTACGCCTGCGCGGCTTCAGCGTCCGCACGCTCGGCGGCGAGCCCACCGGTGACGGCGGGCCCGCCCGGCTCGCCGAAGCGGCACCCCGGTCGCCGTCCGGGTCCGACGACGCCTACCTGCTGGACCTGATCGAAGCCATTGGCCGGCGCGAGATGAGCGCGGACGAATTCAAGAGGAGCCTGGCATGAGCACCACCCGCATCACATCCCTGGACGATCTGCACCGGCTCATACGCGAGGGACAGCTGGGGCAGGACGAGGCGCTCCGCCTGATCCGCGACTGGAAGCAGGCGCAGGCGCAGGCACCGGCCGCCCGCCCGGCCGACGCCGCCGACACCGAGGACCTGACGGAGCGGGTCTGCGCCGTCGTGGTGGAGAAGGTCTGCGAACTGCTGAAGGTCACCCCGGACGACCTGGACGTGCAGGTCGACCTCAGCGAGTACGGGCTCGACTCCCTCGTCATCACCCAGCTGGTGAACATGGTGAACGACGCCCTGGGCCTGGAGCTGGTGCCCACCGTGCTGTTCGAGCACGCGACGATCCGGGCCTTCGGCGCCCACCTGGTCGACGAGTACGGCCCGGCGCTCGCCGCCCGCCTGGGGCTCCTCGCGCCCGGCGCCGCCGCGGAGCCGCCGGCCGCGGAGCCCGCCGCCGCACCGCCCACCGGCCCGCCCGCGCCGCCCGCGGCCCTCCCCGCCCGGGCCGCCGTGCCCGTCCCCGCGCCCGCCGACCGGCAGGGCGACCCGATCGCGGTCGTCGGCATGAGCGGCCGCTTCCCCCAGGCCGAGGACCTCGACGCCTTCTGGCGGAACCTGCGCGACGGCCGCGACTGCATCGCCGAGGTCCCCGCCGACCGGTGGGACTGGCGCGCCCTGTTCGGCGACCCCTTGCAGGAGCCGGGCCGGACCAACGTCAAGTGGGGCGGCTTCATGGACGGCGTCGCCGACTTCGATCCGCTGTTCTTCGGCATCGCCCCGAGGGACGCCGTCCACATGGATCCCCAGCAGCGCCTGCTGATGCTGTACGTGTGGAAGGCGCTGGAGGACGCCGGCTACGCCGCCGACGCGCTGGCCGGCAGCAGCCTCGGCCTGTTCGTCGGCACCAGCGACACCGGCTACGGCCTGCTCTCCGAGCGCAGCAGCGGCCGGGGCGACAGCGTCACGCCCACGGGCAGCGTGCCCTCCGTCGGCCCCAACCGGATGAGCTACTTCCTCGACGTGCACGGGCCCAGCGAGCCGATCGAGACCGCCTGTTCGAGTTCCCTGGTCGCCATGCACCGCGGCGTCGTCGCGCTCGAACGCGGCGAGTGCGAGATGGCCGTCGTCGGCGGCATCAACACCATGGTGATCCCCGACGGCCACATCAGCTTCGGCAAGTCCGGGATGCTCAGCGTCGAGGGCCGCTGCCGGACCTTCTCCGACCGCGCCGACGGCTACGCCCGTGGTGAGGGCGTGGGGATGCTGGTGCTCAAGAGCCTGTCGGCGGCCGAGCGCGACGGCGACCACGTCTACGGTCTGATCCGCGCGACGACCGAGAACCACGGCGGCCGCTCCAACTCCCTGACCGCGCCCAACCCCAGGGCCCAGGCCGCACTGATCCGCCGGGCCTACCGCGCCGCCGGCATCGACCCGCGGACCGTGGGCTACATCGAGGCGCACGGCACCGGCACCGCGCTCGGCGACCCGATCGAGATCAACGGGCTCAAGGCGGCGTTCCGCGAGCTGTACGAGGAGCACGGTGCGGTGGTCGAGGAGGCCCACTGCGGTGTCGGCTCGGTGAAGACCAACATCGGCCATCTCGAACTGGCCGCGGGCGTCGCCGGTGTGATCAAGGTGCTGCTCCAGATGCGCCACCGCACGCTCGCCAAGAGCCTGCACTGCGACACCGTCAACCCGTACATCGACCTCGACGGCAGCCCGTTCCACCTGGTGCGCGAGCAGCAGCCCTGGCCCGCACCGCACGATGCGGAGGGCCGTGAGCTGCCGCGCCGGGCCGGCGTCAGCTCGTTCGGCTTCGGCGGCGTCAACGCCCATGTCGTCCTTGAGGAGTACCTGCCGCCCGCCGCGCCGCCGGTGCGCACGCCGGAACCGGTGGCCGTCGTCCTGTCCGCCCCGGAGCCCGAGCTGCTGCGCGCCCGGGCCCGGCAGCTGGCCGACCGCATCGACTCGGGCCGGCTCGGCGAGTCCGACCTGCCGGACCTCGCCTACACGCTTCAGGTGGGCCGGGTCGCGATGGACGAGCGCCTCGCCTTCCTGACCGACTCGCTCACCGATCTGCGCGAGCGGCTGGGCACCTTCCTCGACCGCGGCACCGCACAGGGGCTGCACACCGGGCGGGCCCAGCGCCAGGGGCCGTGGAACGAGCTGGCCGGCGACGACGACATCGCCCTCGCCATCGACAGCTGGATAGCCAAGGGCAAGCTCGGACGCCTGCTCAAGCTCTGGGTCACCGGCTTCGACGTGGACTGGCGGCGCCTGTACGCCGGCCGTCCGATGCGGCGCATCCCGCTGCCCGTCTACCCGTTCCAGCTCCAGCGCTACTGGATCGCCGACGCCGGGCGCGCTGCGCCGAGCACACCGCGGCCCCCGGCACCGGTGACCGCGGCGCCGACCGCACCACCGTCGCCCTACCGCCGCGAGCTGACCGGGCAGGAGTTCTACCTGCGCGACCACCGTGTGGCGGATACGCCCGTCCTGCCCGGCGCCGCCTACCTGGAGTTCGTGCGCGACGCGCTCACCCGGGCCACGGCCCACGGCACCGCCACGGGCGTGCGCCTGCGCGAGGTGACCTGGCTGCGTCCCCTGGAGGTGACGGCGCCGCGCACCCTCACCGTCGAAGTGGCCCAGGGCGGTGGGGCGTTCGAGGTGTACGCCGACGGCGTTCTGCACGCGCAGGGCACCGCGCACACCGACCCCGCCCTCCTCGCCGCCGACCACACCCACGACATCGACGCCCTGTGCGCGAACCTCCCCTCCCGGCGCGAAGGCGCCGAGTGCTACGCGCTGTTCGCCCGCATGGGCCTGGCATACGGCCCCGCGTTCCGGGGCGTGCGGGAGCTGTACCACGGTGCGGACACCGCCCTTGCGCGGCTGCTCCTCCCGGAGGAGGCGGCGGACACGTCGACGCTCAACCCGGGCATGCTCGACGCCGCCCTCCAGGCGACCCTGGGGCTGTCGCTCGCCGAGCACGCCGACGCCCCGGACGGGACGGCGCTGCCGTTCACCGTGCGCGAGGTACAGGTTCTCGCCCCCACCCCGGTCGAGGGCTGGGCGCTGGTGAGCCGCGCCGCGGACGACCGCCCCGACTCCGGCGTACGCCGCCTGGACATCGACCTGTGCGACGCGCGGGGCAACGTCTGCGTACGGCTGCTGGGCTTCAGCACACGGATGAAGCCGGGCCCGGCGCCCCGCGCCGCCGAACCGGCCGCCGCGCCCGCCCTGCTGATCCAGGCGGACTGGCGCGACGCCGCGGCACCGCGGCACCTCGGCGACGACGTCGAGCGGCATATCGTCCTGTGCGAACTCCCGGAGACGGACGCCACCGCGCTCGCCGGGGCACTGGGTACCGGCGCCACCTGCGAGACCTGGCAGGCCGACGGCGAGACCCCCGCCCGCTACACCGAGTACGCCGAGCGGCTGCTGGAGCTGCTGCGCGACCAGGCGCGGCAGACCACCCGGGCGCCGCGCCTGGTCCAGGTCGTCACCCCCGCGCACGCGCCCTGGCTGGGCGGGCTGAGCGGCATGCTCCGCACGGCCCGCATGGAGCACCCCAAGCTGCTGACGCAGTGGATCGAGCTGGACGGTGCCGGGGAGCTGTCCCCGGCCGAGCTGGCCGGACGGCTGCGGTGCGACGGCGCCGACCCGGCCGAGGAGGCGGTGCGCTACCGCGCCGGACGCCGGCAGGTCTCCCAGTGGCGCGAGATGGCACCGGCCGCCCCCGAACTGCCCTGGCGCGACGGCGGCGTGTACCTGCTGACCGGCGGCGCCGGAGGGCTCGGCGCCCTGTTCGCCGAGGACATCGCCCTGCGCGTCGAGTCGCCCGCCCTGGTCCTGTGCGGCCGCAGCCCCGCGGGCCCGGCACAGCGCGAACTGCTGGCCGCCCTGCGCGCCCTGGGCGCCCGTGCCGAATACCGGGTGCTCGACGTCGCCGACCGGGCCGACGTGACCCGGGCCGTACGCGAGGTCCGGGCCGAGTACGGCGCGCTGCACGGCGTCGTGCACGCCGCCGGAGTGCTGCGCGACGGCTTCGTGGCCAGGAAGACCGCCGACGACCTCCGCGCGGTGTTCGCGGCCAAGGTGGCCGGGCTCTACCACCTCGACGAGGCGACCGCCGCCGTCCCGCTCGACTGCTTCATCGGCTTCTCCTCCATGGCCGCCTTCGGCAACGTCGGACAGGCCGACTACGCCGCCGCCAACGCCTTCATGGACGGATACGCCGCCCACCGCGCCCTGCTGGTGGACCGGGGCAGCCGATCGGGCCGCACCCTGATGGTGAACTGGCCGCTGTGGGAGAAGGGCGGCATGGGCGCCGACCCGTCGACCGTCCACCTCCTGGAGTCCGTGGGCATGCGGCCGATGCGCGCATCCGTGGGCGTCGCGGCCCTGGACCGGGTCTGGGCGGCCGGTCTGCCCAGCGCCATCGCCCTCGACGGCGACCACGCCCGGATGCGCGAGCGCTTCCTGCCGCCGCTCCCCGTGCCGGAGACGCTCCCCGAGCCGGAGGCCGCCGCCGAACCTGCGCCGGCCGCCGCGCCGACACCGGTCGCCGCACCGGCCATCGAGCCGGCGCCCGCGACCGCACCGGCGCCCGCCGCCGCTCCGACGCCCGCCGCCGCACCGGCCGACGAGCCGGCCGATCCGCAGGCCGTGGGAGAGCTGGTCGCGGACCTCATGGCGACGCTGCTGGAGGTCGACGTGGAGACCCTGCGGTGGGACAAGTCCCTGGGCGACTACGGCTTCGACTCCATCTTCATGATGCAGTTCCTCACCCAGGCGCAGACCCATATCGACGCGTCCCTCACCCTCGACGTCATCGCCGGCTGCGAAACGCTCCAGGACGTCGTCGACGCGATCGCCGGCACGGCCGCCGCCCCGGAGCCGGCCGCGAAGGCGCCGGTCGAGGAGGCCCCGGTGGAGCCGGCCCCGACCGCCCCCGCGCCGGCCGCCGCCCCGGCCCGGCGCGCCGAGCCCGCCTCGCCGGGCGACTTCCCCGAACTGGTCCGGATGAACGGAGTCACCTCCGGCCGACCGGTGTTCTGGGTCCACCACGGCAACGGCGGCGTGGAGTCCTACGCCCCGCTGGCCGCCCGCTGCCCGCGCCCCTTCTACGGAATCCAGCCCAAGGGCTGGATCGACTCCACCGACATCCTCACCGGCCAGTACGCCATGGCCGAGCACTACGCGTCCCTCATCCTCGCCGTACAACCGGAAGGCCCCTACGACATCGGCGGGTTCTCCCTGGGCGGCCTGTTCGCGTACGAGACCGTGCGCCAGCTCCAGCTCAAGGGCGCCGATGTGCGCACACTGGTCATGCTGGACACGCTGGACGCCGCATCCACCAACAAGGCCAACGCCCTCATCGTCGGCGGGAACTTCGACGCCGACGTGGTCACCAAGGTGAGCGACTTCCGCGCCGTCAACCTGATCCTCGGCAACGACCGCTTCGACTCGCACGGCGGCGCCAGCCCCATCCTGAACCGCGACGAGGTCGACACCGCCCTGGACCCCGCGGCGTTCCTCGACTCCCTGATCGCCGCCGCCCTCGACCGCGGCGTGCGGAAGACCGAGGCGCAGCTGCGCTCCCGCGTCCGGCAGCTCTCCCGCTACTTCGAGGCCACGCAGGGCGAGACGTACACGGTGGACCCGCTGCCGCGGCGCGACGGACTGCGCTGCTACTACCTGCGCAACCGGGGCGGTAAGTTCTTCGGAGCCTTCGAGGAGCACATGGTGCTCTTCCCGAACCCCGACCTGCCCACCGTGGACGGCGTCGCCTACTGGCAGGAGTGGGCCGACCAGATCGACGACTTCTTCACCATCGACGTCGACACCTCGATGCACGCCGAGGTCATGACGGCCCCGCAGTCCCTCGACAAGCTGATGCGCCTGGCCGACCGGCTCTACACCGCCGAGGACGCCGCCGCCCCGGCGACCTCCGGGCAGGAGGGCCGCTGAGATGAAGGCAGTGGTCTTTCCCGGACAGGGCGCCCAACAGCGCGGCATGGGCCGCGAGTTGTTCGACGCCTACCCCGAACTCGTCGACCAGGCATCCGAGATCCTCGGCTACTCCCTGCGCACGCTGTGCCTGGACGATCCGCAGCGGCAACTGGGCCGCACCGAGTACACCCAGCCCGCGCTGTTCGTGGTCGGCGCGCTCGCCCACCGGCAGTGGCGCGAGAACACCGGCGGCGAGCCGGACTTCCTCGCCGGGCACAGCCTGGGGGAGTACTGCGCCCTGCACGCCGCCGGCGCCTTCGACTTCGCGACCGGCCTGCGCCTGGTCCAGCGGCGCGGTGCGCTGATGGCCCAGGCGCGGGGCGGCGGTATGGCGGCCGTGGTCGGGCTCGACGCGGCCCGGCTGGGCGAACTCCTCGACGAGGGCGGCTTCTCGGGCCGCCTGACCGTCGCCAACGACAACGCCCCGCGGCAGAAGGTCGTGTCCGGTGACACCGCGACCGTCGACGCGCTGGTGGCCCACCTCGACGCGCGCGACGTCCGCTGTGTGCGACTGAACGTCTCCGGCGCCTTCCACTCGCCGCTGATGCGCCAGGCACAGCAGGACTTCGCCCGCTTCGTCGACGGGTTCGCCCTCGGGGCCCCCGCGACGCCGGTGATCGCCAACGCCACGGCGCGCTCGTACGTCCCCGGCCGGACCGCGCAGACGCTCGTCGACCAGATCGTGCGGCCGGTGCGCTGGACCGAGAGCGTGCACCACCTCCTCGACCAGGGCGTCACCGACTTCGTCGAACTCGGCGGCCGGGTACTGGGCAAGCTGATCGACCAGATCCGCTCCGCCCCGCGGCCGGCCGCCCGCCCCGAGGTACCGGCCGCACCGCTCGAAAGGCCGGCCGCCCCCATCGACACACCGGCCGCACCGCTCGATGCGGCGGACGGCGCACGGGGCCCGCAGCCCGGCACACCGGCCGCCGCGCTCGGCAGCCCCGTGTTCCGCCGCCGGATGGGCGTGCGGCACGCCTACGCCGTGGGCGGTATGTACCGGGGCATCGCCTCGGCCGAGATGGTCGTCAGGCTCGGCCGAAGCCGCATGCTCGGCTTCCTGGGGACCGGTGGTCTGCCGCTCCCGGAGATCGAGCAGCGGGTGAAGGAGGTCCAGCACGGCCTGGCCGACGGGCAGCCCTACGGCGTCAACGTCCTGGCCGACCACGACGACCCCGCGGCCGAACGCGCCCTGGTCGACCTGCTGCTGCGCCAGGGCGTCCCCGTCATCGAGGCGTCGGCCTTCATGCAGATGACCCCCGCGCTGGTCCTGTACCGGGCGCGCGGACTGCGCCGCGGTGCCGACGGCCGCACCGTGTGCGACCACCGCGTCATGGCCAAGGTCTCCCGGCCGGAGGTCGCCGAGCAGTTCATGGCGCCCGCCCCCGAGCCCGTCCTGGACCGGCTCCGCCGGGAGAACGCCCTCACCGACGAACAGGTCCGGCTCGCCCGGACGGTGCCGATGAGCCACGACATCACGGTCGAGGCGGACTCCGGCGGGCACACGGACGGCGGGGTCGCCACGGTGCTGCTGCCCGCCATGCTGGGGCTCCGGCAGCGCGCCCAGGACCGGTACGGCTACCACGAGCCGATCTGCCTGGGCCTGGCCGGCGGCCTGGGCACCCCCGCGGCGCTGGCGGCGGCCTTCATGCTGGGCGCCGACTACGTCCTGACCGGATCCATCAACCAGTGCACGGTGGAATCCGGTATGAGCAACGAGGTCAAGGACATGCTGCAGGACGCCGGTATCGCCGACACCGGCTACGCGCCCGCGGGCGACATGTTCGAATTCGGCGCCAAGGTGCAGGTGCTCCGAAAGGGCGTCTTCTTCCCCACCCGGGCCAACAAACTGTTCTCCCTCTACTCGCACTACGACGGCCTCGAAGAAATACCGGAGAAAACCCGCTCCTTGCTGGAACGGACCTACTTCGGAAAGAGCGTCGAAGAGGTCTGGGACGAGGTATGCCGCTATCTCCGATCGCAGGGACGCGAGCCCGAAATCGACCGGGCCGAAACCGAACCCAAACACAAAATGGCCCTGGTGTTCCGCTGGTACTTCTTCCACTCCACACGCCTGGCGATGAACGGCGCAGGCTCGGGAAAAGTGAACTACCAGATCCAGACCGGGCCGGCGTTGGGCGCCTTCAACCACTGGGTCGAAGGCACCGAACTCGCCTCGTGGCGGCGCCGCCACGTCGACCGGATCGGCCTGATGCTGCTCGACGGCGCCGCCGAGCACATCGCCACCGCCTGCCGGCACTGGCACGACACCCTCGGAGCGCCCCGTGCGTGACGGACCCCCCACCGCAGTCGAGGAGAACGTGATGACCGCTCCGTCCACGGGCATCGAAGTCCGGCTCGCCGCCCGCCCCGAGGGGTGGCCGACCACCGCGGACTTCTCGGTCGTCCGGGCGGAACTGCCCGCCGTCAGGACCGGCCAGGTGCTGATCCGCAACCTGGTGATGAGCGTCGACCCGTATATGCGCGGGCGGATGAACAGCACCAGGTCCTACGTGCCGCCGTTCGCCGTCGGCAAGGCCCTCGACGGGGGCGCCGTCGGCGAGGTCGTCGTCTCGAAGTCACCGCGCCTGGCCGTCGGCGACCTGGTCCTGCACGGCCTCGGCTGGCGGGAGTACGCCGTCGTGGGCGCCGCCGGCGTGGTCCGGGTCGACCCCGCGCTCGCACCGCCCGGCGCCTACCTCGGCGTGCTCGGCATGCCCGGTCACGCCGCCTGCACCGGGTTGCTCAAGGCCGCCGAATTCCGTGCCGGCGACATCGTGTTCGTCTCCGGGGCCGCGGGCGCGGTGGGCTCCCTCGTCGGACAGATCGCCCGGCTCTGCGGCGCGAAACGGGTGATCGGATCGGCGGGGAGCGCCGAGAAGGTCGCCTATCTCACCGAAGAGCTGGGCTTCGACGCGGCCTTCGACTACAAGGACGGACCGGTCCTCGAACAGCTGGCGAGGGCCGCACCGGAGGGCATCGACGTCTACTTCGACAACGTGGGCGGCGACCATCTGGACGCGGCCCTGATGGTGGCCAGGCTGGGCGCGCGGTTCGCCCTCTGCGGCAATGTGTCGCAGGTCAACGACGAGGACGGCCCGACCGGCCCACGGAACCTGGCACAGGCCATCGCCAAGGGCATCACCCTGCGCGGTTTCCTCGTCTGGGGCCACGGCGACCTGAGCGAGGAGTTCACCGCCCGCATGGGCGGCTGGCTGGCATCCGGCCGGATCTCCTACCGGGAGACCGTCGTCGAAGGGCTTGAGAACGCGCCCACCGCGTTCATCGACATGCTGCGCGGCGCCAACACCGGGAAAATGCTCGTGAGAATCGCCGAATGAGGCCGCCGCGCCGCGCAGCGGAATTCGGCGAACTCCCCGCATTTCCCGGACTCCATGGAAAATCCCGGGCACATGTTCCCTCATCGCCCTCCGGTCGGTATGGTGATCTCACGCGCGGATCCCCTGCGGACGCCATATCACCGGCGCGCAGCGGGCGCGCTTTACGCCCCGCGTATCGACTTCCCCACCGGTCTTGCCGTTCCCGGCAATTCGGCCCGCGGCGCGTCGGCGGTTTCCGGCCGACCGAACCCGCGCACCCAGGCATCCACCGTGCAGACACCACCGTCTGATGCACCGGAAAGAAAACGGAGAACTCTCATGTCCAGCACCTCCACGCCCACGTCCCCGGCCGAGTCCGCCGTCACGGCCACCCCCGTCCCCGAAGAGGTCGGACGCCTCTACGACCGCCTCACCGCACTGGACACCGACGCGGTCGGCGGCAGCCTCCACCTCGGCTACTGGGACGTCGACGACAACGACACCCCGCTGGTGGAGGCGGCCGACCGGCTCACCGACGAGATGACCGACCGGCTGCGGATCGTCGAGGGCCGGCGGGTCCTCGACATCGGCTGCGGAGTCGGCCAGCCGGCCATGCGGATCGCCCGGCGCACCGGCGCGCACGTCACCGGCATCGCGATCAGCAAGGACCAGATCGCCCGCGCCACCGCCCTCGCCGAGAGCGCCGGCCTGAGCGACCGGGTGGAGTTCCGGCACGCCGACGCCATGGAACTGCCCTTCCCCGACAACTCCTTCGACGCCGCCGTCGCCATCGAGTCGATCTTCCACATGCCCGACCGCGGGCGGGTCCTCAGCGAGATCCGCCGCGTCCTGCGCCCCGGCGGCCGCCTGGTCCTCACCGACTTCTTCGAGCGCGGCCCCATCCCCGCCGAGAAGCAGCCCGCCGTGGACCGGCTGCTCCGCGACTTCATCATGACGCTGGCCCGGCCCGAGGACTATGTGCCCCTGCTGCGCGACGCGGGCCTCCGCTTCGTCGAGCTCCTCGACATCACCGAGCAGAGCGTGCGCCAGACCTTCGAGCAGATGAGCCGCGGCTCCCAGGAGATGCAGACCGTCTTCGACGACGAGGCGGAGGAGAAGTTCAGCCCCGCCTCCATGATCGACGTCGATGAGTTCGGCTCCGTGCTGCTGACCGCTCAAAAGCCCCTCTGACCGGGGACGTTCTCATGCGGTGGCGCCGCAGGAGCGCCGTCCCGGCCGCCGGGCGACGACGCCACGCACCTCCGGCGCCACCGCGCACCCACCACCCACCAGGAGCGAGATCCCGTGACCGAACCGACCGACGGCGGCACCCCGCCCGCCTTCCCCTTCCCCCGCACCTGCCCCTACCGGCTGCCCGCCGAGTACTCCGGCCTCCGCGAGAGCGGGCTCGTAGCGCAGGTGGTGCTGCCGACCGGCAAGCCGGCGTGGATCCTGACCCGCTACGACGATGTGCGCAAGGCGCTGCTCGACCCGCGTCTGAGCTCCGACCGCGCCGATCCGAACTTCCCGATGCTGGTCGAGATGGCCCGCAGCGACAAGGACTCCACCCTGTCCCTGGCGGGCATGGACGCGCCCGAGCACACCAGGGCGCGGCGCGCCGTGGTCGGCGAGTTCACCTTCCGTCGGATGGAGGCGCTGCGGCCGCGGATCCAGGAGATCGTCGACGAGTGCGTCGACGCGATGCTCGCCGGCCCCAAACCCGCCGACCTGGTCAAGGCGATGTCCTTCCCGGTGCCGTCCCTGGTCATCTGCGAGCTGCTCGGCGTGTCCGTCGACGACCGCGACTTCTTCGAGGACCGCACCTCCCGCATGCTCAGCATGACCCTCCCGCCGCTGACCCGGCAGCAGGCGTTCTTCGACCTGCAGGCGTACCTGGACGAACTCGTCACGACCAAGGAGAAGACCCCGGGGGAGGACCTGCTCAGCCGCCAGATCGCCAAGGGCCGCACGGACGCCTCCTACGACCACGACGCCCTGGTCGACCTGGCGTTCCTGCTGCTGACCGCCGGGCACGACACGACCGGGAACATGATCTCGCTGGGCATGCTCGCCCTGATGGAGTCGCCCGAGCTGCGGGCCCGCATCACCGGCGACCCCGGCAGCACACCGCAGGTCGTCGAGGAACTGCTGCGCTACTTCACCATCACCGACATCATCACCACCCGCGTGGCCAAGGAGGACGTCGAGATCGGCGGGCAGACCATCCGCGCCGGCGAGGGCGTCTTCGCACTGGGCGGCGCGGCCAACCACGACCCGGACGTCTACGACGACCCCGGGAAGCTGGACGTCGACCGCGGCGCACGCCAGCACCTCGCCTTCGGCCATGGCGCGCACCAGTGCCTCGGACAGAGCCTCGCCCGCATGGAACTGGAGATCGTCTACGACACCCTGCTCCGCCGCATCCCTTCGCTCCGCCCGGCCGGCCCCGCCGAAGCCCTCCCGCTGAAGAACGACGCGGCCATCTTCGGCCTGCACGAGCTCCCGGTCACCTGGTAGGCGAGGTCCGCGCGCGCAAGCGCCGGGGATTCGGCGCGTCACTCAGTGGCGGGGGGTATTTCGCATTAGCCTTCAGTAACTGTATGGATTCGATCGATTACCGACCAAATCCATTCGATCTACCGGAGATGATATGCAAAAGCTTCGCAAGGCTGCCGTCGTGACAGTCGTCCTCGCCAGCGTCGGCCTCGTCGGCACCGGCACCGCCTACGCCGGCGGCACGGGCGGCGGCACCCCCGGCCGCGCCCAGGCGACCCGTGTCGAGGCCCCCCAACAGCAGACGGTCCGCCAGGACATCGGGCAGCAGTGGGGCGACCATCACCACCGCCGCAAGTCGCACAGCCACAGGGTCGAGATCCGCCAGCACACCTCCTGCCGGACGCACGAGGCGAACGTCGACATCCTCGGCAACGTAGGCATCCTCAACGGCCTGTTGGCCAACGCCGGCGGTGGCGAGGGCAGCTCGGGCGTGCAGCACACCAGGGTCGGCACGCACGTGGGCTGCAACAACATCATCCGCAGGTAACGGAAGGCGCGCCCCGACCCCAGCCGCGGGCGCGGTGCCGGGCCCACGCGAGCACGGTCGCGTGGGCCCGGTCGACAGCGGGCTCCATGCCCCATGTTCTCGGGACAGGGATGAGAGGAAATGTCCGAACACCTTCTCCGCGAGAAGATGCGCAGGCTGTTCGACGTCTATGACATCGACGGCAACGGGTACATCGAGCGCGGCGACTTCGAAGCCCTCGCACGACGCATCAACGAGAGCTTCGCGGACACCGGTTCGCCGCGAGCCGCCGAGGTGACCGCCGTCCTCAACGACACGTGGGAGGACATGGCCTCCCGTATGGACGTCGATTCCGACGCGCGCATCTCCCTCGAAGAGTTCATCGCCGACAAGCTCGACGCGGCGCGAGACGGTGCGGCCGCATCGCGCAGGAAGACCCGGCAGGAACGGCGGCGCCTGCTCTTCGGGGTCATGGACCGCGACGGCGACGGAACCATCGGCCTGGACGAGCACCGGCGCTTCTACCGGGCCTTCGGAGTCTCGGCCGCGGACGCCGAAGCGACCTTCGCCGTGCTCGACGTGAACAGCGACGGTCTGCTGTCCGTCGACGAGATGGTCGAGGCGTCCCTGGAGTACAGCACCAGCGCCGACCCCCAAGCCCGCAGCAACGACCTGCTCGGCCCGCTGACCGCATAGGGCGAGCGAGGGCGGGGGCGAGGGCGTCGGCCCCTGCCCGTAGGGTGGGCGCGATGATCAGGGATACGCGCATCTGCTTCATCGGTGACTCCTTCGTCCAGGGGATCGGCGACCCGGAGTATCGGGGCTGGGTCGGCCGGGTGCTTGCGGAGACCCGCGGCGACATCACGGCCTTCAACCTCGGTATCCGGCGCAACACCTCCGAGGACGTCCGGCACCGCTGCTGGCGGGAGGTCCTGCCCCGCACCCTGACCGACGCGGACAACAGGCTGGTCGTCTCCTTCGGCAGCAACGACGCGGTGGTGGAGGCCGGTACGGTCCGCGTCGACCCCGCCCGCTGTCTGGACAACCTGGCCGCCATCCTGGACGAGAGCCGGCGCCGGGCGATCGCACCGCTGGTGGTGGGCCCGCCACCGGTCGTCGACGCGGGCGAAGCGCATACGCAACGGACCCTGCACCTCGCCGACGGGATGGCGGCCCTCTGCCGCGCCCGGCACATCCCGTTCATCGCCACGACCCGGGACCTGGCCGACGACCCCGTCTGGACCCGGGAAGCCATGGCCGGTGACGGTGCCCACCCCGGCGCCGGCGGCTACCGGACGCTGGCCGGCCTCGTCCTCGCCGGCCCATGGCACGAATGGATCGCCCGCGCGGACCACCACCGGAGCTGAGCGGACGGCGCGTCAGCGGCGCCGGGCGAGGGTCACCCCGTCGCACACCGGCAGCATCACCGCGTCCACCCGCTCGTCGGCCGCGACCAGATCGTTGAGCCGCCACATCGCCACATGGTGTTCCTGCTGGTACGCGGGGTCGAGGACGCGGCCGCCGAGGAAGACGTTGTCCGGCACCACCAGTCCGCCGGGACGCAGTCGGCGCACGATCTCCTCGTAGTACGCGGGGTAGTTGGCCTTGTCGGCGTCGATGAAGGCGATGTCGATGACCGGCTCGGCGTCGAGCGTGCCGAGCGTCTCCAGTGCGGGGGCGAGGCGCAGGTCGATCGGGGCGGACCACTCCACGGCGAGGTCCTCCTGGGTGGCGAAGCCCACCAGGTGACGGGTGATCACCTCCTGGACCCGGGCCTGCTCCTCTGTGCCGAGGGCCTGCCCTCGTACGACCCGCACGGGCTGGTCGACACCTCGCCCACCGACCGG
Source organism: Streptomyces sp. NPDC026575 (assembly GCF_055567415.1). Taxonomy (NCBI): domain Bacteria; kingdom Bacillati; phylum Actinomycetota; class Actinomycetes; order Kitasatosporales; family Streptomycetaceae; genus Streptomyces; species Streptomyces sp. NPDC026575. The sequence goes on from NZ_JBVHQM010000003.1 coordinate 307,205, forward strand.
TACGAGCGGCCGGCCCTCGCCGACCGCGCCCTGCGCGAGGCGGCGCACCTGGTCACCGCCTGCTCGACCTGCTCGGAGGGCCGCTGCGGGAAGGGTATGCGCACCGCCGGCGCCGCTGAGCCACCTGGCAAACCACCGGCCGTGTCCGCCCGAGGGTGCATCGGCGGGCGACGAGACCGACACGGCGACCGTCAAGTGATCGGCGCGTCGTTGAAGTGGTTGTGGGATATGTCGTATTAGCCTTCGGTAACTGTACGAAGTCGATCACTCACAGATCGCATCCGTCCAACTTACCGGAGATGAATCAATGCGCAAGCTTCACAAGGCTGCCGTTGTGGTCGCGGCCCTCGGCAGCGTCGCGTTCCTCGGCGCCGGCACCGCTCAGGCCCACGACGGCAAGGGAGGCGGCGACACCTGGGTCGTCAAGTCGGGCAGCTCCTGCCGGTCGCACGACCTGAACGTCGACGTCCTCGGCGAGGTCGGCATCCTCAACGGCGTACTGGGCAACGCCCTCAACGGCGAGGGCCCGGCAGGCGCCCAGTCCACCCCGATCGGTTCGAGCATGGGCTGCAACAACCTGGTCGGCGGCGGCGGCAAGTAAGCACAACGGGCCCGGTGTCCAGGCGCAAGCCTGGCACCGGGCCCTTCTGCGTGTGGGGGCCGCCGGTCGACGGCTGCTCCGGAAGGCTCCGCCCACCGCCCCGGCCACGGCGTCCGCACATGGCACCGGCCCGCGCACCGTGCGCGGGCCGGCAGCATACGCGGGCGGTCTCAGCCCAGTTCTGATCCGGTCTTCTGCAGGGCCTCGTGCACCGGCTGGTAGAAGGTCTGGCCTCCCAGGGTGCAGTCGCCGCGGCCGCCCGAGGTCAGGCCGAGGGCTTGGTCACCGTCGAAGAGCGGGCCGCCGCTGTCGCCGGGCTCCGCGCAGACGGTGGTCTGGATCAGACCGTCGACCGCACCCTGCTGGTAGTTGACGGTCACATCGAGGGCCATGACCACACCGCTGCGGACATGGGTGGTGCTGCCGCTGCGCTGCACCTGCTGGCCCACGATCGGCTCGGCCGCCTTGGAGATGGTCTGCGTCTTGCCGTCGTAGAGACTCACCGTGCTGGGGTGCACCACGTCGGCCGCGGTGTACCGGGCGAGCGCGAAGTCGTCGCCGGGGAAGGTGGCGGCCTCCGTCACCGCGGCCTCGGTGCCCCCCATCGTCGCGGACCAGGCCCGCACCGCCTCGCCGCAGTGTCCGGCGGTCAGGAAGTACGGCTGGCCGCCCTTGACGACGTTGAAGCCGAGCGAACAGCGCGCGGTGCTGCCCCAGATCGCCTCGCCGCCGGCGAGCAGCGGTCGCAGTTCCGCCGACGAATGGGTGAGGGTGGCCCGGTCGCCGAGCGCCGTGGCGGCCGCCTTGAGCTGGTCGAGGTTCTTTCCCTTGACCGTGGGGTCGGCGACGATGACCACCTTGTTGACGCGGGGATCCATCGCCCAGGACGTCCCGGGAATCCGCACCTGCTCCTTGAGCGTGGCACGGGCGCTGTCCAGGGTGGCGAGGGAGTGCTTGACGATCCTCGGCTGGGCGCCCGCCGCACGGACCTTGGCGGCGGCGGCCTCACTGGTCACGTTCATGACCAGCGTGCGGTTCTCGGCGTCGTAGTACGAACCCGCCCCCTCGTCGCCGAGACTGGAGCTGATCTCCTTGGCGCGCTGGGCGGCCGTGGTCGCCGTCGGCGGGTCGGAGGGCGGGCCGGGAGCGGCATCGGCGCTCGGCTGGGTGAGTACGGCAGTGAGCAGGGCCAGGGCCCCGGCACCGGCGACGAGGGTGCGAGGCTTCGATACTCTCGTGCTCTTCAATTCAGGACCTCTGGTGGAGTTGGGCCGGTAGCGGATGTCCGGCCCTGGAGGATGCGGGGCGTTCCCCGGTCGTCAAATCTCTCCCCTGCCCCTGCTGCGTACTACACCCGCACAGGCCGCAGCTGAGACGGAATCACCTGTACGGCCGGTGTCGGGGGCCTGGTCCACCGAGGTCACCGCGACTCCGGCCGGCCGTCGCCCTCGTGCGATCGGCCGGCCGGAGTGTGCGGCGTCCGACTCAGCCGACGATCTTGATCTCGCCGTGCGTACCGTCGGCGTCGACGCCCGGGTAGAGGCCCAGCGAGCCCTTCTCCCAGCGCACCAGCACATCGTTGGGGCGGTCGTTGGCGACGAACGCGCCGGTGGTGACCACCGTCGCCCTGGTCCACGGGGACTTGGCCGGCCGGAGCTTGATCTCGCCGTGGAACCCTGCGGCGTCCACGCCCGGGTAGATGGTGGCCTCGCCGTCGGACCACCGCACCAGCAGGTCCGCGGTCTTCCGGCCGGTGAACTCACCCGCGCTGATCTGCTCGGCGTGCGGCCAGGTGGTGTTCTTGGCCTTGGCGAGCTTCCGCTCGCCGCTCAGCCCCTTGGTGTTCACGTCGGTGTACAGGGACACCTCGCCGTCCGTCCAGGTGACGATCAGGTCGTCGCGCCGCGCGTTCGCCGTGTACGCGCCGGCGGTGATCTGCTGGGCGTGCGGCCAGGTCTTGTTCTTGGCCTTGGCCAGCGTCTTCTCCCCGTGGAAGCCGTTCTGGTCCACGTGGGTGTACTGCGTCAGCTCCCCGTCGACCCAGCGCACCACCAGGCCGTCCGAGCCGCCCCCGAAGCCGGCGCCGGTGATCTGCCGGGCGTACCGCCAGGTGCTCTTCGCCTTCGCCAGGCGGAACTCGGCGGTGAAGGGGTGGCGGGCGTCCTTGTCGTCCGCGCCCTGGTAGAGCGTGACCTCGCCGTCGATCCAGCGCACGATCATGTCCATGTGCCGGGTGCCGCCGGCCGAGCCGCCGGTGAAGTACCCGGACGCGATGTGGGTCGCCTTGTTCCAGGGGGCGTTGGGGAAGGCCGTACGGTAGCGGACCTTCTGCACCCAGGTGTTGAGATCGTCCACCCGGGTGTCGACGGCCCCACGGCGGGTCTCCGACGGGTCGGTGCCCAGGCAGCCGCCCTGCCAGGACGTGCTGTTGACGGCCACCAGCTCCACCCGGCCCGCGGTCTCCCGGACCGCCGGACCGCCGGTGTCGCCCTTGCAGACCGCGCCGTCCGCGGGGGTCCTGCCGCTGATGTCGAGGGCACCGTCCCGCACCGAGTCCACGGTGAAGGCGGCGCTGCGCAGCCCGTCGGGCACCCACAGGGTCTTGGCGCGGCCGTAGCCGGCGACGTTCAGCTCCTCGCCCGGCGTGGGCGCGGTGGTACCGATGGGTACCGGAGTGACGCCGGTGACCGGTTCGGCGAGCTTCGCCATCACCAGGTCGCGCCCCTCATAGGGGACGAGTTCGACGACGCCGGTCGTGCTGCCGGCCGTCTTCGTGAGAGGGGTGCGGCCCACGGTGGCGGACGTCTTCCACTTGGCCGCGCCTTTGGCGACCTTGAAGCCCTTGCCGGGGTCCTGGGCGAAGCAGCTGCTTGCGGATATCACCCACTGCCGGTCGACCAGGGCGCCCGAACAACTGCGTCTGCCGTTACCGGTATCGATATCGAGTTTCGCGGCGAAGGCGTACGTACCGTCCTTGACGGATTCACCGACCACGGCGTGCGCCGGGGCGGCGGTCAGTACACCCGCGGCGACGGTGGTGGTGAGGAGTCCGGTCATCCACGCGGCGCGCGGACGTGAGCTGAGCATGTTTTGATTCCTAAATCACAGATGGCGGGCGCAAGTTGAGACGACCCTCAGGTGTGCGGATGCACCGTCGCCGTGATGACGCGCTGCGGCTCGTGCGGACGGTGATTTCCGCGGGGGCCTTTCCTGCGCCTCCGAGTTCCCGTACAGGATCCCGAGGGGGGTTCGCCGATGGGCTCGCGGTCGGGTCAGCCCGATACCCGGAGTTCGATCAGGGTCGCTTCCTTGGCGCCGGTGCCGAGGTTGCCCTCGCCGAGTTCCGTCAGGTCGTTCTTCTTCAGGCCGACGGTCTTGGACTTTCCTTCGGACGTGACCGTGGCGCTGGCCGTGCGGCCGTCGTTCTCCCAGATTCCGACGAGTTCCGGGATCTCCAGGGACAGATTTCCGGTCTTCCCGGTGACCGTGAAGCAATAGTTGACGGGCTTCTGGTTCTTAACCGCCATGACCTCAAGGTCCGGGGAGGTCCTGCAGTCGGCCAGGAGGATGTGACCGTCACCCCTGACGAGCTTGACTCCCTGTTCTTCAAGGATTTTACCGGCGTTCGGGTACTCGAATTCCTCCACCGCGGAGGGCGGTGTGTCGGCGGCCGCCCTGGCGGTGTCGTTCGTGGCCTGAGGGGCGGCCTGAGCTGCGGCAAAGCTGGATATCACGGCGATGGCCGTGGCGGTGCCGATGACCCCGGCAACCAGCGCCCTGCGTGCGCGAATTCTCAACGGAGGTTCCTTCCGGAGGGGCTGCGGCGACAAGGCGCGGCCGCCGCAGAATTCAGTCAAAGGGCAGCCGCGAACGTATCACCCATGGAACTCACGACGTGAATTGCGAGACTTGATAACGAGTCAGAAACGATGCCGGTTTTCCGTACAACCCCCTACTCCATTGGCCGTCCGCGGAACGGCGCGAGTGCGATTCGACATTCCCGCGCCGTTATGTTCACCTCTTCGAAGATCAACAACTCCTGGAAAGACAAGAAGGGTTGACGAGGTGAGATCGAGAGGGAAGTGGCCGCACTCCATAAGTGCCATGTGCACTACAGTGCTGCCGCTGGCACTCGTCGCCGGAGTGCTGGGCACGAGCCCGGCTCACGCAACGGGGGAACAGGGCACGGGAATCGACCCGGTCCCGGCGACCGACCGCGGGAAGGTCGTCACAATCTGGGAATCCGGAGGGCCGGGTCTGAAGGCTTCCGCGGAGGCCGCGCTCACGGGCTCCGACGAGGAGGTCCGACGCTTCCTGGAAAGCGGGCAGGACAGCGGCCGGTACCGGGACGAGTACATCTCGGCGGTGCAGATCCACTCCGTCGCCGGACGCCATCTGCGCGCGGCCGCCAAGAAGGCGTTGAAGGGTTCCCGGGAGGAGCTGCGGAACTTCCTGAAGGACGGCTGGCAAAGCCCTCTGGAGGCGGACCGCAGGACCCGGGTCGTACAGCTCGTCAGCATCGGCGACAGAAACGTCCAGGACGCCGGAAAAAGGCCCTGAAGGGTTCGGCCGGCGATATTCGCGCGTTCCTGGAAAACGGCCAGTACACGGCCCGGGAGGCGGACGAGCGGACCCGGGTCGTGCAGCTCGTCAGCGCCGGCGGCCCGGCGACCAAGCAGGCCGGCAAGGTCGCACTGCGCGGGGGAGCGGCGGACATCCACGAGTTCCTGGAGGTGGGCCGGTATGTGGCCCACGCACGCGACCAGGAGCGCGCCAGCATCGAGGAGCTGGCGCAGAACGCGAAGGAGGCCGGCGAGAAGGCCGAGCGCGAGACCGATGCCGCCAAGGAGGCGTCGGACCGCGCGGTCGAGACCTCGGCCCTGGCCAAGGAGGCCGCCGAGAACGCCGCCCGGGAGAGCGCGAAGGCGGGCAAGAGCTCCCAGGAGGCGGCGAGCGCGGCCGCGGTGGCCGCGGAGGCGGCCCGCGGCGCTGCCCGGGCCGCCCAGCAGGCGATCGGCGCGGCCCGTGCCGCCAACGCCTCCGCCCGGGTCGCGGCCGGCGCCGCGTCCCAGGCCGCGGCGGCCGCGGCCGGTGCGGCCGGCGCCGCCTCGCGGGCCCGGAACGCGGCCGCCGACGCGGCCACGGACGCGGGCAAGGCGGCGGACGCCCGTAAGGCCGCCGAGGTGGCCCGGGGTGCGGCCAAGGGAGCGGAGAAGGCGGCGCAGGCGGCCGACCAGGCCGGCAAGGCATCGGAGGCCGCGGGACGGGCCGCGCACTCGGCCCTCAGCGCCAGCGCCAACGCCGACGCGGCCGCCAACGAGGCGGGCCGGGCCAGCAGTTACGCCGACGCGGCCGGTGCGCACTCGGCCGAGGCCAGGGCCGCGGCGGACCAGGCCAAGCGGCACGCCCGCGAGGCGGCCGGCGCGGCACGGTCCGCCACCGGCCTGGCCAAGCGGTCCGCGACGGCGGCGTACGCGTCGCGGGACGCGGCCAACGAGGCCGCCCGGCACGCGAAGAACGCCGCGGCGGAGGCCGACAAGGCCGCCGCACACGCCGGGGAGTCGGAGCAGGCCGCGGGTGAGTCGGGGCGGCACGCCACCGCGGCCCAGCAGGCGGCCGACGGGGCCTCCCACGCGGCCAAGAAGGCCGGTGAGGTGCACGCCCTGGCACAGGAGATCGAGGCGGAGGAGCTCAAGAACCGCACCTCGGCCGCGATGGAGCAGGCCCGCGACCTCAAGGCCGAGGACGACGAGCGCAGGGCCCGGCAGCAGCGCGCCGTCAAGGAGCTCAAGGACCTGGACTCCCGGGCCGCCGACCTCGCCGCCCAGGCGGCCGAACCGGGCACCGACGCCCACGAGGTGGCGGCCAAGGGCCGCAAGGTGGCGCTGCTGGACTTGAAGATCCGGGGGCCGTGGAGCAAGGCCGCAGCCGAGGTCGCCCTCGCGGGCTCCGACGCCGCCGTGCGCGACTATGTGCTCAAGGGCCGGCGTCAGGCCGCGGAGCAGGACGACCGGGCCCGTGTGGAGTTCCTGGCCGAGGAGGGCTTCTCCGCCGCGCTCAGGGAGGCCGCCGAGAAGGCACTCAACGGCGACGCGCGGCAGATCGACGCGTTCCTGCGCACCGGCCGACACGAGGCCGCCGCGGCCGCCTACCGCACCCGGGCGGTGCAGCTGTCCAGCACGGGCAGCACCCACGTACGGGAGGCCGCCAAGGCCGCGATCAAGGCCGGTTCGCCGGAGAAGCTGCTGGAGTTCCTCACCTCCGACCAGTTCGACGCCCGGCTGGCGGACGACCGGACCCGGGCCACGCAGCTGGCCGGCAGCGGCGGCCCGGAGCTGCGGGCCGCGGCCAAGACCGCCCTGGTGGGGCCGCCCCAGCAGCTGCACCGCTTCATCGAGGTCGGCCAGTACAAGGCGGCCCGCAAGGACCGGCTCGCGGCCACCCACGATGCGGACATGAAGCGGCTCATCGCCGACGCCGCGGGGGTCGCGGCGACCGCGCAGGAGAACGCACACCGGGCCAGGGAACACGCGCTGCGGGCCAAGAACGCGGCCGCCGAGGCGCGCAACGCCGCCGATGCCGCGAAGAAGTCGGCCGCCACCGCCGACGGCTACGCCAAGCAGGCCAAGAAGTCCGCGCAGGACGCCGCGGCGTCCGCGGCCCGGGCCGCCCAGTCGGCCGAGCAGGCCCGTGCGGCCGAGGCCGACGCCAACCACGCGGCGTCCCGGGCCGTCAAGTCCGCCACCAGCGCGCAGAGTTCGGCCAACTGGGCGCGCGGCTCCGCCGACGAGGCATGGAGCGCCGCCAACCGGGCGCGGTCCTCGGCCACCGCAGCGGGCAAGGACGCGGCGGCCGCCACGCGCGCGGCGACCGAGGCGTTCGGGGCCGCCGTCAAGAAGCAGCGGGCGGAGGAAGCGGCCTGGCGGAAGGCCGAGGAGGAGCGGCGCAAGGCCGCGGCCGACGCACCGGCCGAGGACGAGGAACCGGACGACGGCTGGCCGGGCTGGACTCCCGGCTGGCTGAAGGACGGCGTGGAGAAGGTCGGTGACGGCCTGGACACCGTCGCCACCTACGGCACCGCGATCGTCACCAACGCCGACGTCTGGCAGGGGCTGGGGGAGACCTTCCTCGGCGTCCTGTCGATCGGGGTCGGCGCCTCGGGCGATGTCGCGGGCGGCGCCGTGTGCATCACCGGGGTCGGCTGCCTGGCCGGAGCCCCCGCGATCGCCGTGAGCACGACACTGGTCGTGGGCGGCGCATACGGTGTCGCCGACGGCGTGGGGCGCTTCAACGACGGACTCGGTACGGCGCTGCGCGACGCCCAGCGCAAGGCGGGCGTCACCCGGAAGACCGACCCCGGCCCCAAGCCGGCTCCGGAATCCCTGGAGGCGTTCCCCCGCGCGAAGACCGCCAAGCGCAAGACGCCCGTCCAGGGCGGTGGCGGCCTTCGCAAGCGGTGGAAGGACCCCAAGGGGAACATCTACGAGTGGGATTCCCAGCACGGAACCGTCGAGAAGTACAATAAAAACGGGAAACACCAGGGTGAGTTCGACCCGTACACCGGGGAGCAGACGAAGCCGAAAGACCGTACGCGCGAGGTGGAGAAGTGAGAATCGTCGTCACGGTGTTCAGGAAGGACGCCGATTTCCTCGACAGCAAGCTGGACGTCTCGGAAATCGGTCTGGCGGCCGCCGCCGGGCTGGCCGGTGTCCCCGCTGAAGGGTTCCTCGACGCATACCCCTTGGACGAGAGCCGGGCAGCCGCGCTCACCCGGCTCACCGGGATCGTCTTCGACCTGGACACCTATGAATACTTCCTGGAACCCGAAGCGGACTAGCGTCGCCGCATTCTGGGAAATCTGACACGACATCAAGGGGCCGGTACGGGCTCGGGCTGGACGTCCGGGCCGGTGCCGGCCCCCAGATGTGCCGTCCCGCACCGGCCACCGGGATGTATTCCTGTTCGAGGCACCGGGTTCCGGCCAACATGGCGGGGGAAGTTGCCCGTTCGCTTGTTCGGCACGTTCAATCGATCTTCATCGCGGGAGCACGGGTCTTCGGTTGCCGTGCGCCGCCTGAACGAGGAGCAGTTTGCGTGAACGCCGCCGATACCCCCCACATCGACCCGGGTGACTCCTACACCTCGTACGGTCGGTCGGAGAGCCCCGTGTGCTCCTACACGGAGTGGGACCCGCTGGAGGAAGTGATCGTCGGCATCGTCGACGAGGCGAGCTTCCCGACCTGGCACATGGCTCTGCCGCCCGTGCTCCCCGGCGACCAGCACGCGACCTTCCGCCGCAACGCGGGGCGGCCGTTCCCGCCCGAGCAGGTCGCCGCCGCCCGCGCCGAGCTGGAGGAGCTGGTGCACATCCTGGAGGGGGAGGGGGTGACCGTCCGGCGGCCGGAAACCATCCCCCAGCGGACGCCGTACACCACCCTCGACTGGACCAGCACCGGGATGTACGCGGCGATGCCCCGGGACGCGATTCTTGTGGTCGGCGACGACATCATCGAATGCCCCATGGCCTGGCGCTCCCGCTATTACGAGAACCTCGCCTACCGGCCGCTGCTGAAGGAGTACTTCCGCGGCGGTGCGAAATGGACCGCGGCGCCGAAGCCGGAACTGACGGACGAGCAGTTCGACCAGGACTGGACCGATCCCGGTGAGGACGGTCCGCAGCGACTGGTGGTCACCGAATTCGAGCCGACCTTCGACGCGGCCGACTTCACCCGCTGCGGTCGCGACATCATCGCCCAGAAGAGCAATGTCACCAATGACTTCGGCATCGAGTGGCTGCGCCGGCATCTCGGCGACGAATACCGTATCCATGTATTCGAGTTCAACGACTCGCACCCGATGCACATCGACGCCACACTCGTCCCGATGGCGCCGGGCAAGCTGCTCATTCACCCCGATCGGGTGCCCGAGGTGCCGCAGCTCTTCAAGGGCTGGGATGTGATGGCCGCGCCGGCTCCGGTCATTCCCGATACGCATCCGCTGTACATGACCAGCAAGTGGATCAACATGAACATCCTGATGCTGGACGAGGAGCGGGTGATCGTCGAAGCGCAGGACGAGCCGATGATCGCGGCGATGAAGACGTTCGGCTTCCGGCCGATCCCCTGCAACTTCCGCAATTTCAACACCTTCGGCGGATCGTTCCACTGCGCCACGGTCGACGTCCGACGCCGGGGAACCCTCCAGTCGTACTTCTGAGCCGGTCGCGGCCCTCGCCCGCGCCCTGCGCCCGCACCGGGTCCCGTCCTGGTGCGGGCTTACGGTGGTGCGCGGGCGGCGCGACCTGGACGGGCGTGCCGGCCGTTCCCCGATGTACGGAAGCCCTACTGCGCCGGTACGCCGGGGGCTTCAGCACGAGCAGACAAGGAACCACCATGCCCCCCACAGCGAGCCGACCGAAGAAGTCGGAGATGCCGAACCTGCCCTTCTGGGTCACTGCCCCCGTCGTCTTCCTCGTCTGCTTCGTCCTCGGTGAGTACTTCGGTGCCCCGTGGTGGCTGCGCTTCTTGGCCGCGGTCGCTGTCGTCCTGCTTCTCGAAGCGGTCAACCAGGCCGTGCGGCGCGTGGTGCGCAGCAGCCGTGCGGACGGGGGCAGGGCGTGACCATGACATCGTCGGGGTGCGCCGTCAGAGGCGTTTCGGCACACCGCATGTGAGGAACCGCAGTTGACCCCGTATTCCCTGGCGTTCTATATGGACGTCGTCGCCACCGGCACCGTGCTCGGCGTGCGTCCCACGGACTCTCCTGACCGGGTCACCGAGGTCCTGGGGACGGATTTCGGTGAGAACAGGTCCGGTGACACCATCATGTGGCGTGACTACGGCCTGGCCGAGTTCCACTGGGACCGCGATGGCGCCGAATCCCCCTGGTCGGGGCACCACTTCACCGTGCATGTGCACCGGCTCGCCTATCGGCGCCGCACGAACGAGCTCGTCGGCGGCGCGCTCCGCGCCCGGTACGGGCGGTTCACCCCCAGGCTTCGGTTCCAGAAGCTGCAGAGCCTGCTGGAGCGGCGCGGCGTCCCCCTGCTGGAGATCCCGGAATACCCGGCGAACGTGCCGTACTACCGGAAGTTCTGGCAGCCGGATTCCCGCGTGGCCGTCTCCGTCATTCGCACCCACGGCACATACAGCACACCGGACGATCTACGGGTCGGCGATGTGTACGGCATCCAGGCGCCGGTGTCGGGTCCGGTGCCGGAGTCCGGATGACGATGCGGCGCCGGGAACGCCTCCCCATGCCGTCAGGAACCCACCTCACCTGGAGCCGCCTCCCCGGAGCCCGCCTCACCCGGCCACGGCTCACGTCACGGAGAACCCGCCGTCCACGAACACCGTCTGGCCCGTCACATACGCCGCACCGGGACCGGCCAGGAAGACCGCCGCGCCGACGAAGTCGTCCGGTTCGCCGTTGCGTCCGGCCATCGTCCGGCCGGCCATCGCCGCGGGGCGGTCGGGGTCGGTGAACAGTTCCTCGGTCAGCGGGGTGCGGACGAAGCCGGGCGCGATCGCGTTGACGCTGACGCCGTGGCGCGACCATGCCTCCGCCTGGGAGCGGGTCAGCGCGGAGAGCCCGGCCTTGGACACCCCGTAGGCGCCGCTGTTGCCGAACGCGCGGATCGACTGCTGTGAGGCGAGATGGATGATCCGCCCCCAGCCGCGGTCCGCCATGCCGGGCCCGAAGCGCTGCCCGAGCAGGAACGGCGCATCGAGGTTGACGGCCATGGTGCGATCCCATTCGGAGGCGGTCAGCTCGTCCAGCGGGGGGCGGGGGTTGACCCCGGCGGCATTGACCAGGATGTCCGGTTCGCCGTGCCGCCGCACGATCTCCTCCGCGCCCTCGCGGACCGCCTCCCGGTCGCGCAGATCGGCGGCTGTCCAGTCCGCCGTGCAGCCCGCCGCCCGCAACCGCTCCGTGGCAGCGCGCAGCGGCTCCGCGCGCCGGGCCAGCAGCACCACCTCGGCCCCGGCGCGGCCGAGCGCCTCCGCGATGGCCAGGCCGATGCCGGAACTGCCGCCGGTGACCAGGGCGGTGCGGCCGGTGAGGGAGAAGAGCGCGTCGAGGTAGGCGGTGGTGGTCATGGTCTGCGGTGCCTCCTGATGGTGTGCGGCCGTACGGGGGTGATCCGGCGGTCGGGTACCGGTGCTGGTACGGGTACCGAGGTGATCTTGCCGGAGAGGTACGGCACCGTGTCATCCGGCCTCCCGTCGCCCGGTGCCGATCTCTCCTCCAGACCGGTGTGCGGTGGTTCAGAGGCATCGGAACCACATCCTCCGCTTTTGCCCCGGGCGGGGTCCTGTCGAGTGGGGGGCGATCACGAGATATCTTGATGTCGAGCAATGTTGCAGACGTGGAGCGGAGCACCCGGTGACTGACTCGACCATCATCTACACCCACACTGACGAGGCCCCGGCCCTGGCGACGTATTCGTTCTTGCCTGTGATCCAGGCGTACGCGTCGACGGCGGGCGTCAATGTGGAGACCCGTGACATCTCTCTGGCCGGGCGCATCATCGCGAGCTTCCCCGAGCGTCTGGAGGAGGGGCAGCGCATCGAGGACGCCCTCGCCGAGCTCGGTGAGCTGGCCAAGACGCCCGAGGCCAACATCATCAAGCTGCCCAACATCTCGGCCTCGATCCCGCAGCTGAAGGCCGCGATCGCCGAGCTGCAGGAGCAGGGCTACGCGCTGCCGGCCTACCCGGACGACCCCAAGACCGACGAGGAGCGCGACATCCGCGCCCGCTACGACAAGGTCAAGGGCAGCGCCGTCAACCCGGTCCTGCGCGAGGGCAACTCCGACCGCCGGGCGCCGGCGTCGGTGAAGAACTACGCCAAGGCCCACCCGCACCGCATGGGCGAGTGGACCGCCGGCTCCAAGACCCACGTCGCGCACATGACCAACGACGACTTCCGCTCCACCGAGAAGTCCGCGGTGATCGCCGAAGCCGGTTCGCTGCGCATCGAGCTGTCGGGCGACGACGGCTCGACCACGGTCCTGCGCGAGTCGGTCCCCGTGCTCGCCGGCGAGGTCGTCGACGCCTCCGTGATGCGCGTCGCCGCACTGCGCGAGTTCCTCGCCGCGCAGGTGGCCCGTGCCAAGGCCGACGGTGTGCTGTTCTCCGTCCACCTCAAGGCCACGATGATGAAGGTCTCCGACCCGATCATCTTCGGCCACGTGGTCCGGGCGTTCTTCCCGAAGACCTTCGCCAAGTACGGCGAGGCGCTCGCCGCGGCGGGCCTGACCCCGAACGACGGCCTCGGCGGCATCTACAAGGGCCTGGAGCTGCTGCCCGAGGGCGCCGAGATCAAGGCGTCCTTCGACGCCGAGCTGGCCGACGGCCCCGAGCTGGCGATGGTCGACTCCGACCGCGGCATCACCAACCTCCACGTACCGAGCGACGTCATCGTCGACGCCTCCATGCCGGCCATGATCCGCACCTCCGGCCACATGTGGGGCCCGGACGGCCAGGAGGCCGACACCCTCGCGGTGCTGCCCGACAGCAGCTACGCCGGCATCTACCAGGTCGTCCTCGACGACTGCCGTGCGCACGGCGCCTACGACCCGTCGACCATGGGCTCGGTGCCCAACGTCGGTCTGATGGCGCAGAAGGCCGAGGAGTACGGCAGCCACGACAAGACCTTCGAGATCCCCACCACGGGCACCGTGCGGGTCGTCGACGCGGCCGGCAACACCGTGCTGGAGCAGGTCGTCGGCGCCGGCGACATCTTCCGGATGTGCCAGACCAAGGACCTGCCGATCCGCGACTGGGTCAAGCTGGCCGTCACCCGCGCCCGGGCGACCGGCAACCCGGCGGTGTTCTGGCTCGACGAGGACCGCGCGCACGACGCGCAGCTGATCCAGAAGGTCAAGACCTACCTCGCCGACCACGACACCGACGGTCTGCAGATCGAGATCATGGCGCCGGTCCACGCGATCAAGTTCTCCCTCGACCGCATCCGCCGCGGCGAGGACACGATCTCGGTCACCGGCAACGTGCTGCGCGACTACCTGACCGACCTGTTCCCGATCCTGGAGCTCGGCACCAGCGCCAAGATGCTCTCGGTCGTCCCGCTGATGAACGGCGGCGGCCTGTTCGAGACCGGTGCCGGCGGCTCCGCGCCCAAGCACGTCCAGCAGCTCGTCAAGGAGGACTACCTCCGCTGGGACAGCCTGGGTGAGTTCCTCGCGCTCGCGGTCAGCTTCGAGCACCTCGCCCAGAAGACGGGCAACGCGCGCGCCCAGGTGCTCGCCGACACCCTCGACCGGGCGACCGGCAGCTTCCTCAACGAGAACAAGTCGCCGAGCCGCCGCCTGGGCGGTATCGACAACCGCGGCAGCCACTTCTACCTGGCCCTGTACTGGGCCCAGGAGCTGGCCAAGCAGACCGACGACGCCCAGCTCGCGCAGGCGTTCGCCGGCCTCGCCAAGACCCTCGGCGAGCAGGAGCAGACCATCGTCGACGAGCTGATCGCGGTGCAGGGCTCGCCTGCCGACATCGGCGGCTACTACCAGCCCGACCCGGTGAAGGCCGCCGCCGTCATGCGTCCGTCGGCGACCTTCAACCAGGCGATCGCGACCCTTTCCTGACGCGAGCGCCGCACACGGTCCACCCCGCCCCGGCCGGCATCCCGCCCGGCCGGGGCGGCCCCGTTCCCACGGGCGCGCCGCCGCCCGGAAGCGATTGCTCCGGCGTCGTACGCGGCATCATCACGCCGTGAACTCCACCGAGCCGCTCCTCTTCCTCGACGTCGACGGCCCGCTCAACCCCTGGCTGGCCAAGCCGCACCGCCGCCCCGAGGGCTACACCACGCTGCGGATGCGCCCCACCGGCTGGGAGCCGCCCCGCCCGGCCCTGCGGGTATGGCTCAATCCCGACCACGGCCCGCTCCTGATGGGCCTGGGCTTCCGGCTCATCTGGGCGACGACCTGGAAGGCGGAGGCCAACACCTGGATCGGCCCCGTACTCGGCCTGCCCGAGCTGCCCGCACTGGACTGGCCCCGGATGCACCATCAGGACCCGGACGGCGTCCACTGGAAGACCCGCCATCTCGTCGCCGCCGCCGCGGGCCGCCCCTTCGCCTGGGTCGACGACGAGATCGGCGCCCGCGACCACGCCTGGATCGCCCACCACCACAAGGGGCACGCCCTCCCGCACCGCGTCGACCCCACCAAGGGACTCCTCCCGGAGGACTTCGCGACGCTCCGGACCTGGGCCGCCGGACAGTCCGGCGCCGGGGACAGGCCCTAAGGTCCGCACGGCGGCCGCGCGCCACCCGCCGCCGCTGCCCGCCTGCGCCCGCCGTCCTCAGCCCACGAGGTTCAGTACCGGCCGCAGCCCGTCCGGGCGGCGGTCCACCGGCAGCGGGTCCACCGGCAGGAACCCGCACCCGATCGCCGTGGCGCCGCCGTCCGCCCGGCGGTCGTCGCCCACCATCAGCACGGCGGACGGGGCGAGCCCCAACTGGCGGCAGGCCAGGGCGAAGAGCCGCGGATCGGGCTTCTGGAGGCCGTGCTCGAAGGAGAGCACACAGCCGTCCACGTACCGCTCCAGGCCGTGGGCGCGCAGCACCGGCCGCAGATCCCAGCCGATATTGCTCAGTACGCCGACGCGGACGCCGCGCCGCCGCAGCTCGGCCAGCACCTCGGCGGCGTCCGGATACGGGTGCCAGGCATCCGCCGTCCTATGGCGCTCGTACAGTGCGTCGTACAACTCCGGTCGGGGGAGCGGCACTTGGCGGGCCAGACCGGTGTACACCGCGCGGTGGTGGCGGGCGTCGCAGTCGCGCAGCTCCCACAGTGCGGCGAGTGCGGCGGGCAGCTCGGCCGGCGGCGAGCCGCCGGGCAGGGCGCCGGCCCGCTCCAGCTCGGCCGCCCGGCGGGCGAGCTCGGCGTCGTCCATGGCCGAGCCGCACGCGGTCAGCGCGGCGCGCAGCCAGGACTCGGCGGACTCGATGCGCAGCAGGGTCCCGGAGAAGTCGAAGAGCACACCCTTGATCGTGGTCATGGGTCTCATCCTGGCCCGCGCGCGGCACCGGGCCCAGACCGCCGCCCGGACGCACGGGCGGTGTACGCCGCGGCCGCCCCGGCCGCCAGCGCGCCCCCCAGAAGCCAGCCGCCGAGGACATCCGACGGCCAGTGCACGCCCAGATACACCCGGGTGAGGCCGACACCGAGGACGGAGACCGCGACCACCGTCCGGGCGATCCACCGCCACACCGGCCGTACCCCGTACTCCCGCAGCAGCCACAGCAGCAGGACCCCCGTGACCAGCGCGGACAGCGCATGTCCCGAGGGGAAGGCCGCATAGTGCGCCGAGTCCACCGGATCCGGCCAGACCGGGCGCGGCCTGCCGACCAGCGCCTTGACGGCCTGCTGGAGGGCCGCACCGGCGAGCGCGGTGACCGCCACCCAGGCCCCGAGCAGCCGCGCACCGCGCCGTACGAGCAGGCAGACCGCGACCGCGAGCTCCGCCCGCATCGTCCACGGGTCCCACACCCAGTCGCTGAGCACCCGGTTCAGGCGGGTCCAGTCGGGCGAGCCGACGGCCACGGGGTGCAGGGCGCCGGTGACGGCGGCATCCAGCGACATCAGCGGCCCCCAGCGCAGCACGACCAGGGTGAGCAGCACCGTGAACAGGGCGGCGCAGACCAGGGCGGGGCGGGTGCCGTGGGGCATACCCGGACCCTACGTCAGCGCGCGCAACCCCGGGACGAACGTCACCAGCAGCGGTACGGCGGGCACCAGCGCCGCGAACGCCGTCATCCGCAGCCGGCGGCCGGGGGTGAAGCGGGGCGCGGGGGCGAGCAGCCGGTCCACCCGCTGGGGCACCTGGGCGAGCTGCGTCGGGCAGGGGCCGAACACCCCGCGGTCCTCGTTGAGTTCGACCAGCGCCAGGGCTATCGTCAGCCGGCCGAAGCGGCGCGAGGCGGCATCGTCGGCGGCCAGTTCGACCAGCCGGTGCACCTGGTCGCGGAACGCGGCGAAGACCGGGATCTGCGGGAAGCCGACCGCGAGCGCCGAGGCGCAGTACAGCAGCAGATCGTGCCGGGCCCGTGCATGGCCCTGCTCGTGGGCGATCAGCGCATCGAGCTGACGGCCCTTCAGGCGCCGCAACGCGGAGGTGGTGATGACCAGTTGGGACGACGGATGTGCCAGCCACCAGGCCCCCGGCCGGTCGCCCTCCAGGACCACCAGCCGCTCCCCGAAGGGCTTCTCGCCGGGCAGCAGGGGTGCGCGCCGCAGGAGGTCGGCCCGGCGCTGCCGGCGGCGGGCCCGTGCCGCCCGCACCTCGCGGGTCAGCGCGACGGCCGTCCACGCACCGCCGCCCGCCAGGAGCAGCGCCAGCACACCGGCCCAGGGCCCGTACCCCTTGAGCGCGTACGCCTCGACGACCACCCGGGGGGCGAACCCGAACACCGGGCTGCGGACGGACTCCCAGGCCGCGGCCGCGCTCAGCGACATCGCCAGCGCACAGCACAGCAGCACGGCGGCCACCACGCACTGCCACACCCACAGGGCGAGCACCGGCTCGCGGTCGGGCCAGTCGGAACGGGCCATCAGCCGCGGCGCCATCGCCGCGGCCAGCGCGCCGAGAACCATCAGCGCGATCGGGACCATCATGCCGTCACCCTATGAGCGCCGGATACTCGTTGGTACGGTCACGCATCGGAAGTGATGTACGCCACGCACGGCGCAGAGGTGCGTTCCGGAAGGGCGTACGCACCCCGGAAGGGCATCCCGCGGGTGTCCGGCGCAGCTCACAGGGCCAGCAGCATCGCCAGCATGGCGATGCCCATCGTCAGCCGGCAGGCCCGCAGCACTCCGGCCGGCCCGGCGGCCGTCGCCACCACCGGCCCGTCCGCCACCGGCCCTCCGGCCACCGCTCCCGAGGCCGGCACCAGGCGGAGCCCCGCGGCGAGGACGTACACCGTGTAGTAGGCGAGCAGCAGTCCGGTCAGCAACGGCACCCCGCCGGGCGCCGCATGCGTCATGGCGCCCATCGGCTCGTCGTGGCGCATCCCGCCGGCGGGCACCGCCATCGCCAGCGCCATGTACACCATCGCCCAGGCCCCCACCGCGTGATGCAGATGCCGATGCGTCAGCGCCCATACGCCCGCGGCCCCGAACGCCGCGGTGAACAGCCAGGGCGACCACGCCGGCGGCGGCACCGCGGACGCCGGCAGCCCCATCACCGCCATGCCCAGCGCCATCAGCCCCTCACCGCGCGCGGCGACCCGCTGTGCGGCCGGACCGCGGTGCGCCCGGACCAGGCAGTACCCGCCGGTGCCGGCGCAGAGCAGCACCAGCAGCCAGCCGACCAACGGTGGTTGGTGCACGAAGCGCCTCCCCAGGGCCCCTGGTACCCGTACGCGTCGGCTGCTAGATGCCCGGCCGGTGCCCGGCACACGGGAGCGCACGGGCGCACACGAGGGGAGCGCGGACCGTGCACCGGGACCGCGGAGGGGAGACGCGGCGGTTCTCAGGGCCGGTAGCGCGGCGGACGGTCCGCCGGGACACCGGCCGGCGGCGCGGTGCCCGCCGCTCCGAAGGAACGGCGGGCACCGCATCGGCCCTGGTGGGAGTCGCGGTTATCGGTTGGCGACCTTGCCCCAGCCCTGGGCGATGTCGTCCCTGGCCCGGTCCAGCTGCGATTCGGTCGGGAACCTCGGCGTGCCGGAGACCTTCGGCAGCTTGGCGGCCGCGGTCTTGTCGAGCGTGCCGTGCTTCTCCATGGCGGCCATCAGGGCCGGGCGGGCGTAGCCCTTGAGCCAGAGGTTCTGGCCCTCGGTGCTGTAGAGGTACTCCTGCCACAGCCGGGCGGCCGCCGGGTGCGGGGCGACCTTGTTGATGGCCTGCGAGTAGTACTGCGAGAACTTGCCGTCCTCTGGGACCGTGACCTGCCAGTCGAGTCCCTTGCTCTTGAGCTCGTCGGTGTACCTGGCGTTGAGGTAGTCCCAGTCGAGGACGATCGGTGTCCGGCCCTTCAAGACGGTGGCCGAGGTGGACTGGACGGGCGTGTAGTTGCCGTTCTTCTTGAGCTTGGCGAAGAAGTCGAGGCCGGGCTGGATGTAGTCGAAGGAGCCGCCGCTGGCGAGGGAGGCCGCGTACACACTGGCGAAGGCCGAACCCGACTTGGTGGGGATGCCGTTGAGCGCGACCTGCCCCTTGTACTCCGGCTTGAGCAGATCCTTGAAGGTGGTCGGGCAGGTCTTCACGCGACCGGCGTCGCAGCCGATGGAGATGTAGCCGCCGTAGCCGTTGTACCAGCGGCTCAGCGTGTCCTTCTGGCCGTCGGGGATGTCGATGAAATCGGCGACCATGTACTGCGCGAGCAGATCCTTCTGGGCGGCGCTGAACGCGAAGGAGCTGCCGAGGTCGAGGACGTCGGGCGCCCGGTCCTGGCCCTTGTGGGAGGTGACGGCGTTGATCTCGTCCTGGCTGGCGCCGTTCGGGTTCTCCACCTTGACCTTGATGCCGTACTTCTTCTCGAAGCCGTCGATCAGCGCGCCGTAATTGGCCCAGTCCCGGGGGAGCGCGATGGCGTTCAGGGTGCCTTCCTCTTTGGCCGCCTTGACGAGCTCGTCCATGCCCCCGAAGTCCTCCGCCGAGATCGCGGTGGCCGCGCTCTCTCCGTCGTCGTTGGTCGACGCGTCGGAGCCCGCGCCACAGGCGCTGAGGACGAGTGTGGCGGCGACGAGGCCGCCGGCGAGCACGGCGGATCTCGGCAGGGTCTTGGTCACGGTCTCTCCAGAGGGGTACGCAAAGGGGCACAGGGGACAGACGGGGATTCGCGTGGTGGGGGAGCGGCTGTGCGAATAACGTGCCTGAACAAGTTGGCCATAGTAGGCACGCTGTCGATGTCTGGTCCGTAACATTTTCGAAACTCTCGACGGCCATTTCTGCACATCTCTGGCGCATACGGATCGGTACCTCCTCTGTGCCGCGCATGCAGAGCGTCGGCTGCGCGGTCATGGCCGAGGGGGCGCGCCGGGGATGGGGCCTTTCTGCAGGGAAACGCACCGTTCGCACACGATCGGCTGCAATGGGGGCACCGTGCCCCAAGCGAGGGCGGCGCATTCCAAGGGCCTATGGCTCGGGCCCCGAGGCCCCCTTGGACCGCGTCGTCGTCAGGCTCGGTATCGGAGTGGATGGTCCGCGGGGATTTCCACGATGACCACTTTGTGGCCGTCCGGGTCGGTGATCCACATCTCGATGAGCCCCCAGGGCTCCTGTACGGGCGGCCGCAGCACCTCCACCCCGTGTGCCAGCAACTCCTTGTGCGCCGCCGCCGCGTCCGCCACCTGGAGCCACAGCTGGAGGGTCTGAGTGCCGGGGCCGGCGGCGCGGCCGGAGACCTCCAGGAAGCCGCCGCCGAGGAAGTACACCGTGCCGCGCTCGGGGCCGGTTCCGAACTCCCGGTAGATCTCCAGCCCCAGCGCCTCGCCGTAGAACGCCCGGGACCGCTCGGGGTCGGACGGCCGCAACAACACCCTGCTGCTCAGTACGTGCACCATGCCAGGACCCTACGCCGCCGGTCCGCGGGGCCCGCCGAACGACCCGGCGGACGGCCCTGACATGACGCGCACGGCTCTTGTTAGCCTCGATTCCGTCGATTCCGCCCTGTCACCGGCCGCGTCTCCCGGGCCTGAGAGGACTCCGCGCACCATGCCCACCAGCGAGCCGACCTTTCGTACCGCCCTCGAAGCCGATATCCCCGGGCTCGTCGAGCTGATCGAGTCGGCCTACCGAGGGGACGCGAGCCGGGTCGGCTGGACGACGGAGGCGGACCTGCTGGAGGGGCAGCGCACCGATCCCGAGGGCGTCGCCGCCGTGGTCCGCAACGAGACCGGCCGGCTGCTGATCGCCGAGCGGGACGGCGAGCTGGTCGCCTGCTGCCAGCTCGAACACCGCGGGGACCACGCGTACTTCGGAATGTTCGCGGTGCGCCCGAAGCTCCAGGGCGGCGGCCTCGGCAAGATCATCATCGCCGAGGCCGAGCGGACCGCCCGGGAGACCTGGGGCTCCAGCGAGATGCGGATGACGGTCATCCGGCAGCGCGAGGACCTGATCGCCTGGTACGAGCGCCGCGGCTACCGGCGCACCGGCGAGCTCAGCCCGTTCCCGTACGGCGATGAGCGGTTCGGCATCCCGCGGCGCGCCGACCTGGAGTTCGAGCTGCTGGTCAAGCCGCTGGTCTGAGCGCTCCGCGGCGCTCTCCGGGCGGGCTCGGGCCGGTCCTACAGCCGCCCGGCCCGGACGATCCGCTGCAGGAACCGCCGGGTGCGCTCGTGGGCCGGTTCGCCGAAGACCTGCTCGGGGGTGCCGCGCTCCAGCACCACCCCGCCGTCCAGGAAGCACACCTGGTCCGCGACCTCCCGCGCGAAGCCCATCTCATGGGTGGCGAGGACCATCGTCAGGCCCTCCTCCTTGAGATCGCGGACCACGCCGAGCACCTCGCCGACCAGCTCGGGATCGAGCGCCGCGGTGATCTCGTCGAGCAGCAGCAGCCGGGGGCGCCCGGCGAGGGCCCGCACGATCGCCACCCGCTGCTGCTGACCGCCGCTGAGCCGGTCCGGGTACTCGCCGGCCCGCCCGCCGAGCCCCAGCCGCTCCAGCAGCTCGTGGGCGCGGGCCTCCGCCTCGGCGCGCGGTACACCGTGCACCCGGCGCGGTGCCAGCGTGATGTTGTCCAGCACCGTCATATGCGGGAAGAGGTTGTATGCCTGGAAGACCACGCCGATCCGGCGGCGCACCGCGTCCGCGTCGGCCCGCGGGTCGGTGATCTCCTCGCCGTCCAGGAAGATCGCACCGTCGTCGATCTCCTCCAGCAGGTTCGCGCAGCGCAGCAGCGTGGACTTGCCCGAACCGGACGCGCCGATCAGCGCGGTCACGGTGTGCGGGGGGACCTCCAGATCGACGTCCCGCAGCACGACCGTGCCCCGCCCGTACGTCTTGCGCACGGACTCCAGCCGCAGCACCGGGCCGCCGTCCGGGGACCCCTTCGTGAGGTCCCTGTCGGCCGTGGCCTTCCCGGCGGCCGGCACCGGCGTGTTCTCCGTCGTGCTCATACCAGACCCCCCTGGGCGCGCCTGCGGTCCATCCGCGCCGTGATCCAGTCCGTGAAGCGCGTCATCGGGATCGTCAGCGCGACGAAGACCAGCCCGGCCACCACGTACGGCGTGAAGTTGAAGTCCTTGCCGGCGATGATCTGCGCCGCGTACACCGCGTCCACCGCGCCGGCGATGGAGACCAGACCGGTGTCCTTCTGCAGCGACACCAGATCGTTCAGCAGCGGCGGCACCACCCGGCGCACCGCCTGCGGCAGGACGACGAACCGCAGGGCCTGGCCGCTGGAGAGCCCCAGCGACCGGGCCGCCGCCCGCTGCGAGGGGTGCACCGACTCGATGCCGGCCCGGAACACCTCGGCCACATACGCCGAGTACGTCAGCACCAGCGCCGAGCCGCCGAGCACCACCGGATCGGTGGTCACGCCCTGCAGCCGCAGCGCCGGGACGCCGAAGACCACCATCAGCAGACAGATGATCAACGGCAGTCCGCGGAAGAAGTCGGTGTAGGCGGTGGCCAGTGCGCGCAGCGGGAAGAACACCGGGCCGCGCAGCGTCCTGGCCACCGCCAGCAGCAGCCCGAGCACCAGCACCGCCGCCCCGCACACCGCCAGCAGCCGCAGGTTCAGCAGCAGCCCCTCCAGCACCTGCGGCAGCGCCTTGCGGGCGTACTCGGCGCTGAAGAAGGTCTCGCGGGTGCGCGGCCAGCCCGGGGAGCCGGTGATGACGAGGAAGAGCGCGACGGCGGTGATCAGCGTGCTCAGCGCGGCGATCGCGGTGGCCCGCCGGGCCCTGGCCCGCTTGACGCGTTCCCGCTCGATCCGCCGCGCCGAGGGCACATAACCGTCGCCGGCCGGTTCCCGCACGCCCTCGTCGTTCTTCTTCAACAACCCTTCCCCGCCGGTCATTTGAGCACCGGGGCGTCGACGGCGTCGCTCAGCCACTTCTTCTCCAGCGCGGCGAGCGTGCCGTCCTTGCGCAGCGCGTCCACCGCCGCCGTCACACATCCGGTGATCCGGCTCTCCTTGTCCAGGACCAGCCCGAACTGCTCCTTGGCGGCACCGGAGACCGGGAACTGGCCGACCACCTCGGCGTCCTTCACCTCCGCGGAGGTGATGTAGAAGGCCGTCGGCAGATCGGTGACGATCGCGTCCACCTGCCCGTTCTTCAGGGCGGACTTGGCGAGGTCGTTCTTCTGGAAGACCGCGGCCGGCCGGGTCGGGCGGATGGTGTCGTTGACGACGTCCAGGCTGGTGGTGCCGACCTGCGCGCCGAGCCTGACGTCCTTGAGGTCGGCGATGCTCTTGGCGTGCGCGGCCTTGGAGCCCTTGAGCGCGACGACCGCCTGGCGCACGTCGTAGTAGCCGGAGGAGAAGGCGACGGCGCGCTTGCGTTCGGCGCTGATGGAGATCTGGTTGATGTCGAAGTCGAACTTCTTCGCACCGGGCGCGAAGGCGTTGTTGAACGGCACGGTCTGCCAGTCCACGGCGCCCTTGCCGTAGCCCAGCCGCTTGGCGACGGCGTAGGCGACCGCCGACTCGAAGCCCTTGCCGCCGGCCGGGTCGTCGTCGACGAACCAGGGGGCGTACGCGGGCTTGTCGGTGCCGACGGTGAGCCGGCCGGCCGTCACGGTGGCCAGCTTGCCGCGGTCACAGCTCTGTTTGCCCTGCCCGGCGGCCCGCGGGCCACCGGGGGACTCGTCCTGCGGGGCACAGCCGACAGCCGCGGCGAGCAGCACGGCGGTGGCACAAGCGGCAAGGCGAAGAGGGCGGTTGACGAGGCGCATGCCCGGAGAGTGGCAGCGCACAAGGCCGTCTGTCGAGATCATTGCGGAAAACGTCCGCATGCTGGAAGCCCGTTGCGCGCCTGTGAACTGCGGATTTCCCCGGTGGGCGGGCCGCTTACGCGGTGAAGCGCACCGCCCGCCGGATCTCCGGCATGTCGGTCACCACGCCATCCAGGCCCAGGCCGCGCGCCAGCCGGAGCTGATCGTGGGTGTTGACCGTCCAGCCCAGGACCTTCAGATGCGCGGCGTGCGCCCGCTCGACGAGTTCGAGGGTGAGCCGGCGGATGTTCAGCGAGAGCATCGACGCGCCGACGGCCTGTGCGCGGTCGACGACATCGGCGCCGTAGCGGCTGCCGACCAGCGCGGTGCGCACCCCCGGCAGCAGGGTGCGGATCGCGGCCAGCGCCTCGTCGTGGAAGGAGATGACCTCCACCCGGCCGGTCAGGTCGCGCGAGCGCAGCACCTCGGCCAGCGCCTGTGCGGCCGCGACGTCCTTGATCTCGGCCTGCAGCGGCGCCTTGACCGCCTCCAGGACCTCCTCGAAGACGGGGATCCGCTCGCCCTGCCCGGCGTCCAGCTCGCGCAGCTCGGCGAGGGTGCGCTCGGCGATCGGCCCGGCGCCGTCGGTGGTGCGGTCGACGTCCGCGTCGTGCATCACCACGAGCGCGCCGTCCTTGCTCAGATGCAGATCCAGTTCGATGACATCGAGGCCCTCGTGCTCGGCGCGTACGAAGGAGCGCAGGGTGTTCTCCGGCTCCACGCCCATGATCCCGCGGTGTCCGATGGTGAGAAAGGACAAGGCTGCCTCGCTTCTGTCGGCTCGGTACTGCTGTCGGCTCGTTGTCAGTGTCGACCGTCGACCGTCGGCAACGGCGTTCCGAAATGGCGTTCAGCCTAACGGGGACAAGTGCAGATGAACCGGTTGCGGACGCGACCACGGTGTGTCCAGTACGGGTACCCGCCATATCCGGTCGGCAGACCGCCTTCTTCCGACGCAGGTGCGTCCCGCTCCGGGCTGGCGGCGGCCGTGTGGCATATGCCATAGCACCGTCCGGCCGTGCCCGCGCGGCGCTCGCAGGCCGGGAGGAAGCGCGGAATCCCTTGGCGCAACTGGCAGGAAGTCCCGCTGATACCACGCCCGGCAGGAAAAAAATGCGTGAGCGCCGGGTGTCAGCAGAAAAATTTTCAGCTGGCCCACTTGAGTGAGCGAACCTTGCCTGGTTACCGTGTGCTGACAAGACGATCTACCGCCGGAGGGCAGTCATGACGGAAATTCTTTCGCCTGTGGGTGTCCGGGAAGGCACTCCGACCGCAGAGCGTGTCGTGGAGCACCCGGCGTGGCCCGTCCTGAAGGACGCGGTCGAGACCGTCCGGCCCTGGCAGTCCAAGGACGGATCGATCGATCTGACGGCGGAGGGCGCGCCGAAGGCCGGGGCCGTCCGCGCCGAGGTCGAGCGGATGGCCGCGGCCGTCACGGAGCTGGGCGCGCTGCTGCCGCACAACGCCGCCTACCACCAGGCGCTCGTCACCGACCTGCGCCGCTGGGCCGACGACGGCTTCGGCGTGCCGGACTTCCTGGACTCGCTGCTCGCCTTCGCGCCCGCACAGCAGCGCGCCGACGGCCTCCAGCACCTCGTGCTGTTCCCCATGTACACCCAGAACGGCAACCCGAACCGCAACTTCGAGGCCGTCGTCCTGCGCATGGTCTGGCCCGAGTGGCTCTCGGAGCTGGAGCGCACCCGCTACGACAACCCCCTGTTCCTCGGCATCACCTTCGAGGACTTCACGGCCGGCTACGACACCCACTCCGCCGTGCTCTTCCCCGAGACCATCGCGGTGCGCGAGGCCCCCGAGCGGTTCAGCTGGGGCGGCATCTTCTGCGACCGCGAGGCGGCCCGCTTCCGCCGGGTCAGCCAGGCCGCCGTCGAGACGCTCGGCCTGGAACTCCCGCAGGACATCCGCGAGATGCTCGACGACCAGGAGCGCTGCCAGGAGGCGTTCGTGCTGTGGGACATGGTGCACGACCGCACCCACAGCCACGGTGACCTGCCGTTCGACCCCTTCATGATCAAGCAGCGCCAGCCGTTCTGGATGTACGGCCTGGAGGAGCTGCGCTGCGACCTCACCGCCTTCAAGGAGGCCGTGAAGCTGGAGGCCGAGGGGTACTCCCAGGCCCGCGATGTGCAGTACGCGGTGATCTTCGACCGGATGTTCCGGTTCCCCGTGACCGGCGACCGGGTCCGCAACTACGACGGCCTCGGCGGCCAGCTGCTCTTCGCGTACCTGCACAAGCACGACGTCGTACGCTGGACGGACAACACACTGCACATCGACTGGGAGCGGGCGCCCAAGGTCACCAACCAGCTGTGCGGCGAGATCGAAAAGCTCTACCGCGACGGCATCGACCGGCCGAAGCTGGTCCACTGGTTCGCCGCGTACGACCTCGTCTCGACCTACCTCGCACCGCACCCGGGCTCGGTCTGGGCCAAGGGCCCCGACGCCCTGAACCTGGACCAGCCGCCGCGCAAACTCGTGGACGACGTGCTCCCCGACGAGTTCCCGCTGAGCATGTTCTACGAGGCGCTCGCCAAGAAGCTGCGCGCTGTGATCACCTCTACCAAGGGCATCACGGCCCACAGCGACGTGCTGGCGGCGGCATGAACAACGACCGGAACACCCGGCCACAGGCCGTCCAGGAGCAGGACGAGGAGGCGACGGAGATGGTTACTTCGACGGGCGGCCAGGGGCCGCTGGAGGGTGCGGTCATCGCGGTGGCGGGAGCGGCCGGACCGGCCGGCCGCGCCACCCTGCTGCGGCTGGCCGAAGCGGGGGCCGTGGTGGTCGGCTCGGACTCCAACCCCGAGCGGCTGGCGGAGGCCGTGGACGCGGCCCGCTACGCGCACGGCGGCGCCACGGTCATAGGGGACACCGTCGACCTCCTCGACCTGGACCAGACCCGCGAGTGGGCGGCCCGTACGGAGAAGGAATTCGGCCGGATCGACGGCCTGGTACACCTCGTCGGCGGCTGGCGCGGCTCGTCGACGTTCGCCGAGACCGACCTCGCGGACTGGGACCTGCTGCACAAGCTGTTGATCCGCACCGTTCAGCACACCTCCCTCGCCTTCCAGGAGCCCCTGGAGCGGAGCGGCAACGGCCGCTTCCTGCTGATCAGCGCGGCCGGCGCCTCGAAGCCCACCGGCGGCAACGCCGCCTACGCGGCCTCCAAGGCCGCCGCCGAGGCATGGACGCTGGCCATGGCGGACGGTTTCCGCAAGTCGGGGGGTGAGGAGGGGCTGCGCGCCGCCGCTGCCATCCTGGTCGTGAAGGCGCTCGTCAACGACCAGATGCGCGCCGAACGACCGAATGCGAAGTTCGCGGGCTTCACGGATGTCAAGGAGCTGGCCGAGGCCATCGCCGGCGTCTGGAGCCGGCCCGCCCAGGAAGTGAATGGAAAGCGTCTGTGGCTGACCCCCGAGCCGTGACCGGAGCGAAGACCGACGCCCGGCAGCACCACGACCCCGAGGTACGCGGCTTCGCCAGCGACAACTACGCGGGCGCCCACCCCGAGGTCCTGGCCGCGCTCGCCCTCGCCAACGGCGGCCATCAGGTCGCCTACGGCGAGGACGACTACACCGCGCACCTCCAGCGGGTCTTCCGCAGCCACTTCGGGCAGCGTGCCGAGGCGTTCCCGGTGTTCAACGGCACCGGCGCCAACGTCGTCGCCCTCCAGGCCGTGACCGACCGCTGGGGCGCCGTGGTCGCCGCCGAGACCGCACACATCAACGTCGACGAGTGCGGTGCGCCGGAGCGGGTCGGCGGGCTCAAGCTGCTGACCGTGCCCACCGAGGACGGCAAGCTCACCCCCGAGCTGATCGACCGGCAGGCGTGGGGCTGGGAGGACGAGCACCGCGCGATGCCGCAGGTCGTCTCGATCACCCAGAGCACGGAGCTGGGCACGGTCTACACGCCCGACGAGGTCCGGGCGATCTGCGAACACGCCCATGAGCGCGGCATGGTGGTGCATCTGGACGGATCGCGGATAGCCAACGCCGCGGCGACCCTCGACGTCCCGATGCGGGCCTTCACCAACGCGGTGGGCGTCGACATCCTCTCCTACGGCGGCACGAAGAACGGCGCGGTCTTCGGCGAGGCCGTGGTCGTGCTCAACCCCGACCGGGTGCGCGCGATGAAGCATCTGCGCAAGATGTCCATGCAGCTCGCCTCCAAGATGCGCTTCGTCTCGGTCCAGCTGGAGGCGCTGCTCGCCAAGGACCTGTGGCTGCGCAACGCCCGGCACGCCAACACCATGGCGCAGCGGCTGGCGGCCGGAGTGCGGGCGATCGACGGGGTGGAGATCCTCTACCCGGTCCAGTCCAACGCGGTCTTCGCGCGGCTGCCGCACGACGTCAGCGAGCGGCTGCAGAAGCGCTACCGCTTCTACTTCTGGGACGAGCAGGCCGGCGATGTGCGCTGGATGTGCGCGTTCGACACCAAGGTGGAGGACGTCGACGGCTTCGTCGAGGCGCTGCGGGAGGAGATCGCCCGGTAGGGCCTGCCCGCGGGGCCTGTCCGGTGGGTGCCGGCCGGTCGCGCGGCGACGGCGGCCGACCGCAAAGGTGGCAAGCGAGTCCAGCGCAGTGGAAAGTTCACTGCGCTGGACTTCTTCGTGCAGTTTGCTGAACTGCGCCGGGTCGTGCTCCAATGCCTGCGGATGGCCGGCCGTCGACCGGTCCCGGCCTGCAGCTACTCCCACCGATCCCCGAGGAACGGCCCATGTCCAGCCTGACCTGCTCCCTGCACGTCTCCGACGAGGTGCGCGCCCTGGCGCCCGGCTTCGGCTACCTCGCCGTCGAAGCGCACGGTCTGACCAACGGGCCCAGCGACGAGCTGAGCTCCGGGCTCCTGGACGAGGCCACCCGCCGGCTGGCCGGACGGCTCGACGGCCGTGCCCCGCAGGACGACCGGCACATCGCCGCCTGGCGCGCCGCGTACGGCGCCTTCGGCAGCAAGCCGTCGCGCACCCGGAACTCCGCCGAGGCGCTGGCCAGGCGTGCGCTCGCGGACGGGCTGCCGCGCATCAACCGGCTCGTCGACCTCTACAACGCCATCAGCGTCGCCCACCTCGTTCCGGTGGGCGGCGAGGACCTGGACCGTATCCAGGGCGGGATGCGGCTGGTCCGGGCCACCGGCGACGAGCCGTTCGCGACCGCGGCCGGCGGCGCCGAGGTCGTCGAGCACCCCGACGCCGGCGAGGTCGTCTGGTGCGACGACGAGGGCGTCACCTGCCGCCGCTGGAACTGGCGCCAGGGCGTCCGCACCCGTCTCACCGAGGACTCCGTCAGCGCCCTGTTCCTGCTGGAGCGGATGGCCCCGATGACGCTCGACGAGCTGTCGGCCGCGGGCGCCGAGCTGGCCGAGGCACTGGGGGAGGCGTGCCCGGACGCCCGGATCGAGATCGGTGACGTCTGGTCCGGGTGACCGGGGCCGGACGCCGATCAGCCGCCGAAGGAGAGCTCCTTCGGCGGCTGACGTCGTGGTGGGGTGCGGGCGGTGGCTACGCGCCGGGGGCCGGTGCGGTGCCGCCCAGATGCGCCGGGATCCACCAGGTGTCCTCGGGGCCCTTGGGGCGTACGGGGTAGGCGCGCTGGGCCGCCTCCAGCAGGTCCTGCACCCGGGACCGCACCCGGTCGGTGATCTTCTCCGCCTGCTCGGCGGGATCGGCCTCCAGCGGCTCGCCGACCCGGATGGTTATCGGGAAGTGGTTGCGGCCCAGGTTGCGCTTGTGGCCCTTGGTCCACAGGCGCTGGGTGCCCCACAGGGCCACCGGGAGCAGCGGCACCCCGGCCTCCTGGGCCAGCCGCGCCGCACCCGACTTGAAGTTCTTCAGGGTGAAGGACTCGGAGATCGTCGCCTCGGGGAAGACCCCGATGATCTCGCCCGAACCCAGTGCGGACAGCGCGTGCTTGTAGGCGTGCATGCCCTGCGCGCGGTCCACCGGGATGTGCTTCATCGCGCGCATCAGCGGCCCCGACACCTTGTGCCGGAACACCGACTCCTTCGCCATGAAGCGCACCAGCCGCTTGGCCGGCCGGGCCGTCAGGCCGGCGAAGACGAAGTCGAGGTATCCGATGTGATTGCTCACCAGCACCGCCCCGCCGCGGCGCGGAATGTTCTCCGTCCCGGCGATGTCGAATTTGAGATCGAGCGCCTTGAAGAGCGTGCGTGCGGCGCCGATCACCGGCGGATAGACGAGCTCTGCCATTGTCCGGAGGACCCCTTTTTCCCTTTTCCATGCCTGGGGAGGGTTCTCCCGGCGGAAACCTACGCAGGCGTAACTGCGGCTTTTGGGAGATCGTGCCCGATCGAGGCCGCGGCGGCCAGCGTGCGGGGCGCCGCGGACGGGAGATTCTCGTCACGTGGAGACCGGGTCAGCCCACCGTTCGCCGCAGTACAAGGTACATCTCGCACCCCAGGCAGTACCCGAAAGCGGCATTGAGGAAGGCCGCCGCCAGCGCGCACCCGGTGGCCGCGAGCCCCAGCCACTGCGGGCCCGCGACGTAGCCGATCAGCCCCACCACCGCGAAGAACAGCCCCACGCTCTGGGCGAAGCGCGGCGGGGCGGGGTCCTCGAAGGCGGTCGGCGCGGACAGCCGCGGACGCACCGCCACCCTGAACAGCCAGGCGTAGGGGGAGCGCTGGACACCGGCCGCCGCCCCGACGGCGAAGACCAGCGCCTGGAGGGCCAGCAGCGGGCCGCTCCCGCTGATCAGTACGGCCGCCAGCACCACCGTCGTCAGCGCCGCCGCGAACCTCGGACCGCGTACGTCAATCCTCTTGGCACTCATGCCCCCCACCATCCCGCACATCGGGCCGCTCGCGGCGCCGGGAATTCTTTCGGTCCGGTGAACGCTGCATCCGGAGATGACCGGACTCATGGTGTGCATCGCGGTGCTCGCGGCGGCGAGCGCCTTCGGCGTGTGGCACCGGCGCCGCAATGGGAGGCTGACGGTGCGAAAGCGGGACGAACGGGATGGGGCGCCGCGGCTGGGCGCCGCGGCGATCGGCCGGGAGTTGGGGGAGCGGGCCACCCTGCTGCAGTTCTCCAGCGCCTTCTGCCAGCCCTGCCGCGCCACCCGCCGCACGCTCGCCGAGGTGGCCGGCATGGTCGAGGGGGTGGCCCATGTGGAGATCGACGCCGAGGCCCATCTCGACCTCGTACGGGAGCTGAACGTGCTGCGGACCCCCACGGTGCTGGTGCTCGACGCGGACGGTGCGATCGTGCGCCGCGCCTCGGGGCAGCCCCGCAGGGCCGATGTGATCGCGGCGCTGGGAGAGGCGGTCCGTGATTGATCTCCCAGATGGCGGGCGGCCCTTGACGCTCTGGGTCACCCGTCGTCACTCTGACGTGATGCGGCCAGGAACCCTTCTCTACGGACGCGCCCACGTCGACCTTCTGCGGACTGCCAGCGCCCGCTGTCCGGGCGTGTGAGCGACGACGACATCACGGTCGTCGGCGGCCGCGCGGTTGCCGACGGCTTCGCCCGGGCCCGTACACCCCAGCAGAAGGACAACTCCATGACGGCCTCGCCCGATCTCGGCACGCCCCGCGCCGCCTCCCCCGAACTCCTGCGCTCCGTCTTCCGGCAGCACGCCGCCGGTGTCGCGGTGATCACCGCACAGGGCGCCGGCCCCGTCGGCTTCACCGCCACCTCCCTCACCTCCGTCGCCGCCGACCCGCCGCTGCTGTCGTTCGGCATCGGCACCGGCGCCTCCAGCTGGCCGGCCGTCTCCGAGGCCGCGCACATAGGCGTGCACATACTCGGCGAGCACCAGCGGGAGCTGGCCGCCACCTTCGCGCGCAGCGGCGCCGACCGCTTCGGCCCCGCCACCTCCTGGCGCACCGGCCCCGAAGGCGTGCCCCTGCTCGACGGCGTACTGGCCTGGCTGGTGTGCGAGGTCGTGGCGCGCGTCCCGGCCGGCGACCACCGGATCGTGCTCGCCCGGCCCGTCGTCGGCGACCCCGCGGGCCCCGGCCGTCCGCTGCTGTACCACCAGGGTCGCTTCAACGCGCTGCGGGACTGACGGGTTCCCGTTCCGCTTCGCCGACCCCCGATCAGGGCCGTTGGCAAGGTCACATTTCGACGGCCTTGATTCGGGGCACGAGACTGGATGTACTGGTGGGTAACATGACGGTCGGCGCGGGGATCCGCAACCAACCGGGAGCCGCCCCAACAGGCGCCTATGCTGCCAGCACAAGGCAGTTCTGAAGAGACGAAGCAGGTAGGAGAGCCGGCGTGAGCTTGAGGATCGTTGTCTGTGTGAAGTACGTGCCCGACGCCACCGGCGACCGGCACTTCGCCGAGGACCTGACCGTCGACCGTGACGACGTGGACGGTCTGCTCTCGGAGCTCGACGAGTACGCCGTCGAGCAGGCCCTTCAGATCAAGGAAGCCGCCGACGACGACGCGGAGATCACGGTCCTGACCGTCGGTCCCGAGGACGCCAACGACGCGCTGCGCAAGGCCCTGTCGATGGGCGCCGACAAGGCCGTCCACGTCGAGGACGACGATCTGCACGGCACCGACGCGCTCGGCACCTCGCTCGTGCTCGCCAAGGCCATCGAGAAGACCGGCTACGACCTGGTCGTCTGCGGTATGGCCTCCACCGACGGCACCATGGGCGTGCTGCCCGCGCTGCTGGCCGAGCGGCTGAACGTCCCTCAGGTCACCCAGCTCTCCGAGGTTTCCGTGGCCGACGGCAAGGTCGCCGGCCGCCGCGACGGCGACTCCGCCAGCGAGCAGCTGGAGGCCGCGCTGCCGGCCGTCGTGTCGGTCACCGACCAGTCGGGTGAGGCCCGCTACCCCTCCTTCAAGGGCATCATGGCCGCCAAGAAGAAGCCGGTGGAGAGCCTGGACCTGGACGACCTGGGCATCGACGCGGACGAGGTCGGCCTGGAGGGCGCCTGGACCAAGGTCGAGGACGCGACCGAGCGCCCGGCGCGCACGGCGGGCACGATCGTCAAGGACGAGGGCGAGGGCGGCAAGCAGCTCGCCGAGTTCCTCGCGGGCCAGAAGTTCATCTGAGCCCGACCGCACCTCAACCGCCCTCATTCTTCCCGCAGGAGAGCAATCCCATGGCTGAAGTCCTTGTCTACGTCGACCACGTCGACGGTGCCGTCCGCAAGCCCACCCTCGAACTGCTCACCCTCGCCCGCCGCATCGGCGAGCCGGTAGCCGTTCATCTCGGCCCGAACGCCGACGCGGCCGCCAAGGTCCTCGGCGAGCACGGCGCCGTCAAGGTGCTGGCCGCCGACGCCCCCGAGTTCGCCGAGTACCTCGTCGCCCCCAAGGTCGACGCGCTGCAGGCCGCCTACGACGCGGTCTCCCCGGCCGCCGTCCTGCTGCCGTCCTCCGCGGAGGGCAAGGAGATCGGCGCCCGCCTCGCGGTCCGCATCGGCTCCGGCATCATCACCGACGCGGTCGACCTGGAGGCCGGCGACGAGGGCCCGGTGGCCACGCAGTCCGTCTTCGCGGCCTCGTACACTACCAAGTCCCGCGTCAGCAAGGGCACCCCGGTCATCACCGTCAAGCCCAACTCCGCCGCCCCGGAGGCCGCCCCGGCCGCCGGCACGGTCGAGCAGCTCGCGGTGACCGTCGCCGACTCCTCCAAGGGCACCAAGATCGTCTCGCGCACCCCGCGCGAGTCGACCGGCCGCCCGGAGCTGACCGAGGCCGCGATCGTGGTCTCCGGTGGCCGCGGCGTCAACGGCGCCGAGAACTTCCCGGTCATCGAGGCGCTCGCCGACTCGCTCGGCGCGGCCGTCGGCGCCTCGCGCGCCGCGGTGGACGCCGGCTGGTACCCGCACACCAACCAGGTCGGCCAGACCGGCAAGTCGGTCTCGCCGCAGCTGTACATCGCGGCGGGCATCTCCGGCGCGATCCAGCACCGTGCCGGTATGCAGACCTCGAAGACCATCGTCGCCATCAACAAGGACGCCGAGGCGCCGATCTTCGAGCTGGTCGACTACGGCGTGGTCGGCGACCTGTTCGACGTCGTCCCGGCGCTCACCGAAGAGGTCAAGTCCCGCAAGGGCTGACCCCGCCGGGCCTTCGGGCCCGCTTCGGCAACCGCACGAGGCCCCGTACGCGCGGTGCGTACGGGGCCTCGCGCTGCCGTGGCCCGGACCGGCCCTAGGGCCGGTCCGATGGGTCCTGGCCGGGCCCGCGACCCATCGGACAGGCCCTAATCGCCGGTCGCGCCGTCGATCCGCTCGCGCAGCAGGTCCGCGTGGCCGTTGTGCCGCGCGTACTCCTCGATCATGTGGACGTAGATCCAGCGCAGGCTCAGCGTGCGACCGCGGCGCGCCACGAAGGTCTCGTCCAGTCCGCGGTCGGCCACCGCCTTGTCGCAGGCCGCGATCTCGGTGCGGAGGGCGGCGAACGCCGCCTCGGCGGCCGCCGGGTCCAGGTCGTCGAAGTCGGCGTCGGGGTCGGCTTCGGTGAAGTAGTGGCTGCCGATCTCCTCGCCGGCGAAGCGTATGCGGAACCACGCGCGTTCGACGTCCGCCATGTGGCGCACCAGGCCGAGCAGCGTGAGGCTGGACGGCGGGTTGCTGTGCCGGGCGAGCTGCTCGCCCGTGAGTCCGGCGCATTTGGCGAGCAGGGTGTCGCGGTGGAAGTCGAGCCAGCCCTGCAGCATCTCCCGCTCGCCGGCCACGGTCGGGAGTTCTCTGCGCTGGACGGAGGGTGCGATCCATGTCATGACGGTGAGTGTGGCCGGGTCCGCCGGGGCGCGCCACGGATTTCCGGGGGCCGGTCGCGAGCCCGTGACCTGCGCCGCCTCGGAGGGGAGGGTGTTGACCTCGCCAACTGACCCAGTTAACTTCGCTCTACGGATTGTTGATTCCATTAAGCGGAAAACGCTCGCGCGGTGGCGTCGGGCGTAAGCACCGGGAGGGTATTCGAATGGGGCAGCAGGAGACCGTGGCGACGAGCCTCGCCGACACCGTACGCGAGGGAATCGGAGCCGCCCTCGCCGAGGTGGACGCGGATCTGGCCCGGCGCTACCCCGGTGATCCCGGCACCCGCCAGCCGGTCCACACGGTCTACGTACCCGGGGACGTCTTCACCGCCGGCACCCTGCGCTCCTGGGGCGACCAGGCGCTCGCCGCCCTCGACGAGCACGCCCCCGACGCCGAGGCGCTCGCCGCCGTCCTGGGCATCCCCGCCGAGCTCGCCGACGACGTCCACGACCGCGTCCGCGCCAAGCTGACCCGTGAGCCCGTCGAGGACCTGCGGATCGACTTCGAGGACGGCTACGGCCCCCGCCCCGACGCCGAGGAGGACGAGGCCGCGGCCCGCGCCGCCGAGCTGGTCGCCGCCGCCTACCGCGACGGCACCGCCGCCCCCTACATGGGCATCCGGATGAAGTGCATGGAGGCCGCCGTACGCGACCGCGGCATCCGCACCCTCGACATCTTCCTCACCGGCCTGATGGAGGCCGGCGGCCTGCCGGACGGCCTGGTCCTCACGCTCCCCAAGGTGACCTACGCCGAGCAGGTCACCGCCATGGTCCGGCTGCTGGAAGCCTTCGAGAAGGCGCGCGGCCTGGAGAGCGGCCGGATCGGCTTCGAGATCCAGATCGAGACCACCCAGTCCATCCTGGGCGCCGACGGCCGCGCCACCGTCGCCCGCATGATCGAGGCCGCCGAGGGGCGCGCCACCTCGCTGCACTACGGCACCTTCGACTACAGCGCCTCCTGCGGCGTCAGCGCCGCCCACCAGTCCCTGGACCACCCGGTGGCCGACCACGCCAAGGCCGTCATGCAGGTGGCCGCCGCGGGCACGGGGGTGCGGCTGTCCGACGGTTCGACGAACGTCCTGCCCGTCGGCCCCACCGCCCAGGTCCACGACGCCTGGCGGCTGCACCACGGCCTGGTCCGCCGCTCGCTGGCCCGCGCCTACTACCAGGGCTGGGACATGCACCCGGCCCATCTGCCGACCCGTTACGCGGCGGTCTACGCCTTCTACCGCGAGGGCCTCGAACAGGCCGCGGCCCGCCTCGCCGCCTACGTGGCCAAGGCCGGCGGCGACGTCATGGACGAGCCCGCCACGGCCAAGGCCCTCAGCGGCTACCTCCTGCGCGGCCTGGACTGCGGTGCGGTCGACCTCCCCGAGGTCGCCCGCCTGACGGGGCTCACTCGGGCAGACCTCGATGCGCTTGCGGGGCGGTCGGCTGGGCTTGGCTAGCTTTTCGCTGCGCTTTGCCCGCCTCCCACGTTTTCGGCTGTCCCGCCGTGGGGGTTTCTCTGGGTTCGCCTGCGGCGGGCTGGGTCCGCTGCGCGGGGCTGTTCGGGTGCCGGTGGCGGTCCTCCGGGGCTGGGTGTCCGGACTGCTGCGCTTTACGTCCGGACACCCAGCCCCTCCGGCCCGCCCCCTCCCGTTGGGGGTGGGAGAAGACCGTGGGGGTGGACGTCAGCCTTCGGGCGCGCGCGGTCGACGAATCAGGCCCGCCCCCACCGGCCTCTTCACCATCCACCCACGGGAGGGGACAGACCGTAGGACGGAGTCCGTAGGGCTGTCACCGCACCCGACACACAAACGCCCGCCGCTGGGGGTACCTCCCACGCCCTTTAGGCAGTGGGGGAGCAACGGCGAGACACCACCATGGCGCCGCAGCCGACAACGTGGGAAGCAGGCCAAGCGCAGCGAACCGGCGAAAGGGATGAAGACATGGCAAGGTCGGTTCCGTGAGTACCGACAACCCCACTCAGCCCGCGCCACAGGCGGCGGGCGTGCGGCTGGCGGCCGGGGCCGCCGAAGTGACCGTTCATCCGGACAACGGCTGCCGCATCGGCAGCCTCCGTGTGGGCGGTACGGAGCTGCTGCGGCAGGGCGACCACTACGGCTGCTTCCCCATGGTCCCGTGGTGCGGCCGGATCGAGAACGGTCGGTTCCGCAACGGCGGGGAGCTGCACCAGATGCCGGTCAACGCCGCACCGCACGCCATCCACGGCACCGGCCGCAACCTCCGCTGGCGCACCGCGCGTTCGAGCGCGACGCAGGCGGTCTTCATCTACGACCTCGCGGACCCGGCCGCTCCGTGGCCGTACCCGGGGCAGGTCACCCAGATCGTCGAACTGGCCGAGGACGGCGGTTCGCTCACCCTCACCATGGGCGTCGAGGCGGCCGCCGACTCCTTCCCGGCGCAGGCCGGCTGGCACCCATGGTTCCGGCGGAATCTGGGCGAGGGCGGCGAGGACGCGCAGCTCGACTTCGCACCGGAGTGGCAGGAGGAGCGGGGCGCCGACCATCTGCCGACCGGGCGGCGGATCATGCCGCAGCCGGGGCCCTGGGACGACTGCTTCGGTATGCCGCGGGGCGTCGACGTCACCCTCACCTGGCCGGGCCGTCTGGAGCTGAGGGTCACCAGCCGCGCCGAGTGGGTCGTGATCTACGACGAGCAGGAGGCCGCGGTCTGCGTCGAGCCGCAGTCCGGGCCGCCGAACGGTCTCAACACGATGCCGTGGCTGGTCACCCCCATCGATCCGCTGGAGATCTCGACGACCTGGAGCTGGCGGAGCCTGTCCTCGGGCACCGCCTAAGCTCATGGGCATGAGTGACGACGTGCGCGGCGAGCTGCTGCAGCAGATCAAGGACAAGGCCGTGGTGCACGGCAAGGTGACGCTTTCCTCCGGCAAGGAGGCCGACTACTACATCGACCTGCGCCGGATCACCCTGGACGGCGAGGCCGCGCCGCTGGTCGGGCAGCTGATGCTGGACATCACCGCCGACCTTGACTACGACGCGGTGGGCGGGCTGACGCTCGGTGCCGACCCGGTCGCCACCTCGATGCTGCACGCCTCCGCCGCCCGCGGCCGCCGGCTGGACTCCTTCGTCGTCCGCAAGGCGCAGAAGGCGCACGGTATGCAGCGCCGTATCGAGGGCCCGGACATCAAGGGCCGCCGGGTTCTGGTCGTGGAGGACACCTCCACCACGGGCGGCTCGCCGCTGACCGCCGTCGAGGCGGCGCGTGAGGCGGGTGCCGAGGTCGTCGCGGTCGCGACGATCGTCGACCGTGGCGCCGCCTCGGCGATCGCCGAGGCCGGGCTGCCCTATATCACGGGCTACCAGCTCGGTGACCTCGGCCTGGCCTGAGGTCGGCCAAAGGACCGCGAGAGCTGGTGCATGCCGCTCTGACCTGCGCCTTTGCTAAGGGGTGCGGTGTTTCACGTGAAACACCGCACCCCTTTCGCATGACGGCCGGATGGGCGATGTGGAGCAGTCGGCCGAGTCTGGAAAGATGTGGCCCGGCGAAGTCCTCGCCTGGTCAGGGCCAAGAACGCACACCCGCATACACAAGGAGCGGACAGATGCCCATCGCAACCCCCGACGTCTACAACGAGATGCTGGACCGGGCGAAGGCCGGCAAGTTCGCCTACCCGGCCATCAACGTCACGTCGACGCAGACGCTGCACGCCGCGCTGCGGGGCTTCGCCGAGGCCGAGAGCGACGGCATCATCCAGATCTCCACCGGTGGTGCGGAGTTCCTGGGCGGCCAGTACAACAAGGACATGGTGACCGGCGCCGTCGCGCTCGCCGAGTTCGCGCACGTCGTCGCGGCCAAGTACGACATCACCGTCGCGCTGCACACCGACCACTGCCCCAAGGACAAGCTGGACGGGTACGTCCGCCCGCTGATCGACATCTCCGCGGAGCGGGTGGCCAAGGGCCAGAACCCGCTGTTCCAGTCGCACATGTGGGACGGCTCGGCCGAGAACCTGGCCGACAACCTGGCCATCGGCCAGGAGCTGCTCGCCAAGGCCGCCGCCGCCAAGATCATCCTTGAGGTCGAGATCACCCCGACCGGTGGCGAGGAGGACGG
Source organism: Streptomyces sp. NPDC026575 (assembly GCF_055567415.1). Lineage (NCBI taxonomy): Bacteria > Bacillati > Actinomycetota > Actinomycetes > Kitasatosporales > Streptomycetaceae > Streptomyces > Streptomyces sp. NPDC026575. The sequence goes on from NZ_JBVHQM010000003.1 coordinate 345,558, forward strand.
CGTCACCCACGAGATCAACGACGAGCTGTACACCACGGTCGACGACGCGCTGCGTACCGCCGAGGCGCTCGGTCTGGGCGAGAAGGGCCGCTACCTGCTCGCCGCCTCCTTCGGCAACGTCCACGGCGTCTACAAGCCGGGCAACGTCGTGCTCCGCCCCGAGCTGCTGAAGGACCTCCAGGAGGGCGTCGGCGCCAAGTACGGCAAGGCCGCCCCGTTCGACTTCGTCTTCCACGGCGGCTCCGGCTCCACCGAGCAGGAGATCGCCACCGCGCTGGAGAACGGCGTGGTCAAGATGAACCTGGACACCGACACCCAGTACGCCTTCTCCCGCCCGGTCGCGGACCACATGTTCCGCAACTACGACGGCGTGCTGAAGGTCGACGGCGAGGTCGGCAACAAGAAGACCTACGACCCGCGCAGCTGGGGCAAGCTGGCCGAGGCCGGTATGGCCAAGCGCGTCACCGAGGCCTGCGCGAACCTGCGCTCCACGGGCACCAAGATCAAGTAGTCCCGTACGGCTCGAAGGCCCCGCATCTCGGGTGAGGTGCGGGGCCTTCGCCGTGCGCGGCTCCCCGCCGACGGGCAAGCTCGCCCTATGAGCGAACGGCAGGAGCCCCAGGTTCCCGGCGAGGTCCGGCTGGCCTCGGCGCGGGGCCGGTGGGTGCTGACCACGGCCGTGCTGGGCTCCGGCATGGCGCTGCTCGACAGCACGGTCGTCAATGTCGCGCTGCCGAGGATCGGCGAGGACCTCGACGCGGATCTGGCGGTCCTGCAGTGGACCGTGACCGCGTACCTGCTCACGCTCTCCTCGCTGATCCTGCTGGGCGGGGCGCTGGGCGACCGCTACGGGCGGCGCCGGATCTTCGTGATCGGTGTGGTCTGGTTCGCCGCGGCCTCGCTGCTGTGCGGCCTCGCGCCGGGCGCCGGGGTGCTGATCGCGGCCCGGGCGCTGCAGGGCGTCGGCGGGGCGCTGCTCACCCCCGGCTCGCTGGCGCTGATCCAGGCCGTCTTCCACCCCGACGACCGGGCCCGGGGCGTCGGCGCCTGGTCGGGGCTGGGCGGGGTGGCGGCGGCGGTCGGCCCGTTCGTCGGCGGCTGGCTGGTGGACGGCCCCGGCTGGCGCTGGGTGTTCTTCCTGAACGTGCCGATCGCGGCGGTGTGTGTGCCGGTGGCGCTGCGGCACGTACCGGAGACCCGGGAGCGGGACGCCCGCGCACGCGGCGGCTTCGACGTACGGGGCGCGGTGCTGGGCGCGTTGTCGCTGGCCGGGGTGACCTATGCGCTGATCACCGCGCCGGACCGGGGCGCCGCGCCGGGCGTGCTGGTGCCCGCGGTGGCCGGGGTGCTGCTCGGGGTGGGCTTCGTGCGCGTCGAAGGGCGCCAGGCCGACCCGATGCTGCCGCCCGCGATCTTCCGTATCCGGCTGTTCTCCGCCATCAACGCGGTGACGGTGTGCGTCTACGCCGCGTTCAGCGGCTTCTTCTTCCTCTCCGTGCTCCAGCTCCAGGTCGTGGCGGGCTATTCGGCGTTGCAGGCGGGTACCGCGCTGCTGCCGACGACCGTGCTGATGCTGCTGCTGTCCGCCCGTTCCGGGGAGCTGGGGCAGCGCATCGGGCCGCGGATCCCGTTGACCGTCGGCCCGGTGCTCTGCGCCGCCGGGATGCTGCTGATGCTGCGGGTGGGCCGCGAGGCGTCGTACTTCGCCGATGTGCTGCCCGCGATGGTGGTGCTCGGCGCGGGGATGGTGACGCTGGTCGCGCCGCTCACCGCGACCGTGCTGGCCTCGGTGGACGTGGACCGGGCGGGCCTGGCCAGCGGTATCAACAACGCGGCGGCGCGGGCCGCGGGCCTGATGGCGGTGGCCGCGCTGCCGCTGCTCGCGGGCATGGGCCCGGAGGCGTACCGCTCGGCGGACGAGTTCGCGGCGACGTTCCGGCGCGCGATGCCGCTGTGCGCCGGCGTGCTGGTGGTCGGCGCACTGATCGCCTGGTCGACGGTCCGCCCCGCGGTCCTCCGGGGGCCTGAGCCGCCCCCGGAGAAGCGGTGCCATCCCGAGTGCGCCTACCACTGCGGGGTGAGCGCCCCGCCCCTCGATCCTGGCGATCCCGGCCGCTAGGCGCTCGGCGCTTGGCCTGCCTCCCACGTTTTCGGCTTTCCCGCCGTGGTGGTTGTTCGCCGTGGCGCCTGGCGGCGGGCGGTTGTTTGTCGGGTGCGGTGACAGCCCTACGGACTTCGTCCTACGGTCTGTCCCCTCCCGTGGGTGGATGGTGAAGAGGCCGGTGGGGGCGGGCCTGATCTGTCGACCGCGCGCGCCCGAAGGCTGACGTCCACCCCCACGGTTTTTTCCCACCCTCAACGGGAGGGGGCGGGCCGGAGGGGCTGGGTGTCCGGACGTAAAGCGCAGCAGTCCGGACACCCAGCCCCGGAGGACCGCCACCGGCACCCGAACAGCCCCGCGCAGCGGCCCCGCCCGCCGCTGGGGGTACCTCCCACGCCCTTTAGGCAGTGGGGGAGCAACGGCGAGAAGCTCTCACGGCGGGAAAGCCGAAAACGTGGGAGGCGGGCCAAGCGCAGCGAAACGCGATACTGGACCCATGGCCATTCACGAGAACCTGCTCGGGGGACCGCCCCCGACCCATCTGCCCGACGACCCGGAGCCCCGCGATCTGCTCGCCGCGGGCACCGCGCCGTCCGATGTCGCCGCGAAGTACCCGACCTCCTGCCTGGCCTGGGCGCAGCTCGCGGACGACGCCTTCGAGCAAGGCCGGGTCGTCGAGTCGTACGCCTACGCCCGCACCGGCTACCACCGCGGCCTGGACGCGTTGCGCCGGGCCGGCTGGAAGGGCCACGGCCCGGTGCCCTTCGAGCACGAGCCCAACCGCGGCTTCCTGCGTGCCCTGCACGCCCTGGCCCGCGCCGCCCAGGCGATCGGGGAGCAGGACGAGTACGAGCGCTGCACGACCTTCCTGCGCGACTCCTCGCCGACCGCGGCCGACACCCTCTCCTGAGCCGTGAACGGGCCCGCCTGGCTCTCTGACCAGGCGGGCCTTGCCATCTGCGGGGACCATTGCGGAAGATGCCCGGTGGGGACCGGGGCCCCCGTGCCGGCATGGCAGGGGCGGACCGCTACCCGGAGTACGTTTCGAGGAGACAGCGATGTCCCACGAGGTAACCGGCGGGGCTCAGGAGTCTGAGACCCCGAACCTCGACTTCGCAGGTACCACCCCGTACGAGGACTACGTCCAGGCGGACGTTCTCACCCACCTCCAGCACCCGCTCTCCGACGACCCCGGCGAGATGGTCTTCCTGGTCACCACACAGGTCATGGAGCTGTGGTTCACCGTCATCGTCCATGAGTGGCAGACCGCCGCCGCGGCGCTGCGCCGCGACGACCTGACGGTGGCCATGGACGCGCTGCGCCGCTCCGGCTACGAGCTGGAGGCGCTCAACGCCGCCTGGAAGCCGCTCGCGAAGCTGACCCCGGCGCAGTTCAACGCCTACCGCAGTGCGCTCGGCGAGGGCAGCGGGTTCCAGTCCGCGATGTACCGGCGGATGGAGTTCCTGCTCGGGGAGAAGTCCTCGTCCATGCTGGTGCCGCACCGCGGCGCGCCCCGGGTCCACGCCGAGCTGGAGAAGGCCCTCCAGGAGCCGAGCCTGTGGGACGAGGTGCTGCGGCTGCTCGCCCGCCGCGGCCATGCCCTCCCCGACGCCGTACTGCGGCGGGACCCGTCGCAGCGCTACGAGCCGGACCCGGCCGTCGAGGCGGCCTGGGCCGCGATCTACGCCGGTCCGCAGGAGTCGGAGCTGGTCCGGCTCGGCGAGGCGCTGACCGAGGTCGGCGAGCTGGTGTGGCGCTGGCGCAACGACCATCTCGTCGCGACCCGGCGGGCGATGGGGGCGAAGATGGGAACAGGCGGTTCCGCGGGTGTGGCCTGGTTGGAGAAGCGGGCCCGCAAGAACGTCTTCCCCGAGCTGTGGACGGCGCGCAGCCATGTCTGAGACCTACCGACCCCCCGGCAGCACCGACGTCTCCGAGTCCGCCGGCGAGCGGGAAGCGGCCGTCCGCGCGCGGCAGTTGGACGCGGCCGATCCGCTCGCCGCGATCCGCGACCGCTTCACCCTCGACGACACCGTCTACCTCGACGGCAACTCCCTCGGGGCGCTGCCCCGCGCGGTGCCCGGCCGGATAGCCGAGGTCATCGAGCGCGAGTGGGGCGAGCTGCGCATCCGCTCCTGGACGGAGTCCGGCTGGTGGACCGCGCCCGAGCGGATCGGCGACAAGATCGCCCCGCTGATCGGGGCGGCTCCCGGCCGGGTGGTGGTCGGCGACTCGACCAGCGTCAACATCTTCAAGGCCGTGGTCGGCGGCGTCCGGATGGCCGGGAAGGGCTGCACGGAGATCCTGGTCGACGCCGCGACCTTCCCGACCGACGGCTATATCGCCCGGTCCGCGGCCCGGATGACCGGCCTCGCGGTGCGGCCCGTGGAGCCCTCGCGGATCGCCGACGAGGTCACCGAGCGGACCGCGCTGGCGCTGGTCAACCACGTCGACTACCGCACCGGCGAGCTCAACGACCTGCCCGGCATCACCCACGCGCTGCACTCCGCGGGCGCGCTCGCCGTCTGGGACCTGTGCCACAGCGCCGGCGCCCTGCCGGTCGGCCTCGACGCGCACCACGTCGACCTCGCCGTCGGCTGCACGTACAAGTACCTCAACGGCGGCCCGGGGTCGCCCGCGTACCTCTACGTCCGCGAGAGCCTCCAGGAGCGGTTCGAATCGCCGCTGCCGGGCTGGAACTCGCACGCCGACCCGTTCGCCATGGACCCCGCCTACACCCCGGCGGACGGCGCGGTGCGCGGCCGGGTCGGCACCCCCGACATCCTGTCGCTGCTCGCGCTGGAGGCGGCGCTGGAGGTCTGGGACGGCGTCGCCATCGAGGACGTCCGTACCAAGAGCCTCGCCCTGACGGACTTCTTCCTGGAGTGCGTCGGCGCCTACGTACCAGCGGGCCGGGTCCGGTCGGTGACACCGGCGGACCACCAGCGGCGCGGCAGCCAGGTGTCGCTGGCGTGCTCGGGTGCCGGCGTGGTGATGGAGGAGCTGATCCGGCGCGGGGTGGTCGGCGACTTCCGCCGGCCGGACGTGCTGCGCTTCGGCTTCACCCCGCTCTACACCTCCTTCGCGGAGGCGGAGCGGGCGGCGTGGACGCTCGGCGAGGTGCTGGGGGCGCTGCCCGAAGGGGAGCCGGGAGCGGCCGGGTGAGCGTGACGGACGAGGAGACGGCGCTGCTGGGGCTCGCCCCGGTGGCGCCGGACCGCACGGTGGCGTACGGGCCGCATCCGGACCAGATCGTCGACCTCTACGAGCCGCGGGCGGGCGCGGACGCTCCCTCGGGGGCGCCCGGTCCGCTGGTGCTGCTCCTGCACGGCGGGTTCTGGCGCGCGGCCTACGACCGGCGCCATCTGTCACCGCTCGCCGCCGAGCTGGCCGGGCGGGGGCTGCCGGTGGCGCTCGCGGAGTACCGCAGGGTCGGTGCCGGGGGCGGTGCGCCGCAGACGTTCGAGGACGTCGCGGCGGCCGTCGAGGCGGCGGTGCACGAGGTCCCGGGCACCGGGGGCGTGGTCCTCGTGGGGCACTCCGCGGGCGGCCATCTCGCGCTGCTGGCCGCCGCCCGCCCCGGCACCCCCGTGACCCGGGTGATCGCCGTCTCGCCGGTCGCCGATCTCGCCCACGCCCATGAGCTGCGGCTGAGCAACGGCGCGGTCGCCGAACTGCTGGGCGCGGGCCCCGGGCTCCCGGAGCGGCTGGCCGCCGCGGACCCGGCCCGCCGCCCGCCGCCGGGCGTCCCGGTCACGATCCTGCACGGCGCCGACGACGACGATGTCCCGCTCGGCGTCTCCCAGCGCTACGCGGCGGCGCACCCCGACGGTACGGACCTGCGCGAGCTGCCCGGCGTGGGCCACTACGCGCCGGTCACGCCCGGCACGCCCAGCTGCCGCCTGCTGGTCGCGCTGTTGTGACCGACGAGTAGTACTTGAGACGGACCCTGGGAGATCCCCATTGGTGGGGACGCCCGGGGGCCGGTCTCTGCTTACCGTTGTCAGCGTGAACGAGAAGACCCAGACGCAGAGCACCCTGCGCTCCGAGGCACGGATGGCTCATGGCGCGCTGCACCGGCTGCGCCAGGACCTGTTCGTCGACGCCTTCGCCTTCCGCCCGATGCCGCCGCTGGAGGACGCCAAGGTGTCCCGGTGGGTGCCCTGGCTGCCCGAGCGGATACGGCACTGGGCGCGCTGGCTGCCGCACTTCATCGTGGGCGGCTTCGCGGCGCTGGTCTTCCTGGCGACCTTCACCATGAGCTACGGCGCCGGCCCGGTGCGGGGCCTGCTGGCGGCGGGCTACTGCCTGCTGGTGGCCGCCCCGCCCGCGCTGACGCTCTTCCGCCCGGTGGGTGCCTACTGGATCTCGCTGTTCGCGGTGGTCGCGGGGTGGTTCGTCACCTCGGCCTTCTCCCCGTACGGCAGTCCTTTCGGGGACGCGGCCTTCCCCACCCACCTGGCCGTGATGACCCTCGTGGTGCTGCGGACCCGGCCGCGGCTGGCGGTGGAGATGTGGCTGGTCACCTTCGGTGTGACCGGAGTGCTGTCGGTGTTCAGCGGAAGCGGTGCGGGCGATGTGCCGCCGGTGGCGTTCTTCTCCGGCCTGGTGCTGATCGCCGCCGCGGCGGTGCGGGCCTGGCGCGAGGAGCGCCGGCAGGTCGTCGAGACCCAGACCGCCACCGCCGAGGAGCGGTCCCGGCGCACCCTCCTGGAGGAGCGCGCCACCATCGCCCGCGAGCTGCACGATGTGGTCGCGCACCACATGTCCGTGATCGCCATCCAGGCCGAGGCCGCCCCGTACCGCGTCGAGAACACCCCGCCGGAGCTGGCCACGTCCTTCGCCACGATCCGGGAGAACGCCGTCGCCGCGCTCACCGAACTCCGCCGCATCCTGGGCGTGGTGCGCTCCGAGGACCCGGACGCCTTCGCCGAGAGCACCCCCGAAGCCCCGCAGCCGACGCTGGCCAGCCTCGACTCGCTGCTCGACAGCGTCCGCAGCACGGGACTGGACGTGGAGGCCGTGATCACCGGCTCGCCCCGGCCGCTGCCGCAGGGCGTGGAGCTCTCCGCGTACCGGATCGTCCAGGAGGCCCTGAGCAACGCGCTGCGGCACTCGCCGGGCGCCGACGCCCGGGTGGAGATCTCCTACGTCCTGGGCGGGATCGGCCTGCGGATCGTCAACGGCGCCCCGAGCCGGCTGGCCAAGCCGTCGCCGGGCGCGGGGCACGGCGTGCTGGGCATGCGTGAGCGGGTACAAATGCTGGGCGGCGAGATGACCGCAGACCACACCGAGGACGGCGGCTTCGAGGTCGCCGCGTTCATCCCGGTGTCGAGCGCGGCGGGGGAGACCACGCCCAAGGGGAGCGGCGCATGATCCGGGTACTGATCGTCGACGACCAGGTGATGGTCCGCGAGGGCTTCTCCGTCCTGCTCAACGCCATGCCGGACATCGAGGTCGTCGGCGAGGCGGTCGACGGGCGCCAGGCGGTGCGCAAGGTCGCCGTCCTCAAGCCCGATGTCGTCCTGATGGACATCCGTATGCCGGAGATGAACGGCCTGGAGGCGACCCGCGAGATCGTCGCCGCCAACGCGGACGCCAAGGTCCTGGTGCTGACCACCTTCGACCTCGACGAGTACGTCTACCAGGCGCTGCGCGCCGGAGCCAGCGGCTTCCTGCTCAAGGACGCCTCGGCCGGCCAGCTCGCCGAGGGCGTGCGCATCGTCGCCTCCGGGGAGGCGCTGCTCGCCCCGACCGTGACCAAGCGCCTGATCTCCGAGTTCTCCCGCCTGGGCACCCCGCGTGCCCCCGCCCAGGAGCGCATCGCCGATCTCACCGAGCGGGAGACGGAGGTGCTGGTGCTGGTGGCCCAGGGCCTGTCGAACGGTGAGATCGCCGAGCATCTCGTCGTCGCCGAATCCACGGTCAAGACGCATGTCAGCCGCATCCTGGTGAAGCTGGGGCTGCGCGACCGCACGCAGGCGGCGGTGTTCGCGTACGAGGCGCGACTGGTGACGCCCGGGGGTTGACCGTCGGCCGTCCACAGGCTGTGGACGAGCGAGTGCGCCGCCGGAGTCCGCTACGGCTCCGGCGGCGCACGGATGTGGGGGCGGCGGTTTCACGTGAAACCGCCGCCCGGGGCTCAGCCGATGTCGCGCCGGCGGAAACCGGCGAGGCCGACGGCGGTGAAGACGGCGGTCAGGCCCAGGAGCCAGAGGAACGGGGCCGCGGTGGCCTCGGCCCCCGGGAGCTTGGGCAGATGGCCGTACGGCGAGAGGTCCATGGCCCACTGGGGGAACGTGAGGCTGGGCCCGATCCACCCGATCGCCAGGCAGCCGCCCACCGCGGCCCAGACGGCGGTGGTGGCCTTGGGCAGCACCCCGAAGACCAGGACCGCCAGGCCGGCGAGCGTCCAGACGGCCGGGACCTGTGCGAGCGCGGCGGCCAGCACCGGGCCCAGGTGGCCGCCGGCATCGCCGACCGAGAGGCCGTACGACAGGCCCAGGGCCAGGCCGCCGGACGCCAGGATGACGGCGGTGCCCGCGAAGGCGACGGCCAGATGGCCGGCGGCCCAGCGGAGCCGGCCCACCGCTCCGGCCAGCACGGGCTCCGCGCGCTCACCGGTCTCCTCGCCGCGCAGCCGGAGCACCGCGCCGACCGCGTAGATCGCCGCGACCATGCCGAGCATGCCCAGCATCGTGGCCAGGAAGGCGTCGGTCAGCCCCTGCTGCCCGCCCATCCGCTCGAAGATCTCCCGCGTCTGCCGGTTGTCGCCGACCAGATCGGAGGCGCCCTTGGCGATGCCGCCGAAGATCCCGCCGGCGCACAGGAAGCCGAGCGTCCAGCCCAGCAGGGTGGTGTGCTGCAGCCGCCAGGCCAGGCCGAAGGGGCCGCTCAGGGAGCGCGGTGCGGAGGCCGGTCCGGGGCGGGCGGGCAGAAAGCTCATGCCGATGTCGCGGCGGGCGGTCAGGGCGTAGGCGGCAGCCACCGCCAGCGCGGTCGCCGCGACGAACGGCAGCAGCACCCACCAGCGCTCCGAGGCGTACGGGCGGAGGTTCTCCGACCAGCCGATCGGAGAGATCCAGGTGAGCGGGGAGGTGGCGTCGGCGGTGGCGGCGTCGCCCGCGGCGCGCAGCGCGAAGGCGAGTCCGAGGACCGCACCGGTCAGCCCCTTGGCCATCCGGGCGCTCTCGGTGAGCTGGGCCGCGATGGCGGCCAGGCCGGCGAAGAGCATGCCGGTGCAGCCGACGGCCAGACCCAGCGCCAGCGAACCGGCGGCCGGCCGACCGGACTTGGCCAGGCCGCCGGCGATCAGTACGGCGAGTACGGCGTTGGCGAGCAGCGCCGACAGCAGGGCCGCGGTCAGCGGTGCGCGGCGGCCCACCACGGCGGCGGAGAGCAGCTCCTGACGGCCCGTCTCCTCCTCCTCGCGGGTGTGCCGGACGACGATCAGCAGGCTCATCACCGCGGCGAGGACGGCGCCGAAGCCGGCCATCCGCCAGGCGATCAGGCCGCCGACGGAGTCGCTGAAGACCGGTCCGTACAGCGCCCGCATCGAGCCGTTGGCGTTCATCGAGCCGGCCAGCTCGACGCGTTTGGCGGCGGTGTCGTAGAGCGCTTCGAAGGACGCCCCCATGGAGGCGACGGCGACGCCCAGCGCCAGCACCCAGGCCGGGATCAGCACCCGGTCGCGGCGCAGCGCGAGGCGCAACAGGGCGCCGGTGCCCGCCAGATGGCGGGCGCGTGCCGGGCGGGCGGAGAGGTGTGCGGCCGCGGCGGTCATCGTGCGACCGCCCCTTCGGCAGCGGCCTCGCCGTGCCCGTCGTCCTGGTAGTGCCGCAGGAAGAGCTCTTCCAGGGTGGGCGGGGTGCTGGTCAGGCTGCGGACGCCGGAGGCGCCGAGCGAGCGCAGTACGGCGTCGAGCTTGTCGGTGTCGACCTGGAGCCGGACGCGGTGCGCCCGCCCCTGCTCGATCGGCTGGGTGGCGAGGCCGTGCACGCCGGGGAGCGCGGCCAGCCCGTTGGGCGGGCCCGCGAGTTCGGCGACGACCGAGGTGCGGGTCAGATGCCGCAGCTCGCCCAGGGAGCCGGATTCCACGGTCCGCCCCTTGCGGATGATGCTGACGCGGTCGCAGAGCGCCTCGACCTCGGACAGCACATGGCTGGAGAGCAGGACCGTACGGCCGCGGTCGCGCTCCTCGGCGACGCAGTCCTGGAAGACCCCCTCCATCAGCGGGTCCAGCCCGGAGGTCGGCTCGTCGAGGATCAGCAGATCGACGTCCGAGGCGAACGCGGCGACCAGGGCGACCTTCTGGCGGTTGCCCTTGGAGTACGTCCGCCCCTTCTTGGTGGGGTCGAGTTCGAACCGCTCCAGGAGCGCGGCCCGCCGCGTGGTGTCCAGCCCCCCGCGCAGCCGCCCGTAGAGGTCGATGACCTCACCGCCGGAGAGGTTGCGCCACAGGGTGACATCACCGGGGACGTAGGCGATGCGGCGGTGCAGTGCGACGGCGTCGTGCCAGGGGTCCTCGCCCAGGAGCCGGGCGGTGCCGCCGTCGGCGCGCAGCAGGCCGAGCAGGACGCGGATCGTGGTGGACTTCCCGGCGCCGTTGGGGCCGAGGAAGCCGTGTACCTCGCCGGCCCCGACGCGGAGGTCGAGGCCGTCCAGTGCGCGGGTCCGCCCGAACGACTTGTGGAGGCCGTCCACCCGGATGGCGGGAGCGGGAGCGATTGCCGTGGTCATGCTTTGGAAGCTACGCTAGTTTCACAAATTTGTGAAGTTAAGAAACCGTATAAAGTCGGGGGTGCGGGTCTGATCAGGGGAGATGATGCGGATATGAGTGAGCAGCGACAGCAGAGCGACGACGGACGCACCCAGGAGGCGGTCTCGCTGTTCGTCGAGCGCTTCGCGGCGCAGCTGGTCGAGGCGGGCATGGCGCGGATGCCCGCCCGGGTCTTCGCCTGCCTGCTCTCCTCGGACTCCGGCGTGCTGACCTCGGCCGAGCTGGGCGAGCGCCTCCAGATCAGCCCCGCCGCAGTCTCCGGCGCGGTCCGCTACCTCTCCCAGGTCGACATGGTCAGCCGGGAGCGCGAGCCCGGCTCCCGCCGCGACCGCTACCGCGTCCACAGCGACCAGTGGTACGAGGCGCTGGCGCGCCGGGAGAACGTCCTCACCCGCTGGGAGGGCACCCTGCGCGACGGCGTCGACAGCCTCGGCGCGACCACCCCGGCCGGCCGCCGGCTCAACGAGACCGTCGTCTTCTTCGAGTTCCTCCAGAAGGAGCTGCCCGTCATGCTGGAGCGCTGGCGCGAGCACCGCGACGAGCTGCGCAGCCGGTACGAGGACTAGGGCCTGTCCGATGGGGTGCCTTCACCGGCCCCCGTCGGCCGCGGTCCTCACCCGTTCCGCGGGAGCTGGAGCCGCCAGGCCCCCTGCTGCACGGTCCAGGTCCGGGTTCTGACCGGGCCGCCGACCACCGCGTCCGCCCGGTAGTGGAAATCCGCGCCGGAGACCGTCACCGCCCGCGCCCTGGCCCGTACCGGCCGTCCCTCGTCCGGCCAGTGCACCACGACCTCCGCCAGCGCCGGGCCGCCGTCGGCCCGGCCGTACCGCGCCCCGGCCTGGGCGCCCGGGACCACCGACACCCCGCGCACCGGCCGGTCCAGATCCGCCAGCACCACCCCGTCCGCCTCGATCCGCAGCCGCTGGCCCGGCACCCGGGCGCGCCGTCCGCCCAGGCCCGCCGCCGGCGCCAGCAGCGACAGCGCCGTACGGGCGGTCCGCGCGGCCGGACCCCACCAGGGCCGATGCTCCTCCGGGCGCCCGGCCCCGCTCGGGCGCGCGGACTCCCAGCACCCGTCCGCCGGCCCGCCCCGGGCGGCTTCCGGGCCCGTCGGGTCGGCCGGGGCCGCCGCGCCGGGCACGAACGCCCCGGGACGCCCGTGCCGGGCACCGCTGCCGCCGCCGGCGTCGCTTCCGCACGGGATGCGCAGCCCGCCCAGCACGATGCCGTCGCTGTCGTCCGTGAGCAGGTCCATCGGCCGCTCCCCGCCGTCCAGGACGGCCCGGGCGGCGGCGACGGTGTCCGTGGGCACGCCCAGGGTCCGGCTCAGCGTGACGGCGGCCGGCGCCCCGACCGGGACCATCGAGACCGGCACCCCGGCCAGCTCCCGTTCCTTGTGCAGCAGGCCCACGACCCGCAGCAGCGCCCGGTCGTCGCCGATCACCACCGGCCGCCGCTGCCCCCGCCGGGCAAGAATCCGCGCGAATTCCTCCGGCCCCTCGGGCAGGCAGATCTTCGCCCCCGCGCCCGCGCACAGGACGTCCTTCGCGATCCGCACGGATTCCCCGTCGGTACTGCGGGCGACCGGGTCGATGACCACGAGCAGGGGATGCCCCCGAACGGAGTCCACGGGAGAGTGCCCAGAAGGCTGCGCCGACACCTCGGTCCTTCCTCAGGTAGCATCTCGGTGCAAGAGCCCCTTGCGCTATTGCGCCAGGGGCTTCGTCTATTCCGGGGCACCGGTTCGACGGCTCTAGCGATGACGGACGCGTGAACACGCACGCTGACGCCATCCACGCACGTTGGACATGCCCCGCCCGGAAGGGGTGTACGCCTGTGCCCGCACTTGTGCTGCTCGGTGCTCAGTGGGGTGATGAGGGCAAGGGAAAGGCCACCGACCTGCTCGGTGGGTCCGTTGACTATGTGGTGCGCTACCAGGGCGGCAACAACGCCGGCCACACGGTCGTCGTCGGCGACCAGAAGTACGCGCTGCACCTTCTCCCTTCCGGAATCCTCTCGCCGGGGTGCACCCCGGTCATCGGCAACGGCGTCGTCGTCGACCCGGCGGTCCTGCTCTCCGAGCTGAGCGGACTCAACGAGCGCGGCGTCGACACGTCCAAGCTGCTGCTCAGCGGTAACGCGCACCTGATCACCTCGTATCACACGACGCTCGACAAGGTGACGGAACGCTTCCTCGGCAAGCGGAAGATCGGTACCACCGGCCGCGGCATCGGCCCGACCTACGCCGACAAGATCAACCGCGTCGGCATCCGGGTGCAGGACCTCTACGACGAGTCGATCCTGACCCAGAAGGTCGAGGCGGCCCTCGACGTCAAGAACCAGCTGCTGACCAAGCTCTACAACCGCCGCGCCATCGAGGCGCAGCAGGTCGTCGAGGAGCTGCTGGGCTACGCGGACCAGATCAAGGGCTACGTCGCCGACACCACGCTGATCCTCAACAAGGCGCTCGACGACGACAAGGTCGTGCTCTTCGAGGGCGGCCAGGGCACGCTGCTCGACATCGACCACGGCACGTACCCCTTCGTCACGTCCTCGAACCCGACCGCGGGCGGCGCCTGCACGGGTGCCGGCGTCGGTCCCACGAAGATCAACCGCGTCATCGGCATCCTCAAGGCCTACACGACGCGGGTCGGCGCCGGACCGTTCCCGACCGAGCTGTTCGACAAGGACGGCGAGGCGCTGCGCACCATCGGCGGCGAGCGCGGTGTCACCACCGGCCGCGACCGCCGCTGCGGCTGGTTCGACGCGGTCATCGCCCGCTACGCGACCCGGGTCAACGGCCTGACCGACTTCTTCCTCACCAAGCTGGACGTGCTGACCGGCTGGGAGCAGATCCCGGTCTGCGTCGCGTACGAGATCGACGGCAAGCGCGTCGAGGAGCTGCCCTACAGCCAGACCGACTTCCACCACGCGAAGCCGGTCTACGAGATGCTGCCGGGCTGGTCCGAGGACATCAGCAAGGCGAAGACCTTCGCCGACCTGCCGAAGAACGCCCAGGCATACGTCAAGGCGCTGGAGGAGATGTCCGGCGCCCCGATCTCCGCGATCGGCGTCGGCCCCGGCCGCAACGAGACGATCGAGATCAACTCGTTCCTGTCGTAGCACCGTCGGCCCAGGGGCCCGCACACCGTCGTCCGGCGGTGGGCGGGCCCTTGTGCGTACACGCGTGTGATCGAACGAGTGGTCTGCTGGGAAAGGCCACTCCGGCCCCGACTGCGCCTGGCAACACTGGCTTTCGCCCAGAAAGGAGTGCAGCATGACGGTTATGGCCGAGCGCACGTCTCACATGCTGGTGGAGGAGTTCGAGGAGATCGCCTCCGCCGCGCCCGAGACCGTCACGTTGGAGTTCATCAACGGACGGATCGAGGAGAAGCCGGTGCCGGACGGAGATCACGACGCGATCATCATGTGGCTGCTCAGGCAGTGCATGCAGGCCCGCCCGGAGTTGGACCTCTACACAACCAGGGGCCTGAAGGTCGGGGAGTACCGCAAGGGCCGGGCTCGCCCTGATGGCACGCTCGTGCCCGTCGACCACTTCGCCGGCCACGGAGAGTGGGCCAATCCCGATGGTGTGCTGATGACCGTCGAGGTCACGTCGTATGACGGGGACACCGAACGCCGCGATCGGCAGGAGAAACCCGCTGCCTACGCAGCCGCGGGCATCCCCGTCCATCTCCTCGTGGACCGCGACCGCTGTGAGGTCGTCGTACACGACAACCCCGCCCCGGAGAGGGGCTGCTACCTCGTTGTCCATCGGGTGCCCTTCGGCGAGCAGGTCACCCTCCCCGCTCCGGTAGACATCGCCCTCGACACGGAAGCCCTCAAGAACTACGTGCGCTGACGAGGTGTGCCACCGGAACACCGGTCGCGCCGCTACCCGGCCCTGGAGTAGCGGCGTGGCTGTTCACCGCCTCCCAGGAACTCGCGGTGCACGGTCCCGTCGCCCGCCAGGCGGAGGACGGAGCTGCTCTCCGGGGCGCAGCCCGGTGCGGCCGTCCGCTCGACGACCGGCGTCGGCCCGGCGATGTAGCCGGTGGCGACCCAGGGCATCTCGGCCTCGGTGTCCGCGTCCAGCACCGGCACGGGCCCGCGCCGTCACCCCGTCCTGCGGTACGACAGCGCCTTGCCGTCGTCGGAGACCCGGCGCAGCGCCCCGCTCACCATCTCCAGGGTGCTCGGCTTGCCGGGGGTGCAGCTGTCGGACGGACCGGAGACCACGGTGGACGGGCCGAGCCGGACCGGCGGGCCGGTGCTGGTGAGGGTGGCGGTGAACTCGCAGCGGTAGCTGGCACCGGTGGCCGTCATCGTCAGCACGGTGTCGCCGGCCTTGCCCTGGGTGAGGGTGAAGCGCCGGACGTCGGTGCCGGCGTCGTCGACCGTCGTCTCCCAGGTGCCCAGGTAGGCGGTGGGAATCCCGCCGTGCGCGGCGGACTGCGCCGGCCCCGTGGTCGGCCGGCCGCCGTTCCCCTCCGCCGACCGTACGCCGCTGTCCCGGTCGGTCAGCAGCGAGTACGCGGTGGCCGCACCGGCCCCGGCGAGCGCCAGCGCCACCACCGTGAGCAGGGCGGTGCCGATCCGGCGGCGCGGCCGGGGCCGGGGCGCGGCGGGAGCGGGCGGCGGGGCGGCGAAGGCGGGCTGCCACTGGGCGGCGGCCGGGGGGTGGGGCGCCGGGGTGTGCGGAACGGGGCGGGGCGGCGGGGTGCCGCCGGGGGCGGGCGGGACGCTGGTGGGCAGGGCGTGCACACCGGGGTCCGCGGGCGCGGGCCAGGGCACGGGGGCCGGTGCGCCCGACGGGTCCGTCGCGCCGTCCGCCGGCTCCTCCCCGTGCGGGTTCTCCGCCTCCAGCAGCTCCACGGCGTGCCGCCCCAGCCGGGCGGTCAGCGCACCCGGCAGCCACGGCTCCTCGTCCGCGCCCGGCCCGGCGCCGTCCCGCTCCGCCAACTCCACCAGCCGCTCCGGGGTGGGCCGCCGCGCGGGGTCCTTCGCCAGGCAGCCGCTGATCAGCTCGTGCAGCCCCTCGGGCAGCGCGGACAGGTCCGGCTCCTCCTGGGCGACGCGGTACATCAGCGCGTGCGCCGCGCTGTCGGCCGTCCCGAAAGGCTGCCGCCCGGTGGCCGCGTAGGTCAGCACCGACCCGAGGGAGAAGACGTCGCAGGCCGGCGTGAGCGCTTCGCCGCGCACCTGCTCGGGCGCCATGAAACCGGGCGAGCCGACCGCCCCGCCGGTCCGTGTGACGCCGCTGGCGGTGAGCCCCTCCAGCGCCCGCGCGATGCCGAAGTCGATGACCCGGGGCCCGTCGATGGTGATCAGCACGTTGGACGGCTTGAGGTCGCGGTGGACGATGCCGGCGGCGTGGATCGAGCCCAGCGCACGGGCCAGCCCGACCGCCAGGATCCGCACCGTGCGCTCGGGCAGCGGGGTGCCGCTGCCGCCGATGACCTGCTGGAGGGAGAGGCCGGCGAGGTAGCCCGTGGCCAGCCAGGGGGTCTCGGCCTCGGTGTCCGCGTCCAGTACGGGCGCGGTCCACTCCCCGGCGACCTGCTGCGCGGCCCGCACCTCCCGCCGGAAGCGCGCCCGGAACTCCTCCTCGTCGGCCAGCTCCGCGCGCACCAGCTTGACCGCGACGGTACGGCCGCGGTCGGAACGGGCCAGGAACACCCGTCCCATCCCGCCTTCGCCGAGCCGCCCGATCAGGCGGTACTCACCGATCTGCCGCGGATCCCGCGCCCCCAACGGCGCCAGCCCCGCGGGCCGCCCCTCGCGCCCCGGCTGCCCCAGCCGCCCAGCACGTCCCGGCTCTTCCACGATCCGTCGTCCTTCCCCCCGAATTCGCCCTGTGGGCGATCAGGCGCGGGCGCGTTCGCATACGGGTCCCCGCCACCCGCTTCCCTGGTGAGGATATCGAGGGGCCCCGGGCCGCCGGGAGCCCGCGGGCCCCGTCCCGCGGGCGGTCCCGCGCCGCTCGCCCTCGCCGGAGCGCCGGCCGTGCCGTTGCCGCTGGTCGTCCAAGTCGCCGACGCGCCGCGGCTGCTGTCGCGCGCCCGCCGTGCGGTGGCCACTGGGGACGCGTTGCACGCCGACCGGGACGCCCTGCGCGCCGACTTGGCGCGGCGCCCAAGGGAGCCGCTGAGCCG
This sequence comes from Streptomyces sp. NPDC026575, assembly GCF_055567415.1. Classification (NCBI taxonomy): domain Bacteria; kingdom Bacillati; phylum Actinomycetota; class Actinomycetes; order Kitasatosporales; family Streptomycetaceae; genus Streptomyces; species Streptomyces sp. NPDC026575. The sequence goes on from NZ_JBVHQM010000003.1 coordinate 362,593, forward strand.
GACGGTGCACACGGTGGATTCCGTCCGGGACGTGATGGTGGCGGATATCTGTTTCCGAGTACCGGAACCTTCCCGGTCCGCCAGGCGTAGAACACCCACGACGGCACCACCCACGACGGCACCACCCAAGACCACGGCACCACCCACGACGGCAACACCCAAGACCACGGCGCCGACCACGCCGTCGCGCGCTCCCCGGTCCCGCACGATCCCCCCGTCACCCGCCTGCCAAGGAGACCGTGTGATCCCCGCCGTACGCGCCCTCGCCCGCGCCGCCATGGCCGCGCGCCCCGTACCGCTCGCCGACGTCCAGGCACGGGCCGAACTCCTCACCCGCTTCGACCGCAGCTACCTGGTACCGGTGGAGGTCTTCGCCGCGTTCGCCGCCGAACTCACCGACCACCGCAGGCCCGGCGGCCCGTTCGCCGCGCTGTGCATCAACGGGCGCCGCTGGTTCCGCTACCACTCCGTCCACTACGACACCCCCGACCTGCGGTCCTTCCACGACCACCGGCAGGGCGGCCGGCTGCGCTACAAGATCCGCGAGCGGCTCTACGAGGACACCGGGGAGCGGCAGTTCGAGATCAAGCTCATGGGGCGGCGCGGCGAGACGGTCAAGCACCGCCGGCCGCTGCTGCCGGGCGACGCGGCCCTCGGCCCGGCCTCGCGCGGCTTCCTGGCCTCCGTACTCGACCGCCGCTACGGCCTCGCGGCCCCCACCGAGCTGGACCGCTCGATCGAGACCGACTACATACGGGCCACCTTCGTCGCGGACGGCCAGCGCATCACCTGCGACGCGGCGCTGGAATGCCGGGACCTGGCCACCGGGCGCACGGTACGGGCCGACGGCGGACTGGTCCTGGTCGGGATCAAGACCGCCGGCCGTCTGACGGCGGTGGACCGGCTGCTGCACGACCACGGCCTGCGGGCCGCCGAATTCACCAAGTACTGCGGCGCGTTGGCGGCGCTGCGCCCGGACCTGTCCGCCACCCACTGGCGGCCGGCGGTCCGCACGGCCTTCCCCGCGGCCGCCTGACGCCGCCCGCCGGTTGGCGCTGTTTGCCCCGACGGCCGGGACCTGGCCGTCGGGGAAGCCGGGCCCGTCGTCCTCGTCGGCGACGGAACCCGCCGTCCGCCGCCCGCCGCCCGCCGCGCTGGAGCTTCCTACAGCAGCGCCGACATTCTGTCCGTGCGGGTGGTGAGTGCCATACAGACTGTCGGTATCGGTCTGCGGAGGCTGATCCTTAGGCTGAGACGCGTACGCCGCGCCCATCCCCCGGCGGACCCGAGCGACCCGATCCGAGGTACTGACCGTGACCACGACGCACTCCGCCGCCGACCCTGCCGCCGGGCGGGCCGTAAAGGCCGACGACCGCGCACACGTCTTCCACTCCTGGTCCGCGCAGGGCCTGATCGACCCGGTGGCGATCGCCGGCGCCGAGGGCTCGTACTTCTGGGACTACGACGGCAACCGCTACCTCGACTTCTCCTCGCAGCTGGTCAACACCAACATCGGCCACCAGCACCCCAAGGTCGTCGCCGCGATCCAGGAGCAGGCCGCGAAGCTGTGCACCATCGCGCCCGGCTTCGCCGTGGACGTCCGCTCCGAGGCCGCCCGGCTGATCGCCGAGCGCACCCCCGGGGACCTCGACAAGATCTTCTTCACCAACGGCGGCGCGGAGGCCGTCGAGAACGCCGTCCGGATGGCCCGCTTGCACACCGGCCGCACCAAGGTCCTGTCGACCTACCGCTCGTACCACGGCGCCACCGCCGCCGCGATCAACCTGACCGGCGACCCGCGCCGCTGGCCCTCCGACACCGCCTCCGCCGGCGTCGTCCACTTCTGGGGCCCGTTCCTCTACCGCTCCCCCTTCCACGCCGAGAGCGAGCAGCAGGAGTGCGAGCGCGCCCTCGCCCACCTGGAACAGACCATCGCCTTCGAGGGCCCGCAGTCGATCGCCGCGATCATCCTGGAGACCGTGCCGGGCACCGCCGGGATCATGGTCCCGCCGGCCGGCTACCTCGCCGGCGTCCGCGAGATCTGCGACCGCTACGGCATCGTCTTCATCCTCGACGAGGTCATGGCGGGCTTCGGGCGCACCGGCCACTGGTTCGCCGCCGACCACTTCGGCGTCACCCCGGACCTGCTGACCTTCGCCAAGGGCGTCAACTCCGGCTACGTCCCGCTGGGCGGCGTGGCGATCAGCGCCGAGATCGCCGCCACCTTCGACCAGCGCCCCTACCCGGGCGGTCTGACGTACTCCGGCCACCCGCTGGCCTGCGCCTCCGCCGTCGCCACCCTCAACGCGATGGCCGAGGAGCGGATCGTGGAGAACGCCGCGGACCTCGGCGAGCGGGTCATCGGCCCGGCCCTGCGCGAGATCGCCGAGCGGCACCCGTCCGTCGGCGAGGTCCGCGGCCTGGGCGTCTTCTGGGCCCTGGACCTGGTCAGGAACAAGGAGACCCGCGAACCGCTGGTGCCCTACAACGCCTCCGGCGCCGCCAACGCTCCGATGGCGGAATTCGCCGCGGCCTGCAAGCGCGGCGGTCTGTGGCCGTTCGTGAACATGAACCGCACCCATGTCGTCCCGGCCTGCACGATCACCGAGGCCGAGGCGAAGGAGGGCCTGAGCGCCCTCGACGAGGCGTTGACCGCGGCGGATGCGCACACTGTCTGAGACGCCCGCGCGGCCCTCGCCTATCGTGGGCGGGGGCCGCTCCCACCTGCGCGGTCATGGACGTCGAAGGAGACGCACACGATGGCCGCCGGCGGAGACAGCTCAGTCATACGTCGCAGCACCCTGCGCCAGCAGATCGCCGACGCGCTGCGCGACGAGCTGCTGGCGGGCCGGCTGCCCTCCGGTCACCCCTTCACCGTCAAGGAGATCGCCGACCAGTACGGCGTCTCCGCGACCCCGGTGCGCGAGGCCCTGCTCGACCTGAGCGCACAGGGGCTGCTCGACGTGGAGCAGCACCGCGGCTTCAAGGTGCACGCCTTCACCGCCGACGACTTCCGCGCCATGGTCGAGGCCCGCACCCTGATCATCGAGGGCATCTTCCGCAGCGACGCCGACCGGGCGCTGCGCGCCACCCCGGGGCAGGTGCTGATCTCCATCCGCCGCCGCGCCGAGGAGGCCGAGCGGGCCGCCCGGGCCGGCGACCTGGACGTGCTCATCGGCTACGACCTGCGGTTCTGGCGCGAGCTGAGCAGCATCGTGAACAACCCCTACATCAGCGACTTCCTCGACCGGATCCGCGTGCAGACCTGGATGTTCGCGGTCCCGCTGCTGCGCCGCGAGGACGACCTCAAGGGCCACCTCTGGCAGGGCCACAGCGCCCTTGCCGACGCCCTGATCCGCCACGACCTGCCCGCCGCGCAACAACTGATCGCCGAGTACAACGAGCACTCCCTCGCGCTCGTCCGATAGCGGCCCTCAGCCGCCCGACGCTCACCCTCGTCGGATCGCGCGGCTGGCACTACGCTGTCCCGACTCGGCCGTAATGGGCCGTACTCGTAAGCGTACGTGCGCCGGTGTCCCCGTCCCCGACCGGAAGCGAGCCCTCACTCGTGGCATGTGACCTGTGGCTGGTACCCCTCGTCGATGTGCTGTGCCACAGCCCCGACAACCCGTTCTCCGAAGAGATCGCCGCCTACGACAAGGCCCTGACGGAGGCGGGACTGCCACCGGTCCCGGTCTTCAGCTATATGCCGGGCCTGTCCGGTGACGTCGCCCCCATCGCCGGGTTCGACTACGACGCGCTGCACTTCCTGCGCCGCGCCTACCTGCTGCGCCTGTGCGGCCTGGAGGTGACGCCGGTCGACGAACTGGGCGGCGACTACGAGCAGTTGCTGGAGATGTTCGAGACCACCGCGCAGCAGTCCCACCTGGTGTGGCACTACGACCACGCGGGCGCCTACGTCCCGGTCGACTTCCCGCATCCGCTCGCCGACGACGAGCTGCTGGAGGGCGGCGGCCCGCTGGGCTCCTCGCACGGCCTGCTGCGCGACCTCGAACTGGTCGCGCCGTCCCTGGGCATCGATCCGGCCAATCCTCCGGCCGCCCCCGCACCGCCGTCCGGTCCCACCTCCCTGGAGGAGCGCGCGGGCGCGGTGCCCCTGGACGACGGCCCCTTCGCCCGGGAACGCCATGTGTGGCTCGGCCTGCACGCGGCCGCGACCCGAAGCCTGGGCCAAGGGTCCATGATCGTCTTCAGCTAGTCGCTGGGCGCTGCGCTTGGCCCGCCTCCCACGTTGTTGTCTGGCCCGCCGTGGGGGTTTCTCTGGGTTCGCCTGCGGCGGGCGGGGTCCGCTGCGCGGGGCTGTTCGGGTGCCGGTGTCGGTCCTCCGGGGCTGGGTGTCCGGACTGCTGCGCTTTACGTCCGGACACCCAGCCCCTCCGGCCCGCCCCCTCCCGTGGATGGGTGGAAAAAAGCCGTGGGGGTGGACGTCGGCCTTCGTGCGCGCGTGGTCGACAGATGAGGCTCGCCCCCACCGACCCTTCTTCCCATCCACCCACGGGAGGGGACAGACAGTAGGACGAAGTCCGTAGGGCTGTCACCGCACCCGACACACAAACGCCCGCCGCCAGGCGCAACGGCGAACAACCACCACGGCGGGCCAGACAACAACGTGGGAGGCGGGCAAAGCGCAGCGAAACGTGGGAAGCAGGCCAAGCGCCAAGCGCCAAGCGCCTAGCGCCCCGCCTCCGGCGGCCGCTGCCGCGGCATGTTCGGTCGTGTGCGGTGCGGCACCGCGAACCGGCCCGTGGGGCCCGCTCCGTCCGGCCGCGCCGCCGCCCACGGGACCATCGCCTGCGTGGCCTGCGGCACCGGACCGGCCCGGAACTCCGCCATCCAGTCGGCCGTCTCGGTCCGCACCAGCTCCCCGAGGTCCTCGTTGAACCGCCGCAGCACTCCCAGGCAGCGCTCCACCGCCTCGCTCGCCGTCCCCTCCGTCGGCCCGAGCACCTCGCGTACGCCCTCCGACGCCCAGTCGAACTGCAGCGCCTCCAGCCGCCGGTGAATGGCCTGGGCGGTCGCCAGATCCCGCATCCAGCCGGCCGTCACCCCGAAGTACCGGTCGCCGGCCACGCACACCGCCGCCAGCAGCAGCGACAGACAGCCCCAGGACGCCCCGCCCTCCCAGACCCCGGCCAGATCCAGCAGCGGCAGCGCCCCGCCCACCGTCATCCCGGCCGCGGCCCCCAGCCGCAGCGCCCGTGCACCGCGGCGCTTGGCCAGCCGGTCGTGCAGGTACCAGTCGGCGGCGCGCAGCGCGCCCTCCTCGGTCCAGAGATAGAGCGCCTGAAGGCGGCCGCCCGGCTCGCCCCAGTCGCCGAGCGGAAAGGCCCGCCCGGCGAGGTCCCGCCGGGCGCGGCCCCGCCTCCCGTACCGCCGAGGGGAGCGGCCGCCCTCCCGAGGGGGCCCCTCGGGCTGCATCTCCGGCTGACTCACCCGTGCACTCCCTCTCTGCGCTCTCTGCTCCACCCCGCCAGAACGTGCGGTGCGCGCGTGACATACGTGGTGCACGCGTGACATAACGTGACGACCGTCACGCACAGCTCCCTTCCTACCGCCGAACGGCTGGCGTCGGCCGCAAGATCACGCTATTTCCGCCCAGAAGTGGTGCGGAGTCGGCTATAGGGACATCGGGGATCTCACCCGAAAGAGTTGCCAGGGCCGCGCAGGGACTCCGTTGGTTTCCGGCCGCCGCACGGTCGTTGTGCGATCGGCGCAAGGCCGCCGTCCGGCCGCCTGGTGCATTCGTCTAGGCTGCCACCGTGAAGGTCCTCGTCATCGGCGGCGGCGCCCGCGAACACGCCCTGTGCCGCTCTCTGTCCCTCGACCCCGACGTCACCGCGCTGCACTGCGCTCCCGGCAACGCCGGCATCGCCGAGGTGGCCGAATTGCACGGGGTCGACGCCCTCGACGGCGCGGCCGTCGCCGAACTCGCGGTCGGCCTGGAGGCCGACCTGGTCGTCGTCGGCCCCGAGGCCCCGCTGGTGGCGGGCGTCGCGGACGCCGTACGCGACCGCGGTATCCCGGTCTTCGGCCCCTCGGCCCAGGCCGCCCAGCTGGAGGGCTCCAAGGCTTTCGCCAAGGACGTGATGGCCACCGCGGCCGTCCCCACGGCCCGTAGCTATGTCTGCACCACCCCGGAAGAGATCGACGAGGCCCTGGACGCCTTCGGGGCGCCGTACGTCGTCAAGGACGACGGCCTGGCCGCCGGCAAGGGCGTCGTGGTCACCGAGGACGTCGAGGCGGCCCGCGCCCATGCGCTGGCCTGCGACCGCGTCGTGATCGAGGAGTTCCTCGACGGCCCGGAGGTCTCGCTCTTCGCGATCACCGACGGCGAGAGCGTCGTCCCGCTGCAGCCCGCCCAGGACTTCAAGCGCGCCTACGACGGCGACCAGGGCCCCAACACCGGCGGCATGGGTGCCTACAGCCCGCTGCCCTGGGCCGACCCCAAGCTGGTCGACGAGGTCATGGCCACCGTGCTGCAGCCCACGGTCGACGAGCTGCGCCGCCGCGGCACCCCTTTCTCCGGGCTGCTCTACGCGGGCCTGGCGATCACCTCCCGCGGTGTGCGGGTGATCGAGTTCAACGCCCGCTTCGGCGACCCCGAGACCCAGGTCGTCCTCGCCCGCCTCAAGACCCCGCTCGGCGGCCTGCTGCGGGCCGCCGCCACCGGCGAGCTGGCCGCCCTCCCGCCGCTGCGCTGGAGCGACGACGCCGCCGTGACGGTCGTCATCGCCTCCCACAACTACCCGGGCACCCCGCGCACCGGCGACGTCGTCGAGGGGCTGGCCGAGGTCGCCGAGCAGGACGCCCCGGAGGCGTACGTCCTGCACGCCGGCACCCGGCGCGACGACTCCGGCGCGGTGCTCAGCGCGGGCGGCCGGGTGCTGTCGGTCACCGCCACCGGATCCGACCTCACCACCGCCCGGCAGCGTGCCTACCGCGCCGTGGGCCGGATCTCCCTGGACGGCTCGCAGCACCGTACGGACATCGCCGCCAAAGTCGCGGACGAGGCGGCGCAGGCACCGGGCGCGTAGGCAGTGCGGCCGCGGGGCCACCTGCGGCCCCGGCCGCACGGCCCCGGGTGCCCGTACCGCCTTGCCGCGGGTTCCCGGCTTTACCCAAAGCCATTCCATCGAGTGACCACACCAGATTCCGGCTGACGAGGCCCGCACCCCCAACTAGGGTGCCGCGCAAGCGTCCTGCGGATGCCGTGCCCTGATACGGCACGGTCGCCGCGGCGACGTCCGGCAAGTGGCTCACCGGCATTGCGATGTCAGTGGCCAGTGCCACAGTGGTGATGAGCGAGCTCGCTCGCACCACTACAAAGCGCAGTGTTCGAAGGCGTCCGTTACAAAGCGCAGTGTTCGAAGGCGTCCGTCCCGTGTTCTCTCCGTCCGGCTCCATCAGGACAGCAGGGGGTGTACAGGCTCGTGGCAAGTCCGGAAACAGGCGTCCTGGCGGCGCGTGCCCGCGCCCTCGCCGTGCTGAGGGTGCGCGGCGCGGCGCTGGCGGTGGCGCTGCTGCCCGCGGCCGCGGCGGTGGTGCTGTTCGCCGGCCGGGCGAGCGGCCATCTCGGCGCGGGCGGCGGCTGGGACCTCGCCCGCTGGATCGTCAGCGGCGCGGCGGTGCTCAGCCTGCTGCTGGCGGCCCTGGTGGCGACCGTCGTCGCGCGTGCCCGGCCCGCGCTCAGCCCCTCGGTGCCGATCTCCGAGAAGTCCGCCCCCGACCTCTACCGCCTCGTCCGCGACCTCGCCGAGCGCCTGGAGGTCCCCGCGCCGTCCGCGATAGCGCTCACCCCGGACTGCGACAGCTGGCTGGAGGACCGTACGCACCGCGCCCACGGCCCGCCCGACCGAGGTGGGCACCCCCCGGCCGAGGCGCGCCGGGCGCCGAAGGCACCGGTCCTGGTCATCGGCTCCCCGTTCCTGTGGTGGATGCGCGTCGCGGAACTGCGCGCCCTGCTGGCCCCCGTCGTCGCCGGCACCGGCCCCTCGGCCCACCCCGACATAGCCGCCGCCCGCCGCTTCATCCGCGGCCTGGACGCCGCGGCCGCGGTCTCGGCCCGCGCCCGTGGCCCCCTGCGCGGCCCGGTGCTCCGCTTCGTCGGCCAGGTGGCGCGGCTGCTGCTGAGGGCCTGCCGCGAGCACGCCACGATCATGGAACGGGCCGTCGCGGCCGCCGCTTCCGAGCGCGCCCAGACCGTCGACTACGGCCTGCGGATCGTCGCCCAGGAGCAGGTCGGCCTCGCCTACGCCGGCTGGGACCGGCTGCTCACCCGGGTCGCGCTGCCCGCCTGGCGGATGGGCCGCTGGCCCTCCCGGCTGGATGCCGGCGTGGTCTCCGCCCTCACCGAACTCTCCCGCCGCGACCGCCTCGCCGACGGCTTCGCCTCCCGTCTGGGCGAGCGCCCCGCCTGCGACCTCCTGGAGGAGCCGGGCGCCATCGACCGCGCCGCCTCCCTGCTGGCCGCCCGCCTCTTCCACGGCGGCCCGGCCGAGCCCGGGCCCGACTGGTCACCGGTCGGCTGGCACCAGTACCCGGAAGAGGTCGTGGACCGCAAATGGCGCCTGGAGGCCGCCCGCCTCCACCGCGTCCTCGACGACCTCCCGGCGGCGCTCCCGACGACCCCGCCCACGGCCCCGAAGGCGACCCCCGCCGCCCCGACCCTGTCGTACGCCAGCACCCCGGCCCGCGGGGCCGCCGGCCGCCGCCCCGGCGGCGGTCCGCCCGCGAACCCCGCGGCCGCCCCCGCCGACCGCCGGGCGGGCGAGCCCGCCGCCCCGCCCGCGGGCCCGACCCTGGCCCGGGTCATCGACCGGCTCGTCCATGACGAGCAGGCGGGCGACCTCGTCGCCGCCCGGCTGGGCGCCGAGGTCGAGCGCGAGGAGCGCGAGGAGGCGGCCCGCCAGGCCGCCCTCGGCAGCCGTGCGCAGGACGCCGCGGTGGGTGTGGCCTGGGGCGACGGGATGGTCGAGGGCGGCCTTCCGCTGTTCCCGCTGCAGCCGCCCCGGACGGGCCGCGAGCTGCTCGCCGACCACGTCACGGCCATGGTCTGCTGTGCCGCCGTCGACACCGCCGGCGCCGCTCCCGGCCTCGACTGGCTCGACGGCCCGGCGCTGCTGGTCGACGGCGCCCGCCGCGCCGACCTCGGCCGCCCGGTGCTCAGCCTGGTCGACGACGGTGACGCGGAACCGCTCCGGGGCTGGCTGACGACGGTCGGCGTACGCCCCGAGAAGCCGGTCCGGCTCGTATGACACGGGCGACCGGCCGGAGCGTGCGCCGGGGCCCGCGCCCGCCCGTGCCCCGACCGCCGCTCCGATCGGCGAACACGAGCCCGAAGCCGTCACCCGCAACCGCCCGGAGCTCCGGCTGAATGTTCCCTTCCAGTTCGTGCTTCGGGGCGGTGGCATCTAAATTCACAACGAAGGGTGACGAAGTGAGTGCGTAATGTGATGTGCTGGGGGGTGGCCGGGTCCGCTCAGCGGACGCAGCACCGGCCCGATCGGCCCAGGCCGACGGGGGACGCGGGAGGGGAGCGGAAGGTGGCGACGGAACAGATCAGGCGATGGGAATCGGGCGCTCTCGCCCACGCGGTCACGGACCCGTTCGGGCAGGGCCCGCTGCCCTGGCTGCGCGGCAGCGAGAACTACTTCGAATCCGGCCAGATCATTCCCTGGTACGTCGACCCCGCCGTCGCCCAGGGAGACCTGCGGCTGCCCGCGCCCCGTAAGCACAACGGCCCGCGCAGCGCCGACGACGTCCACCGCCAGATCAAGGGCTTCGCCGGCACCGGCGCGGTGGCTCCCGGAGAAGCGATCGACTTCCGGGTCTCGGTCGACCCGCCGCAGCCCTTCAGCATCGACGTGTACCGCATCGGCCACTACGGCGGCGCCGGTGCCGCCAAGATCACCACCAGCCCGCGGCTGGCCGGCATCGTCCAGCCGCCGCCGCTGACCGTCGACCGCACGGTCTCCTGCCACCACTGGTGGCTCTCCTGGCGCCTCCAGGTCCCCGCGTACTGGCAGCTCGGCGCCTATGTCGCGGTGCTGACCACCGCCGACGGCTACCGCTCCCACATCCCCTTCACGGTCCGCGACGACCACCCCGCCGACCTGCTCCTGCTGCTGCCCGACATCACCTGGCAGGCATACAACCTCTACCCGGAGGACGGCCGCACCGGCGCCAGCCTCTACCACGCCTGGGACGAGAAAGGCGCCCTGCTCGGCGAGCGGGACGCCGCCACCACGGTCTCCTTCGACCGCCCGTATGCCGGCGCCGGCCTGCCCCTCCATGTCGGCCACGCCTACGACTTCATCCGCTGGGCCGAGCGCTACGGCTACGACCTCGCCTACGCCGACGCCCGCGATCTGCACGCCGGCCGCGTCGACCCGTCCCGCTACCGCGGCCTGGTCTTCCCCGGCCACGACGAGTACTGGTCGGTGCCGATGCGCCGCACGGTCGAGCTGGCCCGCGACACCGGCACCTCGCTGGTCTTCCTCTCCGCCAACACCATGTACTGGCAGGTCGAGCTCTCCCCGTCGCCCTCGGGGCCGGACTCCCTGCTCAACTGCCGCAAACGTCAGGGCCCCGGCCGCCCCGCCCTCTGGCGCGAGCTCGGCAACGCCGAGCAGCGCCTGATGGGCATCCAGTACGCCGGCCGGGTGCCCGAACCCGCCCCCATGGTCGTCCGCAACGCCGACCACTGGCTGTGGGAGGCCACCGGCGCCCACGAAGGCGACGAACTCCCCGGCATGGTCGCCGGCGAGGCCGACCGCTACTTCCCGCGCACCAGCCTCCCCGAGCACACCGGCCGCATCCTCCTCGCACACTCCCCATACCGCGACGGCGAGGGCGCCCCCCGCCATCAGGAGACCTCCCTCTACCGCGCCCCCAGCGGCGCCCTGGTCTTCGCCTCCGGCACCTTCGCCTGGTCCCCCGCCCTGGACCGCCCCGGCCACGTGGACGAACGCATCCAACGCGCCACCGCCAACCTCCTCGACCGCATCTGCAAACGCGACTAGGTAGGGGAATCCCCTCCGCCCCCGCCGCGTTGTGGCCCGCAGGGGGTCCGCGCGACCCCTACGGGATCTGTTCCCCCACCCCCTAGAGGCCGCCCGCCCGAGCAAGCGGCCGTCCACCACCCCCAGCAGAGCCCCCGCCCCCATGCGGCGTCGCCTTTCCGTATACGGGAGAATCGGACCGACTCCTGGATCAACCTACGCGGAGGAAGCGTGTCCGGTTTTGTAGAAAAGCCTGAGCCTGTGGAGGTCCCGGGGCTCACCCACCTCCACACCGGCAAGGTGCGCGACCTCTACCAGAACGCCGCCGGCGATCTGGTCATGGTCGCCAGCGACCGCATCTCCGCCTACGACTGGGTGCTGCCCACCGAGATCCCCGACAAGGGCCGCGTCCTGACCCAGCTGTCCCTGTGGTGGTTCGACCAGCTCTCCGACCTGGCCCCGCACCACGTCATCTCCACCGACCTCCCGGCCGGCGCGCCCGCCGACTGGGCGGGCCGCACCCTGGTCTGCAAGTCGCTGCGGATGGTCCCCGTCGAGTGCGTGGCCCGCGGCTACCTCACCGGCTCCGGCCTCGTCGAGTACCGCCAGTCCCGTACGGTCTGCGGACTGGCGCTGCCCGAAGGACTCTCCGACGGCTCCGAACTCCCCGCGCCGATCTTCACCCCGGCCACCAAGGCCGCCGTCGGCGACCACGACGAGAACGTCTCCTACGAGGAGGTCGCCCGCCAGATCGGTGCCGAGGTCGCCGCCGAGCTGCGGCAGGCCACCCTCACCATCTACAGCCGGGCCCGCGACATCGCCCGCGAGCGCGGTCTCATCCTGGCGGACACCAAGTTCGAGTTCGGCTTCGACGGGGAGCGGCTGACCCTGGCCGATGAGGTGCTCACCCCGGACTCCTCGCGCTTCTGGCCCGCCGACCAGTGGGAGCCGGGCCACGCCCAGCCGTCCTTCGACAAGCAGTTCGTCCGCGACTGGCTGACCGCGCCCGCCACGGCCTGGGACCGTTCGGGCGAGCTGCCGCCGCCCGCCCTCCCGGACGAGGTCGTCGAGCGCACCCGCGCCAAGTACCTGGAGGCGTACGAGCGCCTGACCGGCCTCAGCTGGTCATAACGGAAAGGCCCCCGGTCACCGACCGGGGGCCTTCTCACCTTGAGCGGACGACGAGGCTCGAACTCGCGACCTCAACCTTGGCAAGGTTGCGCTCTACCAACTGAGCTACGTCCGCATGCTCCGCGTCCCGGCTCCTGAATCCAGTCGCCACCGCGCGGTGCGGGGTCCACTATAGCCAACCTCGCTCGCGGGCGAGGCGTGCCGCCGCATGACGATTTTCCGCGCCCAGCTTCGCGGTCGCCGACGAGAGGTAGTTCCGCACCGTCCCCGGCGACAGCGACGCCCGCTCCGCGATCTCCGTGACCGGCGCCCCGGCCTCGGCGAATTCCAGCACCTCCGCCTCCCGGACGGTCAGTGGCGAGTCCCCGGCGCTGATCGCGTCCGCTGCCAACTCCGGGTCCACATAGCGGTTTCCGGCATGGACGGTGCGGATGATCTCCGCCAGCCGCTGCGCCGACACGGTCTTCGGCACGAACCCCCGCACCCCTGCTTCCAGTGACCGCTTCAGATGGCCCGGCCGCCCATGGCTCGTCACGATCATCGACCGGCACTGCGGCAGCTCGCCCCGCAGAGATGTGGCCACCGCCACACCGTCCGCCCCCGGCATCTGCAGATCCAGTACCGCTATGTCCGGCCGGTGCGCCAGCGCCATCGCCAGCGCCTCGGGCCCGGAGGCCGCCTCGGCCACCACCAGCAGATCGTCCTCCAGGGACAGCAACGCGGCCAGCGCGCCCCGGATCAGATGCTCGTCGTCGGCCAGCAGCACCCGGATCGGTGCCCCGCTCATATCGCCCCGCTTTCCTGTACGGCGGCGGCCGGCACCGGGAGCTGCACCGTCAGGCGGTACGAGCCGTCCGGCCGCCACTCCGCCTCCAGCGTGCCCCCCAGCGGCAGGAGCCGTTCCCGCAGGCCCTTCAGTCCACTGCCCCCGCCGCTCGCGTTCGGTCCCGGGGCGGTGTCCCGTATGCCGTCGTTCTCCATCATCAGCACCGTCTGTCCGGCGCTCACCCGCGTCCGGATCACACAGCGTCCGGCGTCCGGCGCATGTCGCAGCACATTGGTGGTGCCCTCCCGCACGACCCAGCCCAGCGCCGACTGCACGTCGGCCGGCAGTCCCGCCCCGCCGTCGCCCTCGATCTGGCAGCCCACCCCCGCCGCCTGGAGTACGGAACGGGCCCCGGCCAGCTCGGCCTGAAGATCGGCCTCCCGATAGCCGCGCACCACCTCGCGCACCTCCCGCTGCGACTCCTGCGCTATCTGCTGCACCTCCACCATCTGGTCCACGGCCTCGTCCCGTCCCCGCCGCGCCAGCTGCACGGCCAGCTCGCTCTTCAGCGAGATCACCGCCAGATTCCGCCCCAGTACGTCATGCATGTCCCGCCCGAACCGCAGCCGCTCCTCGGCGACGGCGAGGCGGGCCTGCACGCCGCGGGCGGCCTCCAGCTTCCACATCACGGCGAGGAACCAGCCCACGGACCGCCCGGTGGAGCTGGCCATCAGCCCCACGGTGACCACCAGCGCCGCCACGGACCCCCAGAGCGACCAACCGCCGCCGAGTGCGCCGCCCACGAGGAGCAGCGCCGCTGCGCACAAGCCGCATCCCCCCAGGAAGACCCGCTTGCGGATCAGCAGACTCAGTGCGGCGCCGCTCGGTATCAGGGCCGTCACCATCGTCCCGCCCACCAGCATGCCCAGGGTGCTGGCGTTGGCGCTGTCGGGCGGGCCGACGAGCAGGCTGAGCGCGGTCAGGGCGCCGAACACCGCGACGGTCAGCACCATCGAGACGGCAAGCAGTCCCCACGGCGCGGGCCCCTTCCCCATATACCGGTCCAAGGCCCGGCGCCCCAGCGGCACGAACACGAGGGCATGCAGCGCGCACAGCGCGAGGATGGCGCGGACGACGGCGAGCTGCGCGCCGGTGAGGTGGTCCGGGACCAGCAGTATCAGCGAGGTGAAGGCCAGGCTGAGCCATGGCTGCCCCTGGAGCATCCAACGCGAGTAGGTGTCGATCCATGCGAGGGTGCTGCGCCCACGCCACTTCCGCCGCACCCGCCCGATCACACGATCCCCGCCCTCGTCGTCCATCTCTACCGCCGTGGCTCCCAGCGGAACCGCCGCTGTCCAGCAAACACCGCGATTGCGCACCACACCAACCCGATGACGAGCTGCTTCACCGTCTCACCCGGATCGGCTCCACCGGTCCACCCGGCCTGCAGCAACCCCATCACCGGGGACAGCGGCAGCAGTTCGAGTACCTGGGCCAGGCGGTCCGGCAGCATCGCCAGAGGGAAGAACACTCCCGATCCCACCAGCGACACCATGAACAGCGGGGTCGGCGTCAGCTGAGCGGCCTCCGCGGACTTGGTGATGCCCGCGGTGAGGGCGGCCAGTCCGGCCATCACCACCACACCGATCGCGACGCCCAGCGCGACCAGATGCGGAGCCTTGGGCATCTCCACCCCCAGCATCAGGCTGCCGCCGGCCACATAGAGCACGCACTGCGCCAGCATGATCAGCACGGCGGGCAGCGCGCCGCCGGCGAGTATCTCCCAATCGGCCAGCTCGCCGGTCCGCAACCGCTTGAGCACCAGGTCCTCACGCCGGGTCACATACACGCCGACGAGGTTGTTGTAGACGGCCATGAGCAGGGCCATGCCGAGCGCCGCGGGCAGCATCAGCGCTCCGAGGGACAGCCCGGTCTCCTCCGGATCCAACTGCTCGCTGAAGTACGCCTTCATGCCATAGGTGATCAGCAGGGGAGCGAACACGCCCGAATAGATCATGAGCTTGCTGCGCCCCAGCAGCGTCAGCTCCGCCCGCCCCAGCGCGATCAGTCGCCCCGCCGCGCTCGTCGCACGGCTCGCCCCCGGTCCCACTTCCGCGCGAGCCCCCATCTCACCGCCGACAGCACTCACTTGCTCTCCGCCCCCTTCTCCATCCCGTTCCCGTTCCCGAACCCGTCTGCGGACCCGCTGTCGGTGCCGCCGCCGATGCCGCGCGATATCTGCAGATACGCCTCCTCCAGCGACGCCGCCCGCACATCCAGGCCGTGCAGCTCGACGCCCTTGTCCCGGGCCCAGACCAGCAGGCCGGTAGCGGCCCGCTGCAGCTCGCCGGTCTGCAGCCGCACCGTGCGCCCCTTCTGCTCGTGCCCGGTGACCCCCAGCTCCGCAAGCGGCGGGAGATCGCCCACCAGGAACCCGCCCGGCAGCTCGAAGGAGATCCGGGACGGCTGCGCGGCCACCACCTCACCGACCCGCCCGGCCGCGGCTATCCGTCCGGCATGCATGATCGCCAGTCGGTCCGCCAGCTCCTCGGCCTCTTCGAGGTAGTGCGTGGTCAGCAGCACCGTCGTCCCGACGTCGCACAGCGAACGCACCAACTCCCAGGTCTCGTGGCGCGCTTCGGCGTCCAGCCCGGTCGTCGGCTCGTCGAGGAACAGCACCTCGGGCCGCCCCAGCAGCGCCAGCGCCAGGTCCAGACGGCGCCGCTCCCCGCCGGAGAGCTGCTTGACCCGTACGTCCTTGCGCGGCGTCAGCCCGACGATCGCCAGCGCTTCGTCCACCGGCCGTGCGCCACTGGTGCAGCCGGCCCACATCCGCAGGGTTTCCGTGGGCGTCAACTCCGAAGGGAAGCCGCCTTCTTGGAGCATCACCCCGATCCGCGGCCGTACCTTGTCCCGCTCCTTGTACGGGTCGTGGCCCAGCACCCGCACCTGCCCGCCGCTCGGCGGGGCCAGCCCCTCCAGCAGCTCAAGGGTGGAGGTCTTGCCCGCGCCGTTGGTGCCCAGCAGCGCGAACAACTCCCCGCGGGCGACCGAGAAGTCGACGCCGCGCACGGCTTCGTACCCCTGCCTGCCCCCGCTGCGTCCCCTGCCCCCCTCGGCAACGGACCTGGGCCGCCCCCCGCGCGGTCCAGATCCGTTGCTCCCCCTGCCCTCGCCGCTGCGGCCCCTGCCCGACGCCCCATAGCGCCGCCGCAGCCCGCCGACCTCGATCACGGTCTCGGTTCCGCCGAACTCCCCGGTTTTCATGCCTCAAGACTCCCGCGCCATCGACGGCCCGGCCGGTGAGCGGTGTCATCGCTATAGATGACAAATGTCAGTTGACCGCGCACGGGCCCACTTCGACCGCCCACAGGGCACCCTGGCCGCCCACAGGCCACCCTGACCGCCCACAGGCCACCGCGACCGTGCACGGACCACCTTCGATCGGGCGCAGACGCCGCCTCCGCGCCCCGCCGGCCACGGCCGTACGCGCCCCCGCCCGGCCGCGGTCCCGCGCCCCCACCCGCCGGCGCCCACGGTCCGACACCTCGCGCCCCACCGCTGCCTTCCCCACCGTTGCTTTCCCCCACCGCCCCCTTCCTCCCTCCCGCTCTCCGACCACCTCTCCCCCAGAGCGCGAAAAGGGCATATTTGTTCCTATTCTTTTTGATCACCCCGGGTAGGGTCCATTACGGGGGGAGGGATGGGAAATTCCGCCAATGCGCGACCGATACGCGCCCCGTCTGCGCCCCATGTACGGCCATATACCCGGTCTCATCAGCTCTTTGGATTACGGTGCAGGATTCGGTGTCCATGCCTCGTTAACGCCGGACGAGGCGCTGGAATTCGCCTGGAGCGAGCGGCCCGACGTCACTCTTCTCGGTGCGGACTTCCCCGACTTCGGCTATTGGTAGAGGAGTTCTCGCTCCTCCCCGAGCCGCCCGCCATCGCCGTTCTGCGCGATGCCCCGTTCCCGGCGTACGTCGATGCGACGCTGAGCCCCGGGGTGTCCGGCGTCGTTCCGCGCGATGGCCCGCCGGAGCATCTGCGGCGCGCGGTGCACCTGCTCGGCGAGGGGGCGGCCGTGGTCTTCCCGGCCACCCGTCCGGTCCCCGGCCGGTCCTTTCCCCGACGGTGCATCCGCGGCCGGCGGAACTCACCGAGCGCGAGCGCTCCGTGCTCTTCTTCCTCGCCCGCGGCCTCACCACTATGCAGATCGCGCGCCGGCTTTCGCTGCGGCCGGACACCGTGAAGGAATACATTCGCTCGATCTACATGAAGTGCGGGGTGAACGGCCGCGTGGAGGCGGCGCTGCTGGCGTACGGCATCGTCCCGCCGGCCGAACGCACCGGCAGCGAGGCGATGTCCGCCTGATTCGCCCGCCAAATCACCGCTGACAACAGGCGGTTGTGGCCGGCGGCAACCCCCACTTCGGGGGAGGAAAGAGCTGGATGGGCGGCCGCCGCGCCAGCTGAAATGTGCGAACCGGGACGTGGCCGGTCGAATCACCGACCGAATGACCGGCACATTCTTCTTGGCGGTTCGCCGAGACAGGGGGAAACGCAGTGACGCGGCAGTTGGCAAAGGTGCCGATCGGGGACGTTCGGCGCTCCCCGGCACCGGACTTCGGACTTCTCGCGGGCCGCGAGCGCGAGGTGCTGCTGCTCCTGGCGGGCGGTCCCTCGAACCGTTCGCTGGCCCAGCACCTCAGTGTCGCCGAGCGCACCGTACGGGCTCATCTGACCAGTATCACCCGCAAGTTGGGCGTCCGTTCGCGACTTGAGGCGGCCCTGCTCGCCACCGTCCACCACGACGTCCTCCGGCCGACGGCGACCTTCCACGTAGTCAACGCCCGGGTGATGGGGCTGTCCCGGTTCGTCCGGGCGTTCCTGGGGACCTATCCGGCGGTGCGGTACGCGGTGCAGGGCACCCGGCCGGCCGCACCGCAGGCGTCCGCACCCTCCCGGCGCGTCATACCGCCGGCCTCCCGGCTCGCCCCCCGGGCCGACCGCAGCCGCCCTACGGGGCCGGGGAGCCGCCCGGTGAGCCCCCGCAGCGACACCCTGCCCCGTGCCGCCGGCGCCGCGGTCGCCGCCGCGGGCCTGGCCGCCCAGCACCGACGGCACCGCAGAGTGCTCCGCGGCCACGGCGACGAGGCCGTCTGGGAGACCGGGGCGGGCAATCTGCTCGCCCACCGCTTCACCGAGGCCGCCGGTGCCGCACCCCGGCCGGGCGCACCCGAGCCCCCGGTCCTGGTCTTCGAGCCGGGCATGGTCTCCACCGCCGCCCACTGGTCGTGGCTGCGCCGCGCGCTCGGGGAGGAGTACGCCGTCCTCTCCTACGACCGCGCCGGATACGGACGCAGCCGCCGCCGCGACCGCCGCGACTTCACCCTGGACTCGCCGCGGCGGACCTGGCCGACCTGGTCCGCGGAGTCTGCGGAACCGCCAGGTGGTCCTCGTCGGCCACTCCCTGGGCGGATACCTGGCCCTGCGGGCAGCGGAGCGCCTCGCGGACCCCTGAGGGGAGGCCCGTGCCCAAACCTCCGGTGAAGCCGCAGTCACCGCGCGGTGAGATCGCCCGGCGCGCGGTCGAGGCGGGGGCCTGGCCGGCTGGTTCGCCGCGACCGTCCTGAGCCAGCACCCGAACGCCACCCTGGACCGGCTGCGCAGGTACGACCGCTTCGGCATGCTCATCCCGAACTGGCGCTTCTTCGCCCCGAACCCCTCCCGGCACGACTACCACCTGCTGTACCGGACCCTGTCCACCTCGGACGAGCAGCCGCAGTGGCGCCCGGCCTCGGAGATCACCGCGCGCACCTGGAACCCAGGCCGGGTGGTTCCCGCGCCGCCGCGAGAGCAAGGCGGTCTTCGACCTGTGCGGTCAACTCGCCCTGTACGTCGGCAGGAGGGGCGAGCAGGTCCCGCAGTCCGTCCCCTTCCGGCTGCTGCGGGACTACGTGGGCCGGCACATTCAGGAGTCGGGCCCGGCGGCCTGGCCGACGGTCCGGGGGTTCCAGTTCCTGATCGTCCAATACAGCGGACACGACCACTCCGAAGCCCCCACGTACCTGTTCACCTCCCAGTTCGTCCCGGTCACCGCACCGGCACCGGAGCAACCAGGCGCGCAGGCCCGGGCGCAACAGGAAGAGACGGCAGCATGACCCGCATCGACGACATCGGATACGGCCACCAGTTCGCGTCGTTCTACGACGAGGTCTTTCCCCAGGACGAGTCGGCCGAGCGCGTCGCCGACACCCTCGCCGCCCTGATGCCCGGCCCCGGCGCCGCCGTCGAACTCGGCGTCGGCACCGGCCGGATCGCACTGCCCCTCGCCGCCCGCATCGGCTCGGTCGTGGGCGTCGACTCCTCGCCCGAGATGCTCGGGCACCTGCGGGCCGCGGTCGCCGAGTCCGGCGCCGCCGTCGAGGCCGTGCACGGCGATCTGCGCGGCTACGAGGACGACCGCTGCTATGCGCTGGTCCACGCGGTCTGCGGCACCCTCTCGATGCTGCTCGACCCCGACGAGCAGCGGCAGGCCGTGCGGCGGATGGCCGAGCGCCTCGCCCCCGGCGGCCATCTGGTGATCGAGACCCACAACCCTGCGGGTGTCCTGGCGACCGCCGACGGCAGAGTGGCCACCACCTTCTTCGTGCCCTACCCGAAGCCGGACACGGGCCTGCTGACCTCCTGGATGATCGACGAGAAGCAGGCCCTGTGGCAGGTCTCGCACATCTGGCTGGCGAACGGCACCTTCCGTATCGGCGCCGAAGTGAGCCGTCTCACATCTCCCGGTGAGGTGGATTCCTCCGCGGACGAGGCGGGCCTGGAGCCCGTCCGCCGCAGCGCCGACTGGGCCGGCACCCCGTACGCCGTCGGGTCGCCGATGTACGTCGCGATCTACCGGAAACCGAATTAGGTGACGTGGGCAAAGACTCCGGCCGGGCCAAAGGCGTCCGGCCGGCGGGGCCGGGCCCGCCAGGGGGCCGGGCCCCGCGGCAGAAACCACCGCAGCGACAACCACCGCAGCGACAAAAAGACCCCGGTCGCGATGACCGGGGCCTTTTCTTTCTGGAGCGGACGACGAGGCTCGAACTCGCGACCTCAACCTTGGCAAGGTTGCGCTCTACCAACTGAGCTACGTCCGCAGGCATCCACTCGGCTTTCACCGAGCGGCGCGACAGCTACTCTACCTGATCCATTGGAGAGGTCGAGACTGTCAGAGCGGGTGACAGGGATTGCACACTGCGCCTCCCCCTTGGAAAGGGGGCGCTCTACTACTGAGCTACACCCGCGTGACTCCGTGAGGTCCGGCCTTCCGGCCTCGCCCCTCGGCGTGCTCCAGACTCTAGCTGATCAGTAGGGGTGCTGTGCAAGTCGGCTGCGCTCGCTCCGCGGGACGCCGGCAAGTCGGTTAGTGGTTGGCGGCGTTGAATGCCTCGTAGACCTTCTTCGGGATCCGGCCGCGCGGCGGGACGTCCATCTGGTTCGAACGGGCCCAGGCGCGGACGGCCGCGGGGTCGGGGGTCACCGCGGTCCGGTGGTAGGCCTTGCCGGACTTGGCCCGCTTGCGGCCGGCCTCGACGAAGGGAGCGAGCGCGCCGCGCAGTTTCTTCGCATTGGCGGGATTGAGGTCGATCTCGTACGACTTCCCGTCCAATCCGAAGGCGACCGTCTCTGCGGCTTCTCCTCCGTCGATGTCATCGGAGAGCGTTACTACTACGCGCTGCGCCACGGATATCGGTCCTTTCGTGGAGCAACCCCTTGTTGACATGGAGTGATGCTCCGGATCCGGCTGATTGGGATCAATGCTTTTTCATTTGTACAGCGATGGGCATTGCATTGTGAAGCCCAGTTAATTTTGTCAGCGTGTCTTGCCGCAATCCCGACTCCGGATCTTTTCAAGAATTTTCCCTGAGGCGCACTCCCGCCGATACCGGACCGTGATCGGGCGCCCTGGATATCTATGCGCGTAGATTTTCGAACGCGGTACTGTGAGGACACCGCCTTACGCACCACACCACCGGGAGTGCCAGTGGCACGCGTCGTAGTCGACGTCATGCTCAAGCCGGAGATCCTCGACCCGCAGGGGCAGGCGGTGCAGCGCGCACTGCCACGCCTGGGTTTCGAGGGGATCGCCGACGTCCGTCAGGGCAAGCGTTTCGAACTTGAGGTGGAGGGTCCGGTCGACGACGCCGCCCTCGCTCGCATCCAAGAGATGGCCGAGACCTTCCTCGCCAACACCGTCATCGAAGACTTCACCGTGCGCGTCGACGAACCGGCCGAGGCCGGGTCATGACCGCTCGCATCGGAGTCATCACCTTCCCCGGCACGCTCGACGACCGCGACACCCAGCGCGCGGTCCGGGTGGCCGGCGCCGAGGCGGTGCCGCTGTGGCACCGCGACAAGGACCTCAAGCAGGTCGACGCCGTGGTGCTGCCCGGCGGGTTCTCCTACGGCGACTACCTGCGGGCCGGGGCCATTTCCCGTTTCTCGCCGGTGATGGAGACCGTTATCGAGCAGGCCAAGGCCGGTATGCCGGTCCTGGGCATCTGCAACGGCTTCCAGGTGCTCACCGAGAGCCACCTGCTGCCGGGCGCCATGCTGCGCAACAACCATCTGCACTTCATCTGCCGCGACCAGAAGCTGCGGGTGGAGAACGCGGACACCGCCTGGACCACCGATTACTCGGTCGGCCAGGAGATCTCCGTACCGCTGAAGAACATCGACGGCCGCTACGTCGCCGACGAGCGGGTCCTCGACGAGCTGGAGGCGGAGGGCCGGGTCGCCTTCCGCTATCTCGACGGCAACCCGAACGGTTCGCTCCGCGACATCGCCGGGATCACCAACGAGGCGGGCAATGTCGTCGGCCTCATGCCGCACCCCGAGCACGCCGTCGAGCCGCTGATCGGTACCGGCAGGACCGACGGCCTCGGTTTCTTCACCTCGATCCTCAAGAAGCTGGTCAACGCCTGATGACTCTGGACACGGTCAAGCACGCGACCGAGACGCCCGACGTCGAGCAGCCCTGGAAGGAACTCGGCCTCAAGCAGGACGAGTACGAGCGCATCCGGGAGATCCTCGGCCGCCGTCCCACCGGCGCCGAGCTCGCCATGTACTCCGTCATGTGGTCCGAGCACTGCTCCTACAAGAGCAGCAAGGTCCATCTGAAGCAGTTCGGCGAGAAGGCCCCGGAGAACGACGCACTGCTCGTCGGCATCGGGGAGAACGCCGGCGTCGTCGACGTCGGCCAGGGCTACGCGGTCACCTTCAAGGTCGAGTCGCACAACCACCCCTCGTACATCGAGCCCTACCAGGGCGCGGCCACCGGTGTCGGCGGCATCGTGCGCGACATCCTTGCGATGGGCGCCCGCCCGGTCGCCGTGGTCGACCCGCTGCGCTTCGGCGCCGCCGACCACCCCGACACCAAGCGCGTGCTGCCCGGCGTCGTCGCCGGCATCGGCGGCTACGGCAACTGCCTGGGCCTGCCCAACATCGGCGGCGAGGTCGTCTTCGACTCCTGCTACCAGGGCAACCCGCTGGTCAACGCCGGCTGCATCGGCGTGATGAAGCACGAGGACATCCACCTCGCCAAGGCATCCGGCCCCGGCAACAAGGTCATCCTCTACGGCGCCCGCACCGGCGGCGACGGCATCGGCGGCGTCTCGGTCCTCGCGTCCGAGACCTTCGACGACAGCAAGCCCACCAAGCGCCCCGCCGTCCAGGTCGGCGACCCGTTCCAGGAGAAGCTCCTCATCGAGTGCACCCTGGAGATCTTCAAGGAGAAGCTGGTCGCGGGCATCCAGGACCTCGGCGGTGCCGGTCTGTCCTGCGCCACCTCCGAGCTGGCCTCCGCCGGCTCCGGCGGTATGCGGGTCGAGCTGGACACCGTGCCGCTGCGCGATGCGACGCTCTCGCCGGAGGAGATCCTCATGAGCGAGTCGCAGGAGCGCATGTGCGCGATCGTGGAGCCGCAGCACGTCGACCGCTTCATGGAGATCTGCGAGAAGTGGGACGTCACCGCCACCGTCATCGGTGAGGTCACGGACGGTGACCAGCTGGAGATCTTCTGGCACGGCGAGCTCATCGTGGACGTGCCGCCGGGCACCGTCGCCCACGAGGGCCCGACCTACCACCGGCCGTACGCGCGCCCGGAATGGCAGGACGCCCTCCAGGCCGACGACGCCGGCAAGCTGGCCCGCCCGCAGAACGGCGCCGAGCTCAAGGAGCAGGTCCTGAAGCTGGTCGGCTCCCCGAATCAGGCATCCAAGGCGTGGATCACCGACCAGTACGACCGCTTCGTGCAGGGCAACACCGTCCTGGCGCAGCCCGAGGACGCCGGCATGATCCGGGTCGACGAGGAGTCGAACCTGGGCGTGGCCATGGCCACCGACGGCAACGGCCGGTACGCCAAGCTCGACCCGTACGCGGGTGCCCAGCTGGCGCTGGCCGAGGCGTACCGCAATGTCGCCGCGTCCGGCGCCAAGCCGCTGGCGGTCTCGGACTGCCTGAACTTCGGCTCGCCCGAGGACCCGGCGGTGATGTGGCAGTTCGCCGAGGCCACCCGCGGTCTCGCCGACGCCTGCCAGACCCTGGGCACCCCGGTCACCGGCGGCAACGTCTCGCTGTACAACCAGACCGGTGACGTGGCGATCCACCCGACGCCGGTGGTCGCGGTGCTCGGCGTCATCGACGACGTCAACCGCCGTACGCCGATCGCGTTCGCGGACGAGGGCCACCTGATCTACCTGCTGGGTGACACCCGGGAGGAGCTGGGCGGTTCGGCCTGGTCGCAGGTCGTCCACGACCACCTCGGCGGGCTCCCGCCGAAGGTCGACCTGGACCGCGAGCAGCTGCTGGCGGAGATCCTGATCTCGGCCTCGCGCGACGGCATGATCGACGCGGCGCACGACCTCTCCGACGGCGGTCTGATCCAGGCGCTGGTGGAGTCGTGCCTGCGGGGCGGCAAGGGCGCCCGCCTTGTCGTGCCCGACGGGCTGGACCCCTTCGTCCTGCTCTTCTCCGAGTCGGCGGGCCGGGCGATCGTCGCCGTCCCGCGCAGCGAGGAGCTCCGCTTCACCGACATGTGCGGTGCGCGGGGGCTGCCGGCCACCCGGATCGGTGTGATCGACGGCGAAGAGATCGACGTCCAGGGGCAGTTCGGCATCCCGCTGAGCGAGCTCCGCACCGCCCACGAGGGCACCATTCCGGGCCTGATCGCCTGAGTGCCGCACGCCCGGCCGGCTGATCGGCCGGCCGGGTGAGGCACCAGGACCGAGGCGCGCGGCTTCCTCCACCCCCGGAACCCCCCGTCCCCAAAAAGGGGAGGTTCCGGGGGTGGAGCCGCCAGTACCCTCGGGCCATGTCTCCCGCCCGCGGTACGTCCCGCACCCGCAGCTACGACCCCGCCAAGACCCGCGCCGCGGTCATCGCGCAGTTCGCGCATGTGCGCACGGCCGTGGGGGAGTTGGCGCCGGAGCAGTTCGCGCTGCCGACCCGGCTCGGCGACTGGACGGTGCGGGAACTGGTGGCGCATCTGTCCATGGCGGTCGCCAGTGTGGCGCGCAATCTCCGGCAGCCGGCCCCGGCACCGGCGGACACCGCCCTGCTGGACTGGCCGTTCGCCACCGCGCCGCTGGCCTCCGGCATCGACGACGACACCCGGGCCGTCGCCGCCGACGAGCCCGTGGAGCTGCTCGCGCGCACGGCCGAGGAGTTCGCCGAGGCCGTACCGCCCTCCTTCGAGGACCGGCCGCTGCCCACCCGGGTGGGCGTGATGCGGCTGGCCGACTTTCTGGTGACCCGCTGTGTCGAGCTGGTCGTGCACACCGACGACCTGGCCGCGGCGACCGGCGTGAAGATCCCCTACGACCGCCAGGCCCTGGCCACCACCACCCGGCTGCTGGCCGACGCGCTGGCCGCCAAGGCGCCCGGCGGGTCGGTGGAGGTACGGGTGCCGCCGTTCGCCGTCGTCCAGTGCGTCGAGGGCCCCCGGCACACCCGCGGCACCCCGCCGAACGTCGTCGAGACCGACCCGCTCACCTGGATCCGCCTGGCGACCGGCCGTACGACCTGGGCCGATGAGCTGGCCGCCGCGCAGGTCACCGCCGGCGGCGAGCGGGCCGACCTCGCGGCGTATCTGCCCGTGATGAGCTGAAGCCGGGCGGCCCGTCGGCGGGCGTCCCTTCTGCGCCCGCACCCCTTCCGCGGGGCGTCGCGTATCTCACACGGCGGCGCGAGAGTACGTACGCGGTATAAGCCGCATACACGGAAAACCCGTCATACGGGGTGAGCGGCTGAAAGTGCGAGAAGGCGCAGCTCAGGGCGGGTGCCGCGAATGAGTGGAGCAGTGCGCCGTTACCCGCGGCCACCGCGACCTCGCTCAGCGGCAGAGGCCGCCGGCGGTGCGCCGAGGCCGACCCGGCGCCGTCGTGCGGGGTGCTCCGCGCGGCGGGGCACCCGGCGACTGGCCAGGCGCGCCAAGGGCTGTGAGGTCTGCGAGGGCGGAAAACCCGTCCGTATGGCCGTGCCCACGTCAAGCGTGCTTCGCCCGCCGTTCATGCACTCCTCCAGATCCGCGCCCATCCCCGGTTCGGATGAATCCGCGACCTGCCCTAGACTCGGGGGCGTGCCACGTGGTGACGGACGACTCAACCACGACCTGCTCCCCGGCGAGAAGGGCCCCCAGGACGCTTGCGGCGTCTTCGGTGTCTGGGCTCCGGGTGAAGAGGTCGCCAAACTCACCTATTTCGGGCTGTACGCGCTGCAGCACCGTGGACAGGAGTCCGCGGGCATCGCAGTGAGCAACGGCTCCCAGATCCTCGTCTTCAAGGACATGGGCCTGGTCTCCCAGGTCTTCGACGAGACTTCGCTCGGCTCCCTCCAGGGCCATATCGCCGTGGGCCATGCCCGCTACTCCACCACCGGTGCCTCGGTGTGGGAGAACGCCCAGCCGACGTTCCGTGCCACCGCGCACGGCTCGATCGCGCTCGGCCACAACGGCAATCTGGTCAACACCGCCGAGCTGGCCGAGATGGTCGCCGCGCTGCCCCGCGAGGGCGGCCGCGCGACGCAGGTCGCGGCCACCAACGACACCGACCTGGTGACGGCCCTGCTGGCCGGCCAGGTCGACGAGGACGGCAAGCCGCTGACCGTGGAGGAGGCCGCCCCGCGCGTCCTGCCCAAGGTCAAGGGCGCCTTCTCGCTCTGCTTCATGGACGAGCACACGCTCTACGCCGCCCGTGACCCGCAGGGCATCCGCCCGCTGGTCCTGGGCCGCCTGGAGCGCGGCTGGGTGGTCGCCTCCGAGACCGCCGCCCTGGACATCTGCGGTGCCAGCTTCATCCGCGAGATCGAGCCCGGCGAGATGGTCGCCATCGACGAGAACGGCCTGCGCAGCAGCCGCTTCGCCGAGGCCCGCCCCAAGGGCTGCGTCTTCGAGTACGTCTATCTGGCCCGCCCGGACACCGACATCGCCGGCCGCAATGTGTACCTCTCCCGGGTGGAGATGGGCCGCAAGCTGGCCGCCGAGGCCCCGGCCGACGCCGACCTGGTGATAGCGACGCCGGAGTCCGGCACCCCGGCCGCCGTCGGGTACGCCGAGGCCAGCGGTATCCCCTACGGATCCGGCCTGGTCAAGAACTCCTACGTCGGCCGGACCTTCATCCAGCCCTCGCAGACCATCCGCCAGCTCGGTATCCGCCTCAAGCTCAACCCGCTCAAGGAAGTCATCCGCGGCAAGCGCCTGGTGGTCGTCGACGACTCGATCGTCCGCGGCAACACCCAGCGCGCGCTCGTGCGGATGCTCCGCGAGGCCGGCGCCGCCGAGGTCCACATCCGGATCTCCTCGCCGCCGATCAAGTGGCCCTGCTTCTTCGGCATCGACTTCGCCACCCGCGCGGAGCTGATCGCCAACGGGCTGAGCGTGGCGGAGATCGGCAAGTCGCTGGGCGCCGATTCGCTCGCGTACATCTCCATCGACGGCATGATCGAGGCGACCACGATCGCCAAGCCGAACCTGTGCCGTGCCTGCTTCGACGGCGAGTACCCGATGGAGCTGCCCGACCCGGAGCTGCTGGGCAAGCACCTCCTGGAGTCGGAGACCGCGGCACCGACCAAGTCCGACGTGGACGGCGTCCAGACGCTCACGGCCGGGATCGGCGGCGCCGACGCGCTGCGTCGCCCGTAGAGCTCGTACACACACGACACGAAAGTTCTCCGCATGTCCGCTGAATCATCTGAGCGTGCTCCGCACACGGGCACTGGTGCCAGCTACGCGAGCGCGGGCGTCGACATCGAAGCCGGCGACCGCGCCGTGGACCTGATGAAGCAGTGGGTGAAGAAGGCCACCCGCCCCGAGGTCGTCGGCGGGCTCGGCGGCTTCGCCGGCCTCTTCGACGCGTCCGCCCTCAAGCGCTATGAGCGCCCCCTGCTGGCCTCGGCCACCGACGGCGTCGGAACCAAGGTCGACATCGCCCGGAAGATGGGCGTCTACGACAGCATCGGCCACGACCTCGTCGGCATGGTCGTCGACGACCTGGTCGTCTGCGGCGCCGAGCCGCTGTTCATGACCGACTACATCTGCGTCGGCAAGGTCTACCCCGAGCGGGTCGCCGCGATCGTCAAGGGCATCGCCGAGGGCTGTGTGCTGGCCGGCTGCGCGCTGGTCGGCGGCGAGACCGCGGAGCACCCGGGGCTGCTGGGCGCGGACGAGTTCGACGTCGCCGGCGCCGGTACGGGTGTCGTCGAGGCGGACCGGGTGCTGGGCGCGGATCGTATCCGTACGGGCGACGCGGTGATCGCGATGGCCTCGTCCGGACTTCACTCGAACGGGTACTCACTGGTCCGCCATGTGCTGTTCGACCGGGCCGGTATGACCCTGGACCGGGAGGTCCCGGAGTTCGGCCGGACGCTCGGCGAGGAGCTCCTGGAGCCCACCAAGATCTACTCGCTGGACTGCCTGGCGCTGACCCGGACGACCGAGGTGCACGCCTTCTCGCACATCACCGGCGGCGGTCTGGCCAACAACCTCGCCCGGGTGATCCCGGACGAGCTGCACGCCACGGTCGACCGCTCCACCTGGACGCCGGGCCCGGTCTTCGACCTGGTCGGTACGGCCGGCTCGGTCGAGCGCCTGGAGCTGGAGAAGACCCTGAACATGGGCGTCGGCATGATCGCCGTCGTTCCGCAGGAGTCGGTGGACGTCGCCCTGACCACGCTCGCCGACCGCGGCGTGGACGCCTGGGTCAGCGGCGAGATCGTCGAGCGCGGCGACCACGCGGAGGCCGTGACCCTGACCGGTGACTACGCCGGCTGATCACCTGGGCCGCACCGGCAGGCGTCGGTGCGGCCACCGCGGCGGCGGTTCACGCCGCGGCGGCGGTCACTGCCGTGCCTGCGGACTTCTGGGCAGCACAGAACCCGGTCCGGGCGATGCCCAGGACCGGGTCCGTGATGCTGTTATGGGTGCCGCTGGCGCACGGCGCGTCAAGCGCGACGACGCTGCTGGGACGAGTCGCCCTCGTCCTCATCGTCGTCGTCCTTGTTGTACAGATCTGCGTACCGTGCGTACGGGTCGTCGTCCTCGTCGTCCTCGAACGGCTCTGCGTTCGGAGGCTGCTGGTTCGACGGTGATGCACCCAGCTCGTCGGCCAGTCGTGAGAGATCCGTCCCACCGCTGCTGTACTTCAGCTGGCGGGCGACCTTCGTCTGCTTGGCCTTGGCCCGGCCGCGCCCCATGGGTCGACCCCCTCAATGACGGGGCTCGATGGCCCCAGAGTCTTGACACGCGTTCATGGATCAGAGCGGGCTCTCGACAGAGAGACCGGCCCGTAGGGCTTTAACGGTACCTGCTTCCGCGGCCATACGGTACGTCGCCCGCATCACCCGCCGCTCGGCATGACCGGCAAGGCGCCCCGTCCCCGCTGGTCAACTGCGATTTTAACCTGTCCCGTACGGCGACCCGCCGACGGGTGGTGAGGGATGTCTCCTCGACCACCCGTGGCGGGTCGCGCAAGGCCGTGTTTCCGGCCGACGAGGCCGAATGACTCCGCCGGTCGGGGCGCTCGGTCAGGCGTGCCGCGCCTCCGCCATACGCTGTTCGGCGATCCGGTCGGCGGCCGCGGCGGGCGGAATGCCGTCGGTCTTCGCACGAGCGAATATCGCCAGCGTGGTGTCGAAGATCTTGGCGGCCTTGGCCTTGCAGCGGTCGAAGTCGAAGCCGTGCAGCTCGTCGGCCACCTGGATGACGCCGCCGGCGTTCACGACGTAGTCGGGCGCGTAGAGGATGCCGCGGTCGGACAGGTCCTTCTCGACGCCCGGGTGCGCGAGCTGGTTGTTGGCCGCGCCGCACACCACCTTCGCGGTCAGCACCGGCACCGAGTCGTCGCTCAGCGCACCGCCCAGCGCACACGGCGCGTACACGTCCAGGCCCTCGGTGCGGATCAGCGCCTCGGTGTCGGCCACCGCGGTGACCTGCGGGTGATCGGCCAGGACCCGGTCCACCGACGCACCGCGCACGTCCGTGATCACGACCTCGGCACCGTCCTTGAGGAGGTGCTCGACGAGGAGGTGCCCCACCTTGCCGACGCCCGCGATACCGACCTTGCGGCCGCGCAGCGTCGGGTCGCCCCAGGCGTGCTGGGCCGAGGCGCGCATGCCCTGGAAGACGCCGTAGGCGGTCAGGACGGAGGAGTCGCCGGCGCCGCCGTTCTCCGGGGAGCGGCCGGTGGTCCACTTGTTCGTACGGGAGACGACGTCCATATCGGCGACGTACGTACCGACGTCGCACGCGGTGACATAGCGGCCCCCGAGGGAGGCCACGAACCGGCCGTAGGCGAGCAGCAGTTCATCGGTCTTGATCAGATCGGGGTCACCGATGATCACGGCCTTGCCGCCGCCGTGGTCCAGCCCGGCGAGGGCGTTCTTGTAGGACATTCCGCGCGACAGATTCAGGGCGTCCACTACCGCCTCCTCCTCGGAGGCGTAGGCGTGGAAGCGGGTGCCACCGAGGGCGGGCCCCAGGGCGGTGCTGTGGATGGCGATCACTGCCTTCAGGCCGCTGGCGCGGTCCTGGCAGAGAACGACCTGCTCATGGCCCCCCTGCTCCGTGCGGAACAGGGTGTGCAGAACGCCGCCGTCGGTGCCGGCGGGGGCCGGACGTACGTCAGTCACTGTGGTGACTCCCATAAGTCGCGAAGGACGCCCTCCTGCGGGTGGGGAGGGCCGGTTGAAAAGAGCGTAAGACCTGCGGGGCGGGTTGATCCGTCAGGTGCCGAGGATCACCCTCTCCCGGGGGACGGACGTGGGACGATCTGGTCGTATCGCAGGCCGGCCGGGGGCCCTTGGGCGCGTCTCCCGGCAGTGGACTTCCCTATGGAGGAGCGGGCGTGGCCGTGGCGTCGTCGGTGAAGGTCCCGTACATGGCATATCTACGGGTCTATGAGCCGCTGGCAGCGTTCCCCGAGCCGGAGCGCTCTTACTGGGCGCGCTACGCCAAGCGGGCGGACACCCCCACCGCCCAGGACGAGCAGCGCCGGGCGCTGGCCGATCTGCTGCCGACCCCGCCGGTGCCGGTGCCGGTCCATGAGAGCGCGGACGCGTTCGTCACCGTCGTCGACGAGGTGATCTGCGTCTGCCCGTGGCGCACCCGGCTGCGCGGCTGGCAGGCCCTGGAGGGTCTGGAGGAGCTGCTGCCGGCGGCGGTGCTGGACGCGGCGCTCCCCCCGGTGGTGCGCCGGCAGGCGGCCACCGACTACGAGCGGTGGCGGGAGCGCAATCCGGACGCCCGGCCCTGGATCCGTGGGGCGTCCTGGCACGTGCCGGTCCGGTGGTTCGTCCTCTTCGACGACGGCGAGCGGGAGTACACGAAGGGTGAGCAGTCGCCTGTGCTGCGTTACCGGACGCCGATGGTGCAGGCCAGGCGGCGGGTCGCGCGCGGGCTGCGTACGCTGCGGGACGCCCTGGAAGAGGGGCCGCTGATCGACGGCCTGGTAGATGTGGGGCGCTGGCTTGAGGAGTTCCACCCGCGTTCGCTCGTGGAGCTGGACTACGGAGGGCTGGTGCACGCGGTGCCCGAGGGGCAGCTCGCCGAGGACCGTTCCGCCGCGGAGGTGGCGGAGGGGTTGGCGGCGCTGAGCGAGGGGGACGGCGAGCGGGCCGGTGCCGCGTACGAGAAGCTTTCTCAGCGGTGGCGTGCGGTGCGCGAACGCCAGTTCTCCAGCTGAGGGTGAGAATGCCGAAGGTTCGTGGTGCGGAAGTGCCGTGTTCGCTTCTCGGTGGTCGGGCGGTAAGGGACGTAGGTCCTTAACCGGGCGATTGCCTCAAGCGTGACCTAAAGCACTGACTTCGGGTCTTGCTACCAAGGCGCACCCTCGTGCCAAAATAGGACAAGGAGCCCGACCTGGGCTCCTTCCGTCCAACTAAGGGCGGGTAGATCGGTATTGCGGTCCTTGAGGGGTCTGTGGCGACTGATCACGCTGTGACTGATCGTCACGGCCGTGTGACTGTCCGCTATGGCACGGTCCATCGGCATCCGCCGAGGTTGAACACCTGAGAGGGCAATTCCATCGGTTTGGCCGACGTGGCTGGACAGATGGTGTAGTTGTAGTGCCGAGGACAAGCCGTTCGTCCTATAACCGACTCGGCCCGCGTCCGCCATTTCGGGCAACGTGGGTCAAGGTGCAGAATTTAGAGGAAAGAACCGTGATGGTTCGGTTCTCCCGAGGAGGCCGCTCATGACCGCTCGCACCCCTGACGCCGAGCCGCTGCTGACCCCTGCCGAGGTTGCCACGATGTTCCGCGTGGACCCGAAGACGGTCACCCGCTGGGCCAAGGCAGGCAAGCTCACGTCCATCCGCACGCTCGGAGGACACCGGCGTTACCGCGAGGCTGAGGTCCGCGCACTGCTCGCGGGTATCCCGCAGCAGCGCAGCGAGGCCTGAACAACCGCATAACCAGGCCGTTTTCGGGGCCCCCAACCCGAAAACGCCTACTTCGCACCACATAGCTCGACCTGCTCCACCCACGCTCCACATAGCTCCATACGACGCGGTGCCTGCCCCAACAGGCCCCTCACCCGCTCCATCTGGGTACGTCATCGATCGCGCTGGACTCCGCCGGGTCCAGCGCGATTTTTTTGTGTGCGGCCGCTCCCGGGCCCGTCGGGGCGGTTGGGCCGGCGTGCCGCCGGAGTCACCCATGGCGGCGCCCAGGGGGCCTTCAGAGGGCCGTGGAGGGCCTTTCCGCGCGGACCTCGCGACCCCCTTTGGAACCCGTTCGAGGGTAGTGCAATTGCACATATTAAATTGACTGGTTGTAGGGAGGGTGTAAGTTCCCCGGCTCGTCAAACTTGTTCGGTGACACCCGTCACACGGCGCGTCGCTTGAAGCCGATACGTCCCCTGGGGTAGTGCACTTTCCCCGTCCTCGCTCAACAGCCTGCCACCGCGCGGGCGGTGGCGCAGGCGTCCTTGGTCACCGGGTGGCGGGACTTTTGTCCTCGGTCGAGGACGGCTCGGAGGCGGCCGGAGACGGGGCGGGGGCGGACGCGGGCGCCGGGCGCCCGGAACGCGGCGTGTGCGGCTCCATGGCGAGCCGCAGCAGCTGGTGGCAGATGGGGCAGTGCCGCGTCAGATGGCGGTAGCCCGTGGCCGCGGACAGATGTGCCCTCAGCAGCGCCCTGGTCTCGTGCCGTACCGCAGTCGTCATCGCGCATCCCTCCCCGGCCCCCACACCTTCCCATGTGAGTACCGGCGGGGGCGCCCGCCGTCAATACAGCGGGCAGCAAAGCAGTCACGCTGTGCTGCGCCTGCTTTGGGCGTTCTCGGCCGTTCCGTGGCGGGGGCTTTCCTCCCGTCGCTCAGCCGCTGCCTCGTGGGCGTGGGAGGCAGCGCCGTGCGGCGGGGAGGGGCCGTCACGGCGGGACGGCCGAAAAAAGCGGAAGGTGTGAACGTCGGGAGGCGGTGAACGGGCAGCAGGCCGTGGATGCCGGCGCGGGGTGACCGTTCGAAGGGCCGCACAAAAGAAGCGGCCCGCATCGCTGACGATGCGGGCCGATTGCGGTCCTGACGGGATTTGAACCCGCGGCCTCCACCTTGACAGGGTGGCGAGCACTCCAAACTGCTCCACAGGACCTTGCGTTTGCTTTCCGCTTGCGGCGGGCTGCGAAGCAAGACTGTACAGCAGGTCAGGGGGTGCGGTCGAACTCGATACCGGTGACCGCCCGCCGGTCAGGGCGCCGCGGCGTCCACCGCCTTCACGATGCGCTTGTCGGAGACCGGATACGCGGTCCCCAGGGCGTGCGCGAAGTAGCTCACCCGGAGTTCCTCGATCATCCAGCGGATCTCCAGGGCCGCGGCCGGCACCGGGCGGCCCGGCGGGAACTGCTCCAGCAGCCAGGCGTATTCGTCCTGCATCTCCTTCACCTTCGCCATACGGGTGCGGTCCCGTTCGGCGTTGGTGGGCAGCTGCTGCAGACGGCGGTCGGCGGCGACGAGATAGCGCATCAGGTCCGGCAGCCGCTTGGCGCCGTGCGCCGTCACGAAGCCCGGCTTGATCAGCGCCGCCAGCTGCTCCTTGACGTCGGCGAGCGAGGGCAGCAGCGAGGGGAAGGTGGTGTCCTTCAGCCGGCGCTCGCACGCCTGCCAGGCGGCGAGCACCTCCTGGACCTGCTGGATCGTCTTCAGCGTGACGTCCACCAGATCGGCCCGGACCGCGTCGAACAGCTTGCGGAAGGACTCCTCGTCCCACGCCGGGCCGCCCCGGGCCGCGATCAGGCGGTCGGCGGCGGCGGTCACGCAGTCCTCGAAGAGCGCCCCGATCGAGCCGTGGGGATTACGGGACAGCGCGAGCTTCTGCTGATTGCTCAGCTTGTCCTGGGCGAACTTGGCGGGGTTGGAGGGGATGTTGAGCAGGATGAGGCGGCGGGTACCCGCCCACATCGCCGTCAGCTGCTCGGCCTCGGTGTCGAAGAGGCGCACGGCGACGCTGCTGCCCTCGTCCACCAGCGCCGGGTACGCCTTCAGCGGCTGGCCGGCGCGCCGGGTCTCGAAGGTGCGCGGCAGTGCGCCGATCGTCCACGACGTCAGCCCCGTGCGCTGCTCCGGGCCGGCCGGGGCCGCCCCCTCGCCGGCGCGGCCCTTGCCGCCCTTGGCGGGCCGTTCGGCGGCCTGCTCGAAGGCCTTGGAGATCGCCGCGCGGGTCTTCGGCTTGAGCTTCAGCCGCAGCGCCTCCAGGTCCTTGGCCTCGGCGAGCTTGCGGCGCCGCTCGTCGACCACCCGGAAGGTGATCTTGAGGTGGTCGGGAATCCGGCCCGGGTCGAAGTCCGCGGCCTCGACGGGGACGCCCACCATCCGCTGCAGCCCGGCCGCCAGAGAGGCCGTCAGGGCGCCCTGCAGCGGAACCGTGGAGTCCAGGAAGCGGGCCGCGAAGTTCGGCGCCGGGACGTAGTTGCGCCGGATCGGCTTGGGCAGCGACCGGATCAGCTCGGTCACCAACTGCTCGCGCAGGCCCGGGATCTGCCAGTCGAAGCCTTCGGAGGAGACCTGGTTGAGCACCTGGAGCGGGATGTGGACGGTCACGCCGTCCGCGTCCGCGCCCGGCTCGAACTGGTAGGTGACCTTGAACTTCAGCTTTCCCTGGCGCCAGGAGTCCGGGTAGTCGTCCTTGGTGACGGCCTCGGCGGACTCGTTGATGAGCATCGACTGCTCGAAGTTGAGCAGCTCCGGCTCGTCCTGGCGCTTCTGCTTCCACCAGGAGTCGAAGTGCGCCCCGGAGACGACGTCCGCGGGGATGCGCTGGTCGTAGAAGTCGAAGAGCGTCTCGTCGTCCACGAGGATGTCGCGGCGCCGGGCGCGGTGCTCCAACTCCTCGACCTCGCCGAGCAGTTTGCGGTTGTCATGGAAGAACTGGTGGTGGGTGCGCCAGTCGCCCTCGACCAGGGCGTTGCGGATGAACAGATCGCGCGAGGTCTCCGCGTCGATCCGGCCGTAGTTCACCTTGCGCTGGGAGACGATCGGGACGCCGTAGAGGGTCACCCGCTCGTAGGCCATCACCGCGGCCATCTTCTGTTCCCAGTGCGGCTCGCTGTACGTGCGCTTGACCAGGTGCTGGGCGAGGGGCTCGACCCACTCGGGCTCGATCTTGGCGTTCACCCGCGCCCACAGGCGGGAGGTCTCGACCAGCTCCGCGGACATCACCCAGTGCGGGGGCTTCTTGAAGAGCGCGGAGCCGGGGAAGACCGCGAACTTGGCGCTGCGGGCGCCCAGATACTCGTTCTTGCCGGCCCCGTCCTTGCCGCCCTCGGTCCCACCGTTCTTCAGTCCGATGTGCGAAAGCAAACCGGCCAGCAGGGAGGTGTGGATGCGGTCCGGTGCCGCGTCCTCCTCGTTGAGGTGGATCCCCATGGTCTTGGCGACCGTACGCAGCTGGGAGTAGATGTCCTGCCACTCGCGTATCCGGAGGTAGTTCAGGAACTCGCTGCGGCACATCCGGCGGAAGGCCGAGGAGGACAGCTCCTTCTGCTGTTCGCGGACGTAGCGCCAGAGGTTGAGGAAGGCGAGGAAGTCGGAGCTCTCGTCCTTGAAGCGGGCGTGCTGCTGATCGGCCTGCTGCTGCTTGTCGGAGGGCCGCTCGCGCGGGTCCTGGATGGACAGCGCCGCCGCGATGACCATGACCTCGCGGACGCAGCCGTTGCGGTCCGCCTCCAGCACCATCCGCGCCAGCCGCGGGTCGACCGGCAGCTGGGAGAGCCGCCGGCCCAGCTGGGTCAGCCGCTTCCGGGGGTCCTTCTGCCGGGTGTCGAGCGCGCCCAGCTCGCTCAGCAGGTCGACGCCGTCCTTGATGTTGCGGCGGTCGGGTGCGTCGATGAACGGGAACTTCTCGATGTCGCCCAGGCCGGCCGCGGTCATCTGCAGGATGACGGAGGCGAGGTTCGTACGGAGGATCTCCGCGTCGGTGAACTCGGGCCGGGAGAGGAAGTCGTCCTCGGAGTACAGGCGGATGCAGATGCCGTCGCTCGTACGGCCGCAGCGGCCCTTGCGCTGATTGGCGCTGGCCTGCGAGATCGGCTCGATGGGCAGCCGCTGGACCTTGGTGCGGTAGCTGTAGCGGGAGATCCGGGCCATGCCCGGGTCGATGACGTAGCGGATGCCCGGGACGGTCAGCGAGGTCTCGGCGACGTTCGTGGCCAGCACGATCCGCCGGCCCGTATGCCGCTGGAAGACGCGGTGCTGCTCGGCGTGCGACAGCCGCGCGTACAGGGGGAGCACTTCGGTGCGGGGCAGCGCCTTCTTGTTGAGCGCGTCCGCGGTGTCGCGGATCTCCCGTTCACCGGAGAGGAAGACCAGGATGTCGCCGGGGCCGGCGGCCTGCAGCTCGTCCACGGCGTCGCAGATCGCGGTGATCTGGTCGCGGTCGGCGTCCTGGCCACCCTCTTCCAGCAGCGGGCGGTAGCGCACCTCGACCGGGTACGTACGGCCGGAGACCTCGACGATCGGCGCGCCGGGCTTCTCGGCCCCGCCGTCGCCCGCCTCGGGCTCCGCCGAGGCGGCCACGGAGGCGAAGGAGCCGAAGTGCCGCGCGAACCGCTCCGGGTCGATGGTCGCGGAGGTGATCACGACCTTCAGGTCCGGGCGCCGGGGCAGCAGCTGCGAAAGATAGCCGAGGATGAAGTCGATGTTGAGGCTGCGCTCATGCGCCTCGTCGATGATGATCGTGTCGTACTGGCGCAGCTCGCGGTCCGTCTGGATCTCGGCGAGCAGGATGCCGTCCGTCATCAGCTTGACGAGGGTGTCGCCGCCGACCTGGTCGGTGAAGCGGACCTTCCAGCCGACCGCCTCGCCCAGCGGGGTCTTCAGCTCCTCGGCGACCCGCTCGGCGACCGTACGGGCCGCGATCCGCCGCGGCTGGGTGTGCCCGATCAGGCCGCGTACGCCCCGCCCCAGCTCCAGGCAGATCTTCGGGATCTGGGTCGTCTTGCCCGAGCCGGTCTCACCGGCGACGATCACGACCTGGTGGTCGCGGATCGCGGCGAGGATCTCGTCCTTCTTCTGGCTGACCGGCAGCTCTTCCGGATACGTGATCTCCGGCATCGCGGCGCGCCGCTGGGCGACCCGCAGCTCCGCCTCGTCGATGCCGTCGGCGATCTCGGCGAGCACGGCGGCCCGGGCTTCGGGCTTACGGATCCGGCGCGCGCCCTCAAGCCGGCGCCCCAGCCGCTGCTGATCGCGCAGCGTCAGCTCGGGCAGACGCTCCAGCAAGGAGGGCAGGGTGGGGGCAGCGCCGTCGGGCAGGGCGGAGGCAGGCTGACTGGACATACGTCCCCCAGGATCTCACCTCACCGAATCGACTGGCGAACCATTTGACCGCGCGGCCGATCGCGGGCGCCGGTGCCGCACCGCAGGCGGCGCGTCCGCGCACACGGTGATCATGGCGGGGCCGGGCGCCGCCCTCGCCGCAACCGGGTGGAACTCGCCCCCGCCGACCAGGGACGATGTCCGCATGGACAAAGGAATACGACGGATCGCGGGCGGTCTTCTGATGGTCGTCGGCATCGCCCTGGGCGCGTGGCTGGTCTTCGGTGCGCCGCACGACTGGGAAGGCTCGGGAGAGCGGCTGCTGAAGTTGGCGATGGGTCTCGGCTCCACGGGCGCCATCACCGGCGGCGCCCGGCTGATCTTCTGGCAGCCGGAGAGCGAGCTCGCCCGGTCCGCCGGGGAAGCCGCCGTCGAGTAGACACGAAGAAGGCCCCGATTCGAGGAATCGGGGCCTTCTCCCAATGGGTGTGGCTGGGGCCGGGGTCGAACCGGCGACCTATCGCTTTTCAGGCGATCGCTCGTACCAACTGAGCTACCCAGCCGCAGCGGTCCTGACG
This sequence comes from Streptomyces sp. NPDC026575, assembly GCF_055567415.1. Lineage (NCBI taxonomy): Bacteria > Bacillati > Actinomycetota > Actinomycetes > Kitasatosporales > Streptomycetaceae > Streptomyces > Streptomyces sp. NPDC026575. Next base: position 400,380 of record NZ_JBVHQM010000003.1, read on the forward strand.
GGATTTGAACCCGCGGCCTCCACCTTGACAGGGTGGCGAGCACTCCAAACTGCTCCACAGGACCTTGCATTGCGCGAAAGCGGCCGAAGCCAGTCTCGCACACGGTGATGCGTGCCCCCAACGGGATTCGAACCCGTGCTACCGCCTTGAAAGGGCGGCGTCCTGGGCCACTAGACGATGAGGGCTGGTGGCCACCTTGGCGTCGTTACCGGCGCCGTCGGGGACGTGAGAAGCATATGGGATGGGAGGACCGTTCGCCAAAACGGTTTACCCGGGGCCGTCGGAGGGGTTCCCGGCCGGGCGCGAAAGGGCGCCCGATCAGGGCCTGGAGGAGGGCGGGGATTCGGGTGGGGCGGCGGGCCCGGAGGCGGGGCCGGACGGGTGAGGCGGGCGGCTCCTCGCCGGTGTGGCGCCGGGCTGGTTCTCGCGGGGGAGGTGGCGGCTGACCTCGGCCCGGGACAGGCCCAGCCCGCCGAGCGTGATCTCGTCCCACGCCTGGAGCCGCTTCGTCCTGCGGTCCAGGTAGAGCACCGACGCCTGGACCGGCGCGGGTTTGTCGTTCTGCACCGCGCGCAGCCCGCCGCCGCCCGTCGACCCCTCCACCATCAGCCGGGTGCCCTGGGGCAGCGTGGTGTTCTCCCGGTGGTGGACATGGCCGGCCAGCGCCAGCGGGACCAGGCCGTCGGCCTCGGTCGCGGCGGCCGGGTTGTGGGCCAGTGCGATGTCGACCGGCGTACCGGCCAGCCGCTCGGTGCGCAGCGCGTCGGCGAGCCGGCCGCCGGCGGTGCGCTCCGCGGGGTCGCCGGCCGCCACCACGGAGCGGTCCGGGGTGAACTGCGGGTCGCCGACGCCCGCGATGCGCACGCCGGCGACCCGGGCGACCCTGCCGTTGTCGAGGACGGTGACGTGCTTCCGGCCGGCGAGGTACTTCTGCGTGGTGCGCGAGTCGTGGTTGCCGCGCACCCAGACGTACGGCGCGCCGAGGGCGGAGACGGGGTCCAGGAAGTGGTTCTCGGCGGCCGAGCCGTGGTCCATGGTGTCGCCGGTGTCGACGATCACGTTGATCCGGTACTGCTTCACCAGGGAGGCGATGATCTGCCAGCTGGCGGGGTTCAGGTGGATGTCGGAGACGTGCAGGACCCGCAGGGTGGTGGGGTCGGGCTGGTAGGCGGGCAGAGTCGAGGTGGCGTCGTACAGCTTGGTGACGTTGGTGACCAGGCGGGCCAACTCCTTTTGGTAGACGTCGAATTCGCTGACGATGTTGCGCGCGTTGCCGACCACGGACGGGGCGGAGGAGAGCAGTCCGGAGAACTTCGGTTCCAGTACGGACTGGGGGTTCCAGGTGGCGTATGCGGTGCCCGCGCAGGCGGCGAGCATGGTGAGCGCCAGACCGCCGGCGGCCAGCGCGCGGCGCGGGCGGCGGTAGACGGCCAGGCCCAGCGCGGTGGCGCCGGAGGCCACGGCGACGCAGGAGTGCAGCGCCAGCCCCAGGGCGCCGCGGGTCACGTCGCGGGTGACCTCGGCCTGCAGGCCGGCGAACCGCTCGGGGTGGTCGACCAGCGCCTGGGAGCGGACCGGATCCAGCCGGTCGACGTCGACATCGAGCCCTATCGGCGCGTGGTGGCTGCGCAGCTCCAGGTCGCCGAGCGGCGGGACATTGATCCTGGTGCCGCCGGCCAATGAGGGGCGCAGGGCCATGGTGGTGTCCATCGGGCCGACGGGGACGCGGAGGGTGCCGAGGAGCAGCAGCCCCAGCCAGGCGCCGAGGACGGTGACGGCCATCAGGCCGAGTGCGGAGTGCAGAGGGCGGTGCGCACCGCCGTCGAGCCGGGTGCGGAGCGGTGGGAGCGGCGGGGCTTTCGGTGTGCCGGTGTTCGGTGTCCGGGAGCGCGCTGCGCGGGCCATTGGTCCCGTATGCCCCGGCATGCTGGTCGTTATGCCGGGGGTGGCGGCTCCGGTTCCGCGGCGGCGGGCGGACGGGCCGCGGCCCCCGGTTGCCGGGCCCGGTAGCGGAGAATGGTGGTGTGCTGGAAATGACGCGCGAGGAGTTCGAGGAACTGGTCGCCGAGGCGCTGGACCGGATCCCGCCGGAGCTGACCCGGCTGATGGACAACGTGGCGGTCTTCGTCGAGGACGAGCCCCCGGCCGCCGACCCCGAGCTGCTCGGGCTGTACGAGGGGACTCCGCTGACCGACCGCGGGGAGTGGTACGCGGGCGTGCTGCCGGACCGGATCACGATCTACCGGGGGCCGACGATACGGATGTGCGCGACGCGCGAGGACGTGGTCGCCGAGACCGAGGTGACGGTCGTTCATGAGATCGCGCACCACTTCGGGATCGACGACGAGCGGCTGCACGCGCTGGGCTACGGCTGACGGGCGGCCGCGGGCGGGGACCGGATGCCCGGCGCAGGCGACCGGCCGGGCGGCGCACGGGCGATCGGCGCGGCCGTACGCGTGTCCTCGGGCGGGGGGCGGGAGTTGGGCAAGGCGTCCGTGCCGCCGTCCCTGCGCTCCGGATCCGGAGGTCCCGCCGTGCGCCCGAGCCCCTGCCGCCATCCGTCTTCGATGCCGTCCCCCGCCGCCGTCCCCGTCTTCGACCCCGCTCCCGCTCCCGCCGCCCGCCCGGCACCGCCGCCGGTGGGTCGGGTGCGGGCCCGTGCCGCGGCCGCCGCGCTGGCCGTCTCCGCGCTGGCCGCGTCGCTGGCCGGCTGCATAAGCGTCAGCGACGCACCGCAGCCCAAGCCGTCCGGCGCCACCGCACAGCCCGACGGAAAGGGCCCCAGGCCCGGCCCCGGCGGGGTGGCCGCGGACAACCCCGGCGACGGGCCGCGGCGGATGGGGCGCAACGGCGAGGCGCAGCCGGCCGGCGGTGACGAGAAGGCGGGCGATCCCTCGGCCGACGCCGAGCCCACGCCCTCCGAGCCCGCCACACCGTCCCGCCCGGTGAAGCCGTCGGGCCCGGAGCCCGGTCCGGGGCACGGCCACGGTGGCCACGGCGGCCGCCCCACCGCCGCCCCCTCGCCGTCCCACTCCGAGCAGCCGTCCTCCCCGCCCGTCTCGACCCCGCCCAGTACGCCCACCGCGCCGGCGACCCCGCCGCCCAGCAGCCCCGCGCCGCCCCCGCCGAGCGCCCACGCCTCCGGCCCGTCGCCGGTCGCGCCGATGACGTCCGAGGGCGAGCTGGATGCGCAGGAGGTGGAGCAGGGGGCGTAAGGGGCGCAGGGGCCCGTCAGGGAGGGGGTGGCGGGCGGTGGACGGAAGGCCATTTGCCATCCGGGGGGCGGAGTGCGTATGGTGGTAGATCGTTTGATCCCATTTGCCCGGCGCCAGAACAGAAGCGCGCCGCGTGGCGCGTTCTCTCCCTTGCCGTGGCTGACCGCATTGAGGCGGTCGTTGTGAAACACACGGAGTTTGGGCGCGTGCCGAGACTCCGGAAGGTTTCGCATTTCGCATGTCCATTTCCACTGAGCAGTCCGTCATGCCCGCGTTCGATGAGCACGACGAGCAGACGGCCCCCGAGGTGACCGAGCCGGCCGAGTCCGCCGCCGACACCGAGACCGACACCGTCACCTTCGCCGACCTCGGACTGCCCGAGGGCGTCGTCCGCAAGCTGGCCCAGAACGGCGTCACCACCCCCTTCCCGATCCAGGCAGCGACCATCCCGGACGCCCTGGCCGGCAAGGACATCCTCGGCCGCGGCCGCACCGGCTCCGGCAAGACCCTCTCCTTCGGTCTGCCCACCCTGGCCCGGCTGGCCGACGGCCGCACCGAGAAGAAGAAGCCGCGCGCCGTCATCCTCACCCCGACCCGTGAGCTGGCCATGCAGGTCGCGGACGCCCTCCAGCCCTACGGCGACGTCCTCGGCCTGAAGATGAAGGTCGTCTGCGGCGGTACGTCCATGGGCAACCAGATCTACGCCCTGGAGCGCGGTGTCGACATCCTCGTCGCCACCCCGGGCCGGCTGCGCGACATCATCAACCGCGGCGCCTGCTCCCTTGAGGACGTCCAGGTCGCGGTCCTCGACGAGGCCGACCAGATGTCCGACCTGGGCTTCCTGCCCGAGGTCACCGAGCTGCTCGACCAGGTGCCGGCCGGCGGTCAGCGGATGCTCTTCTCCGCCACGATGGAGAACGAGATCGGCACGCTGGTCAAGCGCTACCTGAGCAACCCGGTCAGCCACGAGGTCGACAGCGCCCAGGGCAACGTCACGACCATGACCCACCACGTGCTGGTCGTGAAGCCGAAGGACAAGGCGCCGGTCACCGCCGCCATCGCCGCCCGCAAGGGCCGCACGATCATCTTCGTCCGCACCCAGCTGGGCGCGGACCGCATCGCCGAGCAGCTGGTCGAGTCCGGCGTGAAGGCGGACGCGCTGCACGGCGGTATGACGCAGGGCGCCCGCACCCGGGTCCTGGCGGACTTCAAGGACGGCTACGTCAACGCGCTGGTCGCCACCGACGTCGCCGCCCGCGGTATCCACGTCGACGGCATCGACCTGGTGCTGAACGTCGACCCGGCCGGCGACCACAAGGACTACCTGCACCGCTCCGGCCGTACGGCCCGCGCGGGCCAGTCCGGCACCGTGGTCTCCCTCTCCCTGCCGCACCAGCGCCGCCAGATCTTCCGCCTGATGGAGGACGCCGGTGTGGACGCCTCGCGGCACATCGTCGGCGGCTCCGGCGCCTTCGACGAGGACGTCGCCCGGATCACCGGCGCCCGCTCGCTCACCGAGGTCCAGGCCGACGGCGCCAACAACGCCGCCAAGCAGGCCGAGCGCGAGGTGGCCGAGCTCACCCGTGAGCTGGAGCGGCTGCAGCGCCGCGCCACCGAGCTGCGCGAGGAGGCCGACCGGCTGACCGCGCGGGCCGCCCGTGAGCGCGGCGAGGACCCGGCCGAGGCGCTGGCCGCCGCCGCCGAGACCGCCGAGGCCGAGGCCGCCGCCGCGGCCGAGGTGCCGGCCCAGGCCACCGCGCCGGACGAGCGCCGTCCGGCCGCCCGTGACGAGCGGGGCAACTTCGAGCGCCGCGACCGTCGTGACGACCGCTCCGGTGGCCGTTCCTTCGACCGTGACCGTCGTGACGACCGCTCCGGTGGCCGCTCGTTCGACCGTGACCGCCGTGACGACCGAGGTGGCTTCAACCGCGACCGGCGTGACGACCGTGGTGGCCGTTCCTTCGACCGCGACCGTCGTGACGACCGCTCCGGTGGCCGTTCCTTCGACCGTGACCGTCGTGACGACCGCTCCGGTGGCCGCTCGTTCGACCGTGACCGCCGTGACGACCGGGGCGGCTTCAACCGCGACCGCCGTGACGACCGTGGTGGCCGTTCCTTCGACCGTGACCGTCGTGACGACCGCGGCGGCTTCAACCGCGACCGCGGCGAGCGCCCCAGCCGCCCGTTCAACCGTGACGACCGCTCCGGCGGCCGCCCGTCCTCCGGTGGCTACCGCTCCGGTGGCGGCGACCGTCCGTTCAACCGTGACGACCGCTCCGGCGGCCGCCCGGCCTCCGGTGGCTACCGCTCCGGTGGCGGCGACCGCCCGTACGGCCGCCGGGACGACCACCGCGGCGCCACGACCGGTTCCTTCGGCCGCCGCGAGGACAAGCCGCGCTGGAAGCGCAACGGCTGATCGCCGGCGCTGACCGGCAGGGCGGCGTCCCGCGCTGACCCACCGCACGAACAGGGCCCGTACGCACGCAAGTGCCGTACGGGCCCTGCGCGTTGTGCGGGTCAGACGCCCGGACGCCCGGCTCGAAGTCGGGTCTTTGGCGCACTCATGACCGGTCCGATCCCTAATGCCTTCGGGCTGTGGCCGATCCTCGGGCTATGCTGCTCGGTGCGGGCCATTAGCTCAATTGGCAGAGCAGTGGACTTTTAATCCATTGGTTCAGGGTTCGAGCCCCTGATGGCCCACCGAATCCATCCCGCAGCAAGCTCTCCGACCTGCGGTTCAGCGCCTCGACCGGCAATCGCCGGCCGGGGCGCGTCGCTTTTCCCTGGCGCGGGCGCGCGCGAGGGTGGGGCGGGCGCAGGCGTGGGCGGACGGCCCGGCAGGCGGGGCGTCAGATGTCGGGCGGGCGCGGGGAACGAGCCCCTGGGGGCGTCCCCGAGGGTGTGGCGAGGGTGTGGTCAGAGGCGGCGTACCCGGCCGGCGATCAGATGTCCGGCGAGGAGGTAGATCGCGCCGGGCAGCGCGTAATTGAGGACGACGCGCAGGGCTTCGGTGTCCATGGTGAAGATGTCCCGCGCCCACCAGGAGAGCGCGTCGGCCACGCCTCGCACGAACTGGACGAAGACGCTGGCCTGGTTCGCGTCGAGCAGGTAGAGCAGGATCCACAACCCCAGGAATCCGGCGGCGATGTCGGCGAGGGTGTGGATGATCAGGGCTGCCCGCCGTGCGGCGGCGCCGCCACGGCCGCCGCTGTAGTGGTCGCCCACAGGCATGGATTCGGATCGGTGGCTCATGGGAGTCGCAATCCGGCGCACGCTGCGCCTCGACGGCAGGGAGGTGCGACCACGGCCAGGGTGGCCACCCCCCACAGGAGTCACCCTGGCCGTGAGTGCACTCGGGAGCGTCGCGCGCACCCGTATGCAGTTCAGCGCCGCGGGGCGCCGTCGCGTTACCCGGCCGATCGGTACGTCCCCTGTGTGCGGACATATGCGCTCTACCGGGAGGTGACTTCCGTACGGACGCCCGCGGCCAGGCCGGTGTCGTCAGCGGTCGGCGGTGACGGTGACCGGGGCGTCGTTCTTCAGCTCGGCCACCAGCTGCCTGACCTTCGGCCGGTCCCACTGGAGGTTGCCGCCGACGCTGCCGGAGATCGGCATGTTCATGGACTTGCCGTCGCCGCCGGAGACGTCCTTCATGGCGAGGAACATCGTGCCGAGCAGGTAGGGGTTCATGTCCTTGTCGACGACGAGGGTGTCCAGGCCCGCGCTCGTGACCGGGTAGAGCCTGAACGGGTTGAGGAGGGTGCTGGGGGCGGCCACCTGGCTCGCGAGCGTCGAGAGGAACTTCTGCTGGTTCTTGGTGCGGTCCAGGTCGCTGCCGGCGAACGCGTGCCGGGTGCGGACGTACGCGAGCGCCTGGGCGCCGTCGAGGCTCTGCACGCCGGGCTGGAAGTCGGCTCCCGACCACTTGTCCTTGAAGCCCTTGCCGAGGTTCATCTGGACGCCTCCCATGGCGTCGACGATGTCGGCGAAGCCGGTGAAGCCGATCTCGGCGTAGTGGTCGATGTGCAGCCCGGTGTTGTACTCGACCGTGCGGACCAGCAGCTGCGGACCGTCGTAGGCGTAGGAGGCGTTGAGCTTGTTCGCGCCCATGGGGGCCCTGATCTTGCCGGACTCCGAGCCGCGGAACTTCGGGATGGTCACGTTCGAGTCGCGCGGCAGGGAGATCAGCGTCGGGCCGCCCGCGCCGACGTGCAGGATCATCATCGAGTCCGTCCGCTGCCCGGCCTCCGCGCTGCCGCCGGTGTGCAGGCTCTTGCGCCGGGCCGCCGACATGCCCTTGCGGCTGTCCGAGCCGACGATCAGGTAGTTGGTGCCCTCGCCTGCGGCCGGGCGGTCGATGACCTTGCCGAGATCGACTTCCTTGCGCAGTTCGGAGTCCGCCCAGAAATACGTGCCGACCCCCACCAGGAGCAGGAGGACGAGGAGGGATATCAGAAAGCGCTTGGCCTTGCCGCCGCGGCGCGGGGAAGGCTCGTAGTCGTACGGATCATCCTCTTCGTAGTGGGGCGGCACTCCGAGCCGCTGGGCGGGGATGGCATGGGCGGAATTCGGGGGGCGTGCGGCATGTGCGCCCTCATACGGTTCCTGGAAGTCGGCGTACCTGCCGTGGGGTCTGTGATTCATGCCCGGCAGTGTGCATTCCCCGGCGACCTCGAATGCAAAGTGAGGTAGGGGCTCCGGGAAGAATGTGTCCGATCTGATGCACAGCGGCCGAGGGGGCCGGCTGCAATGTCCTGCCAAATACGTAAGGGAGGCGACTGAACGGTCAGTCGCGGTCGAGGGCATCGAATTCGGACATGCTGAATTCGATGCCCTTGCTCCCGGCTCGGCGCGGCATCGCCCGGCCCGGGCGGGCGCCGGCCTCGGTGCTCAGGGGGCAGGTGCGGGCGGTCTGCGCCCCTGAGCCCGGCACCAGCGCGGTCAGAGGCGGCGCAGCCAGGCGGCTGTGCCATGACCGACCGCGAGGTAGATCAGTGCGGGGAGGGCGTAGTCGAAGAAGACCCGCAGCCCTTCCGGCTCCATGATGAAGATGTCCTGCGACCAGCCGGCGAGCCAGTCGGCCACACCGCGCACGAAGTCGACGAAGACGTTCGCCTGATTCGCTTCGAGCAGATACAGCAAGATCCACAGCCCGAGGAATACCGCGGCGATATCCGCGAGGCTGTGAATGATCAAGGCGAGTCGGTCCGCGCCGATGCCTCGCCGGTTTCCTCCCCCACTCCTCCTGGAGTGGGTGGCGGCGTCCGGAACCGCGTTGTACGGGGCGGCCGGTGCGGGGTCGTAGTACGAGGGCGGGGGTGAATTTCTGCGCGGCGGGGCGGGCGGACCAGTAATGGGCAGCGGGGCCGTATCACCGCCATTCGGCGAGTGTGATCCGCCGTGGTAGGGAGAGTTTGGAATGGAGCCGTATGGGCGATTTCGCGGTATGCCGTCATTGGGGTAACTCATGGTTCCGCACATTGCCCATCAAGCGATTCCGAAACTCCCTTCACCGCTGTTTCACATTGCTGCCGTGGGGCCGCCACCGCGCAGTCGGCCGGCCGATGACGACCGGCACTACCCCCTGCGGCGCGGCGGGCGAAAGTGTCACACGCGGCGGCTGCCTCGCAGGGGAGGGCGGCGCCCCGGCCGTCAAGGCGACCGGCGACTTCGTGGACGTGCGGTAACCCCCACGCCCGGCCGCGCCGTTCCAGCGGCGCGCGCGTCTGTACGGTGTCCCCGCCCAGACGCCCCTGGCTCCACGGGAGAGCCAGGGGCGTATCCCGGGTGGCCTTCAGCACCGCTTCCCCTGCGGGCACACCGGCGTGGTCATCGCCTGGAAGACGCCGGTGTCGGGCGGGCCGGGCCAGGCGACGTCGGGCTTGTTGCCGCCGTCCTGGTGGTAGGGCGTCACCCACAGGCTGAGTTCGAGCACGTCGCCGCCCACTACCGCGAGGTACTCGTGCAGCGTCGTGGGCCGGGGCGTGTCCTTGCCGAGGACGATGGTCGCGGCCACATGCCGGGAGTCCTGCGTGGTGTAGGTCACCGAGGTGTGCGCGGACCCGCACGCCCTCAGTTCCTTCACCAGGCCCCCGAACAGCGCGGACGCCTTCCGTTCCCCGTCCTGCATGTGTGCGGCGATGGTCTCCTGGGCCAGCCAGTTCTGGTCCCCGTCGTTCTCGCCCGGCCGGGCCTTCTCCGTCCACGCGGCGCGTGCCAGGGAGTCCGTCCCGGGCGTGCGCCGCGCTCCGCAGTGCTCCTCGAAGAGGAACTTCTCGCCGTCGGCGACGCGGGCCGAGGTGTCCAGCATCGGCCAGTGGTACGACGCGTTCATCGGGATGGAGCCGGACTCCATCCACTGGTGGAGGCGGTCGTCCGGGTCGTCCGGGTCACGGCCGGCGGCCGGCGACGAGGACGCGTCCGGGCGGGTGGTGGGCCCGGCCCCGGCCGTCTTTCCGGCGGCCGGGACCGACGGCGCACCCGGAGCCGACGGACCCGAGGCGGACGGGCTCGGGTCGGACGGGCTCGTGGCGGACGACGGCCGGGTGCCGTCGGCGTGTGGGCCGTCGTCGGCGCCACCGCAGGCCGTCAGCGAACCGACGGAGAGGACCAGGACCAGGGGCGCGGCGAGCAGCCGGCCGATGCGGGACGGGGCGGTGGTGGTCTCGGGCATGGTTCTCCCCGCTCACCAGGCCGGCTTGCGGTCGTGGCCGTAGCGGAACGGGCCCGCGGGGTGGTCCTCGAAGTGCAGGTGCGGACCGGTGACGTTGCCGGTGGAGCCGACCCGGCCGAGCCGCTGGCCCGCCTTGACCCGCTGGCCGGGGTGGACGTCGCGCCAGGACAGGTGGCAGTAGACGTAGACGCGGCCGTTGTCCGCCTGGAGGCCGATCCAGTTGCCGTAGGCACCGCCCCGGGCGTCCGACCACTTGACGGTGCCGTTCCGGACGGCGACGACCGGCGTTCGCTCCGGCGCCGCGTAGTCGTCCCCGGTGTGATACCCCGTCTGGTACCGGGCGTTCGGCACGCCGTAGGCATAGTTGATGCCGTGCCCCGGCACCGGTGAGCCGACCCGGCCGCCCCCCGAGCCCGAGTCGCCCTCGCGCACCTTGAAGCCGTACTCGGCCCCGAGCTTCTTGAGGGACGTCCTCCCGGGCACGCCGTCGGCCGCGCTGCCGGTGAAACCGAGGTGGCGCTGCCACTTGGCGTACGCCTCCTTCGTGCGCGGGCCGAAGGTTCCCGGGGCGGACGAGTAGTCCAGGCCCACGGCCTTCTCCAACGCCTCCTGCACCGTCAGGACGCTGCCGTTCCGCGCGCCGGGACGGACCTCGGACAGGGACACCACTTCAGCTCGCTGCACGCTCGGCTCTCCCGTGAACAACTCGGCCACACTGCCGGCCACACTGTCGAATATCTCTCCGATGCCGGGCATGATCAGTAGCCCTTCGGAGGCCGGCTCGGGTCGAACTGCTGGACCCGGCCTGCGAGGTTGGAACCGTCGCGGTACACGCCGTACCTGACCATCACGTAGTTCATGGCCGCGCAGATGTTGGCCACACCGTCGTAGATGTTGTGCGAGGTCCCGGGCTGGTGGTTCTCGGCGAAGGTCTCCGGCATGACCTGCAGCAGGCCGCGCGTGCAGCTCTGCGGATGTCCGTCGCTCTGCTCGGGCCCGTGGGCGTTGGCGTCGTAGGTGTTCACCGCGTTGAAGCGGTAGGTCGACTCCCGCTTGGCCGCGGTCATGATGCCCTCCACCCAGTGGGTCTCGGGGACCTTGAGGATGTGGCATGCCTCCTTCGCCGCCCGCGACGCGCTCCCGTCCGGTACGTGCTTGTACTCCACCGAGTCGAGGGGGACGGCGATGCGCCCGGTGCCCGGCTTGCCGTCGTCGTCCCGCTTGCGGTCGAAGTAGCTCAGCTCCCGCACCCGGAACGCGTGCCGCTTGCCGAGCTCGACGAGCGAGTGGCGGCCGAAGACCCCGTCCGCGTCCGCGCCGGTGAAGCCGAGCTCGCGCTGGAACGCGGCCACCGCGGCCTTGGTCCGGGGGCCGAACGTCCCCGGTGCCGAGCTGTAGTCGAGCCCCACCTCCGCCTTCAGCGCGGCCTGCACGACCCGCACCGAGACGTTCCGCGCCCCGTAGACGACCTCGGAAGCCTTCACCGAGAGGTCCTCGTGGGGGAGCCGGTGCCCGTGCCAGCGCCACTCCTTGCGCGCCGCACCGCCCCGGTGGTCGTGCGGATCGGCGGTCGGCGGGCACTCGTCGCCGGGGAACTTGGGCGCGAAGTACCCGACGATGCCGGCGCTCTTGCGCTCGGTCTTGTGCGCGTACACGCCCTTGCCCTGGTTGGCGTCCGTGGCGCCCGCTTCTACGGTGTTGCCGCCCTTGGTGTACACGTACGTCTCGTCGAAGCCGACCACGAGCTCCGTGTGACCACCGTTGTGGAGGTTGACCCACGCCCCGACCGACGGGTACTCGGACCACTGGTCACGCTGCTTGGCCCAGTCGGTGAACCCGTTGACGTTGGCGATGTGCGGCACGAACTCTTCCAGGCCCGTGTCGGCGTACATGTCCCAGTCGAACATGACGCACCACGGCTCACCGTCCATGCCGTACTGCTTCCCGAACCGCGTCCGGTTGTTGTACTCCCCGTCCACGTTCGTCTCGTAGACGCCCTCCTTGATGCTCTGGATGTGATCGACCAGCTTTCGCCACTTCGGCGTCGTCATTACCGTTCCACCATCTGAAATAGTCGGCTTTCGCGGGTGCGTTTCCGCCCCTTGTGAAGCGGAAAGCCGCGACTGGACATATGACGGGGGAAGGGATGTGAAGCGGCCCCGGCGGGCGAAGTCCCTTATGCCGTCGGGAAGTTCGCCGCCTGCTGCGCACGCGACAGTCGCGGACGCGACCGCCTTCGTCTCCTCCGTTGACGAAGACGCTCCGTTCTCCGCGAGCCCGGTGCCGTCCGGAACGACACGTCCCGGCGCACCACCGGACGTTGCCGACGTGCGCACTCAGATCCCCCGTCGTGCCGGCTCGACGCAGCTTCTCGACGAACCGGCGTCCCTCAAGAGTCCGGGAATCCGGCGGGGTTGTCGTTGGCGCCTGGTGCACAGGTTTTCTTAACCGGGAGTCGACTCCCCGGCAGCCGGTGCACGGTGCCGGTAGTCCTTCGGCGGAGTGCCGTACGCCTTGCGGAAGGCGCGGCTGAAGTCGGCCGCGCAGGAGAAGCCCCGGCGGCTGGCGATGGCGTGGATGGGGGTGGCGTGCAGCGCCGGGTCGGTGAGGTCGCGGCAGGCCGCCTCCAGCCGCCTGAGGCGTATCCAGGAGACGACGGTGGCCTCTTCGTGCTGGAAGAGGCGGTGCAGATAGCTGACGGAGATGTGGTGGGCGGCGGCGATCACGGCCGGGGAGAGGCCGGGGTCGTGCAGATGCTCCTGGACGAAGCGCTTGATGCTCAGCGTCAGGGTCCGCCGCCGGGTGTCCGGCGGGAGGGCGCTGTCGGTTTCGAGGGCGTGGGCGAAGAGCGCGGTGACCAGGTCGGTCAGGACCGTGCCCAGCCGGGGGCCGTCGGAGGGCTGGTACGGGCTGGTGTCCGCGCTCAGCCGGAGGAGGAACTGCGCCAGCAGCGCGCCGATCCCCGACCGGGTCGTCATGCGCCGCGGGACCGTGCGACGGGCCCCGCCGCGCGGCAGGGGCAGCAGCGCCTTGGGGATCTCCGCGCCCACCGTGGTGACCGGGGCCCTGCCGCCGCGGATCTCCCACGGCAGCGAGGAATCGTTGATGACCAGGTCGGACGGCCGGTAGACGACCTCGTGGCCGTCCCACCGGCCCGCTCCCGTCCCGCCCACGACGAAGGAGAGGTGGTAGAGCTCCGGGTCGGACTGCCGGATCAGCCGCGGGGTGCGCCGCATCACCACCTGCGGGATCGTGGCCGGCCACACGGACACCGCGCCGAGGTCCAGCACGCGCTGGGTGGCCCGGAAGTCGTCGGCGTGGTCGCTGCTCAGATGTATCGGAGCATGGGTCTGCTCCAGACGCTCCGCCCAGTAGGACAGCCGGTCCGCCGCCGGCACGTCCTCACTCCGGAAAACCGTCTCGTTCAACATGTCTCCCCCTTCAAGCTGCCCGCCCAGGGGGATGATCACGGACAGGGATAAGCGTCTGATGAACGTCGACGCCGAGGCCCGGCCCATGACCCGTCCGGCCCCCGACGGCTCGCCGCACGGCCTGGCACCGGCAACCCTTGGGGAGTCGAGGCGGCCGACACGCCGCTGCTCGTACGGAAGACGGGCGGGAGCGGAAGAGGCCGGTGCGGATGCGGCAGGTCGACGGGCCCCCTACGGGCGACGGGGAGCGGCGGGCGCGCCGTGAGCGGATGCCCCCGCCGGTGCGGCGCCTGGCGCGCTGGCTCCCCGCCCTGCTGATCGCCGCCGGCCTCGCCTTCGACCTGGGGACCCCGCCCAGCTACACCGCCTCCCCCTTCTTCGCCGCCGCGCCCCTGGTCGCGGCGCCGCTGCTGTCGCTGGCCAGCACCGCCCTGGCGGCCGTCGCCGCCATGGCCGGCGAGCTCTGGGGGGTGACGTACCGCAGCACCGCCCCGAACTACCACGAGTCGATGACGGAGCTCGCCACGGTCTTCGTCGTCGCCCTGCTCGCGCTGGGCATCAACCGGGTCGTGCGGACGAGCGATGCCCGTCTGGCGTCCGTACGGGACGTCTCGGAGGCCGCCCAGCGCGCCGTACTGCCGCTGCCGCCCGAGCGGCTGGCCGGGCTCGCGATCGCCGCCCGCTATGTGGGCGCGCGGGCGGACGCCGGGATCGGCGGCGATCTCTACGCGGTGCAGGACACCCCGCACGGCGTGCGGCTGATCGTCGGCGACGTACGCGGCAAGGGCCTGGAGGCGGTGGAGGCCGCGGTGGTCGTCATCGGCGCCTTCCGGGAGGCGGCCGAGCAGGAGGCCACCCTGGAGGCGGTGGCCGGCCGGCTGGAGCGGGCGCTGCAGCGGGAGGGCAGGCGGCGCGGAGGGCTGGACCGGTTCGAGGGGTTCACCACTGCCGTGCTGGCGGAGATCCCCACCAACGGGCGGCCCGTGCTGCGGGTCCTCAACCGGGGCCACCCGGCGCCCCTGATGCTCACCCCGGACGGCGGGCTGCGCGAGCTGGCCCCCGGGGCGCCGGCGCTGCCCCTGGGGATGTGCGAGGTGGCGAGCTGGCCCGACCGCTCGGACGAGACGTTCCTCCCGGCCGGCTCGCTGCTGCTGTTCTTCACCGACGGCATGACCGAGGCCCGCGACTTCCGCGGCCGCTTCTACGACCCCTCGAACCGGCTGCGCGGCCGCCGCTTCCCCGGCCCGGACGCCCTCCTGGACACCCTCGTCGAGGACGTGGCACTGCATACGGGCGGAGCGTCGGCGGACGACATGGCCCTGCTGGCGGTGCAGCGGCCCATGGGGGAGTAGGGGGCGCGGCGCGTAAGGGGCGGGGCCGGTCAGCCTCTTGGCGCCGCCGCTTCCGGCAGCCGGTGCAGGCTCTCGCCGTGCGGGCCGGTGAGCGCGATCGGCCGCCCGTCGAGAGCGAGGGTCAGCCGTCCGTCCTCCGGGCGCCCGGAGCGGTGCTCCGGCGCGGTGATCCACGGCAGGACGGAGTGGTGCTCGTTGGAGATCCAGTGCCCGCCGCCGGGCCGCCCGTCGAGCAGCGACCGCACGAGGCGCGCGAACTCCTCGCGGCGCGCCGGCGGAAGGTAGTTCAGCACGGCGCTGTGGAAGACGACCAGCGTCGCCTCCGGCGGTGCCGCGGCGGCCAGCGCGGGCAGCTCGTCGATCAGATCACCGCGTACGATCCGCGGCCGCGGCGCCGCCCGTACGGCCTCGACGGCGGCGAAGAGCCGCGCCGCGCGCTGCCCCTCGCCCGGCCAGACGAGCGACTGGAGCCAGCGCAGATCGTCCGGTGCGCCGACGGGGTCGAGCGGATTCAGATCGATACCGGCCCGCCAGACGACCTCCGGCAGCCGGCCGGGCAGCTCCTCGGGCGCCCAGTCCGTACGGCAGACGAACTCCACCGGGCCGTCGGGCGCCCCCACCTCGACGGGCCGCGGGGCGCCCGCGGGCAGCCCCTCGTACGAGTCGTACCCGGAGGCGGACTCGTACCGGTAGCGGTAGCTGTCGGGATGCAGGCACAGCCCGGCCGACGCGCCGACCTCCAGCAGCGCCAGCGGCTGCGGCAGCCGGGCGAGCAGCGGCAGCAGCGTGGCACAGCGGGCCGGCTCGTTGGTCTGGGTGGCGCGCTGCATGATCACCGCGCGGACCTCGTCCCAGTGCCGGACCGTCCACTCGCGCCAGCGTCCGTAGGCCGCCTCATCGCGCGGGCCCTGCTCCGCGTGCGGGCCGTCGAGCTGGCGGACGGCGGCGAGCAGGAGGTTCGGCTGCTGCTTGTTGCCGGCCGGCAGCGAACCCGACAGCAGGTCGCAGAACTCCGGGTCCTGGCTGATCCGCGCGGTCAGCTCCGCATGGGCGTCGGACCGTCCCCGCGCCTCCCGCCACGAGAACTCCCGGTAGCGCTCCGCCAGATCCGCCGCCGCGCTCCGGCCGATACCGCCCTTGACGTTTCCGGAGCTCACGGTGTTCCCCGCGCTCTCGACGTTGACGACCATGATCCGACGTTACGCCCTCACGTTCCGTAACCGGCGGGCGCCCCTCCGCATAACGACTGACGCACAATCAGCACGAGATCGTTTAGAGGTGCAGAGTCAACTCGCCCGCTTTGTGGGCATGCTGACCGAAAAAGTCCCTGCCAGATCTCGTGCGGAACGGATAAGGATTCCCGGGAAGGCTTGGAAAACGACCACGTCCTCTATTACTGTCCGATAACGCAGCGCGGTCGTCCCAGCCGTCGCAAGAGGCGGCACCGCGCGCCGACGCCGAATCCCGCACGCGCTTTTCACGCTCCTCCAGCACTTCGAACTGCACCAAGGGAACCGGGGAACCACCACCTTGGGGTGAATCGGGCGCCTCCGCCAGAGTGGCCCGTAGGAGACCTTCCTGCTCCGAACCCGTCAGCTAACCCGGTAGGCGAGAAGGAAGGAAAGGAGTGCGCCCCCGTGGCGTCCAACATGCCTGCCCCCGAGGCTCCGTCCGCATACCGACTCGACCCCCGAGGTGCCTTCGAAGGCCCGGGTGATCCGGACGGCATAGCGGACACAGACGGCGACGGCCCATGGGAGGAGTGGAACCCCACAGAGGAGTCGCTCCGCCCGGTCCGCGGCAAGCACCGGGTGGCCAAGCAGCGCGGCGGCGGACTCGCCCGTAGCGGCACGGTCCTGGGCGTCGGCGTCATCGCGGCGGTCGGCGCGGGGGGCATGGCCACCGCCGAGGACCGTCCGCCGGTCCCGATCTCCATGCCCGACATCGGCGGCATGGCCCACGAGATCTCCGACAGCCTCCCGGACGCCGAAGCCCTGCCGGGGATCGGCGGCCTCATATCCGACTCCGGCGCAGCAGACTCCGGAAGCGACGCCACCGGCCCGCTCACCCAGGCCACCCAGACCGGCACGACCGGTACGGGCGCCAACGCCGGCGAGGCGCTGCGCAGCCGCATCCTCCAGCAGGCCGACGCGCAGCAGGGCGCCGCCGAGGAGCAGGCCCGCGAAGCGGCCGAGGACGCCGCCGTCAAGCAGGCCGCGACGCGAGCGTCCGCAGCCCAGAAGACGGCCCAGGCCGCGGCGGACAAGGCCGCGGCCGCCAAGAAGGCGGCGGAGCTGGAGGCCAAGCGCAAGGCCGAGGAGGCGGCCCGCCGTAAGGCGGAGGCCGAACGGCTGGCCCAACTGGCCAAGAGCTTCATCACCCCCGTCGCCTCCTACACCCTGACCGCCAGCTTCGGGCAGGCCGGCGACCGCTGGGCCGCCGACCACACGGGCCAGGACTTCGCCGCACCGACCGGTACACCCGTCAAGGCGGTGCACTCCGGCACCATCACCCAGGCCGGCTGGGCCGGTTCGTACGGCTACCGCATCGTCCTCACCCTCGACGACGGCACCGAGCTGTGGTTCTGCCATCTGTCCTCGATGGTGCAGACCTCGGGCAAGGTCAACACCGGCGATGTGATCGGCCGCGTCGGCGCCACCGGCAATGTCACCGGCCCCCACCTCCACCTGGAGGTACGCCCCGACGCCGGCAACCCCATAGACCCGATGCCGTGGCTGCGCGATCACGGCGTGAACGTCTGAGGTCTCGGGAAGTTCAGGTCTTCCGAGTGCGGGCCCCGGGGGGAATCCCCGGGGCTTTCCTCATGGCGCCCCAAAGCCTTCGCCCGCATCGGTCGACCTCCCCCCGACTCCCCCTGACTCCCTCCCCTTGACTCCCTCCCCGGGAATAACTTCCCTCCTGTCCACGCTGCAACAACGCATGACCTCGACACATCCCACCCCCCGGAACCGCCGGAACCTCGGCTCGCTCGCCGTCTCCCCACTCGCCCTCGGCGGCAATGTCTTCGGCTGGACGGCCGACGAGGCCGAGTCGTTCGCCGTGCTCGACGCCTATGCGGCAGGCGGTGGCAACTTCATCGACACCGCCGACGCCTATTCGGCCTGGGTGCCCGGCAACAAGGGCGGCGAATCAGAGTCCGTCATCGGCGACTGGCTGGCCTCCCGCCGCAATCGCTCCGAGGTCGTCGTCGCCACCAAGGTCGGTGCCCACCCCGACTACAAGGGCCTGAGCCCGGCCACCATCAAGTCCGCGGTCGACGAATCCCTCACCCGTCTCCGCACCGACTACATCGACCTCTACTACACCCACTACGACGACGAATCGGTCGAGGTCTCGGAGATCATCGGCACGCTCGACGAGCTCGTCCAGGCCGGCAAGGTCCGTGAGATCGGGGCCTCCAACATCTCCGCGCGGCGCCTGGAGGAGTGCCTGGCCTTCTCCGCCCGCGAGGGCGTGGCCCGTTACGTCGCCCTCCAGCCGCACTACAACCTGGTCTCGCGCGACACCTACGAGGGCGAACTCGCCGACCTGGCCGCCCGTGAGGGCGTGGGCACCGTCCCGTACTGGGCCCTCGCCTCCGGCTTCCTCACCGGCAAGTACCGCCCGGGCACCGATGTCGACAGCGCCCGCTCCGCGAAGGCCGGCCAGTACCTCGCCACCGAGCGCGGGCCGCGCGTCCTCCAGGCCCTCGACACCGTCGCCGCCGCGCACCAGGCCGAGGTCGCCACCGTCGCCCTCGCCTGGCTGGCCGCCCGGCCCACCGTCGTCGCGCCGCTCGCCAGCGCCCGCACGGTCGGCCAGCTGGCGCCCCTCCTGGCCGTCGCCGACCTGACGCTCACGGAGTCCGAACTCGCCCTTCTGAACGAGGCTTCGGCCTGATCCACCCACCGCGTGCGCGGGGGCGGGGCGGGGCACGTCCGATGCCCTGCCCCGCCCCCGTACGCGCGCCGGCCGCCGGCCTCACTCACCCCGGCCGGCATCACTCACCCCGCCGGCTTCACTTCCCCCGACGGTCGACCGCGACCCACGACGCCAGCGCGACCCCGCCCGCGACCGCGAACACCGAAGGCCAGGCCCCGATCTTCTTCGCCAGCGGATGCGACCCCACAAAGGCCGCCACATACGCACCGCTCAACGCCGCCGCGGTCTTCGGCCCGGCCTTCTCCTGCCACCCCTTGGCCGCCACAGCTCCGGCGGCGGCGAGCGCCACCCCACCCAGGGGCCGCTTCTTGGTCCACCGGGCCACGCCGTAGCCGCCCAGCAGCCCACTCGCCGCCACCACACTCGTCGGTACGCCGGCCATCACAAACCTCCCGCTCGGGGTCGAATTCCCCGAGCCTACGCGGGGGCGTACCGCGGTGGCCGCGACCGTGCTGTGGAAGACGCACGCCTGCTGCCGTACCTCGTTGCCACAGCCCGGGAGAGGCCGCGCCGGGCAACGGCGTCGCCTCAGTCCTCGCGGCTGGTCACTTCGAGGAGGTGGAACCCGAACTGGGTCTTCACCGGACCCTGGACCGTGCCGACCGGGGCGGAGAAGACGACCTTGTCGAACTCGGGGACCATCTGCCCCGGACCGAACGCACCGAGGTCACCACCCTGGCGCGCCGAGGGGCACGTGGAGTGCTGCTTGGCGAGCTCGGCGAAGTCCGCTCCGGCCTCGATCTGCGTCTTGAGCTCCGACGCCTTGTCGGCGCTGTCCACCAAGATGTGACGTGCGGTTGCCCTAGCCATTTGTTACACCCTTTCGAGTACACATCAATGCCGCCAAGGGGTACGAGCCCGGGACCTTCCAGGTGGTGGCGATCACGGCCCCCACCCGCCACAGGTCCCGCTGCCCTCCCATAGGCCGCCTTCGTAAGTCAGGCTGCACCATCTCACAGACGATCACACCTCGACCGATCAGGCAGGACCTTTCGCTGTGGGCCAGGCGTCCGCCGCCGCGCTCGGGTCGCCGCCCCCGTCCTTCTGCCCCAGCGCGCACGTCAGGGCCGGACGCCCCCACGGCTGGTAGTGCCGCAGGTGTTCCAGGAGGTGCCGCTCGCGGGTGGTGAAGTCGGGGGTGGGGCCGGTGAGGTGGGCGCGGCGGCGGTGGAAGGAGAGGGCGGTGGCGACGGCGGTGTATTCGGTGACGGCGCGGGCGGCGGCGGGGCCCTGGGCGCGGTGGGCCAGGTCGCGGGCCAGGGCGCGGGTCGTCAGGGAGGACAGGGCGGCGGGTTCGGTGGGGGCGAGCCAGCCGGCGGCGATGTACGGGGCGAGGTAGCCGCGCAGGGAGAGGAGTTCCTGGCCGCGGGTCCAGACCGCCAGCCAGGTCAGGGCGAGCAGGACGGGGACCATGAAGAGCCCGTAGACGACCAGGAATCCGAGGTCGCCCAGGGTGGAGGCGGCGTTCCAGATGGCGTGCAGGAGGACGGCGGTCAGCAGGCCCAGGGCGGCGAGGGCGATACGGGCGGCCCGGCGGCGGGGGTAGCGGGTGGCGGCTATGCCGAGGGCGAGGCCCGTGAGGATGGTGAAGAGCGGGTGCGCGAAGGGGGAGACGACGATGCGGACGAAGAAGGTGCCGGCGGTGAGCGAGTCCAGGCCGGAGTGGCCCATGGACTGGTCCTGGCCGAAGGCGTTGCCCAGATAGAGGATGTTCTCGGTGAAGGCGAAGCCGGTGGCGGTGATGCCGGCGATGACGATGCCGTCGGTGATGCCGTCGAAGTCGGTGCGGCGGAAGCGGTAGAGGAGCAGGACGGCGGCGGCCTTGACCAGCTCCTCGATGACCGGCGCGATCACCGTCGCGCCCCATGCCTCGGCCTCGGTGGGGGAGGTGGAGGCGATATTGGCGGCCAACCAGTCGGTGGCGAAGCCGTTGGCCAGCAGCGCGACCAGCGTGGCGGCGCAGGCGCCCCAGGTGAAGGCGAACGCGAGGTTGCGCCAGGGCTCGGGCTCGATGCGGTCGAGCCAGCAGAACGCCGCGACGAGGAGCGGCACGGGGAAGACGGCCAGCCCGAGGCCGACGAGGAAGCCCTCGGTGCCGGTCTCCTGGCGGAGCATGCCGATGATGATCACGCCGGAGAGCGCCAGCAGGGATATCAGCGCGACGGCGCGGATGGTCTTGCTGTGCCAGGGCGGGGTACGGCGGCGCGGGCGGAGGGGCCCCTGTGCGGCGGCCGGGCCCGAGGCGTCGGACCCGTGGGCGTGGGGGCCCGGGGCGTGCGGTGCGTACGGCGGATGGGGTGTGTACGGGGGAGGGGCCGGCGGGCCGTGCGGGTGCGGGGACGGCTGGGACGAGTACACCCGTCGACCCTAACCAGGGAGCTGCGCCTTACTCGCCGAGGCGGCGGAAGAGCAGGTCGTGGACGACATGCCCCTTGTCCAGCCCCTGGCCCTCGAACTTGGTCAGGGGCCGGAAGTCCGGGCGCGGCGCATAGCCGGAGTGGAGGTTCGCCAGCGTCGGCTCCGCGGAGAGGACCTCCAGCATCTGCTCGGCGTACGGCTCCCAGTCGGTCGCGCAGTGGACCAGGGCGCCGGGCCTGAGCCGGGTGGTCGCCAGCGCGATGAACTCCGGCTGGATGAGGCGGCGCTTGTGGTGGCGCTTCTTGGGCCACGGGTCGGGGAAGAAGACGCGCAGGCCGGCGAGGGAGCCGGGGGCGAGCATCTCGCGCAGCAGGATGATCGCGTCGCCGTTGGCCACCCGGATGTTGGACAGGCCGTTCCGCTCCGCGAGACCGAGCAGATTGCCCTGCCCCGGGGTGTGCACATCGCAGCCGAGGATGCCGGTGGCCGGGTCGGCGGCGGCCATCTGCGCCGTGGCCTCCCCCATGCCGAAGCCGATCTCCAGGACGACCGGCAGCCCGCCGAAGAACTCGTCGAGATCGATACGGGAGAGCCCGTCGATGTCCCGCCCCCACTGGGGCCACAGGCGGCGCAGCGCATCGGCCTGGCTGGGCGAGACCCGGCTGCGTCGGGGCTGGAAGGAGCGGATCCGCCGCTCGTGATGCGACCCCGCGGGGTCGGCCGCGGGGCCGGTCCCGTCGGGGAACATGGGCGCACCGCGCCGGGGCGTGGCGGCGGAGACGGCCGTGGCGCCGAGGCCGCGGGCCTCATGAGCGGCGGATGCCTGCGCGGGGGCCTGTGGGGCGCCTGCTTCGGCGGCGCCGGCTTCCAGCGGGGTGGCTTCGGGGGTGACGGGGTTCTCGGACACAGTGTGTCGATTCTACGGATGGTGGCGCGGCGGGCGGGAATCGCCGACGGCGGGGACGCCGGTCACCCCCTCAGCACCCCCAGTGCCCTGCGTGCCACCTCCCTGCCGATGGGCAGGGAGGCCGTGGCGGCGGGGGACGGGGCGTTGAGGACGTGGATCATGCCCGGGGACTCGCTGAAGAGGAAGTCGTCGACGAGGGTGCCGTCGGGCAGGACGGCCTGGGCCCGGACGCCGGTCGGCGAGGGGAGCAGGTCCTCCTCGCGGGCGGCCGGCAGGAGGCGGCGGACCGCGTCGGCGAAGGCGTGCCGCGACAGCGAGCGGTGCAGCTCGCCGGCGCCGTAGCGCCAGTGGCGGCGGGCTATCCGCCAGGAGCCGGGGTAGGCCAGGGTGCCGGCCAGCTCGGTGGGGCGGACCGTGCGCCAGTCGTAGCCCTCGCGGGCCAGGGCGGGGACGGCGTTCGGGCCGATGTGGACGGCGCCGTCGATGCCGCGGGTCAGATGGACGCCCAGGAAGGGGAAGGCGGGGTCGGGGACCGGGTAGACCAGGCCGCGGACGAGGGCGGCGCGCTCCGGGGCGAGGGTGAAGTACTCGCCGCGGAACGGGACGATCCGCATGCCCGGGGCGTCTCCCGCCAGCCGGGCGATCCGGTCGCAGTGCAGCCCGGCGCAGTTGACCAGGGCGCGGGCCCGGTGGACCGTGCCGTCGGCGGTACGGACCGCCACCCGCCCCGGGCGGCGGCCGATCGTGGTCACCTCCGCGCCGTAGACGATCCGGGCGCCGGCGTCCGTGGCGAGCGCGGCGAAGCGGCGGGCGACGGCGCCGAAGTCGCAGACGCCGGTCGTGCCGACATGGATGGCGGCCAGGCCGCGCACCTCGGGTTCGTACTCCGTTATCTGGGCGGGGCCCAGCTCGCGCACCGGCAGGCCGTGCTCGCGGCCGCGCTGGATCAGGCCGTGCAGCCGCGGCAGCTCACTGCGGTCCGTGGCGACGATCAGCTTGCCGGTGACCTCGTGCGCAATGCCGTGTTCGGCGCAGAACTTCACCATCTCCGCCGAGCCCTGGAGGGCGAAGCGCGCCTTGAGCGAGCCGGGTGGATAGTAGATCCCGCTGTGGATCACGCCGCTGTTGCGCCCCGTCTGATGGCGGGCCGGACCGGGCTCCTTCTCCAGGACCACGACACGCGTGCCCGGCGCGGCCCGCGTGATCGCATGGGCCGTAGAGAGCCCGATGATGCCGGCACCGATCACCAGCACATCGCAGTCGTACGCCGCCACTGCACCTCCCCAACCGCATGACCGCAGGCCCGACCGTCGCCGCGGGCCCGCGCATCATTCGCCGACGACGTATCCCATCATGACGGTCGGCACTGACAGCGCGGTTCGGGCCGTGGCGGACGGGCCCGCCCTGCGGCCCGGCCCAGAACACCGGCCCGGCCCGCGCCTGTCCGCCCCCGCGTCCACCGACACCCCCGCTCACCGACGCGCCGCCCTCCACCGTCCCGGCCCTATGCCGGCGCCGCCAGCAGCGGTCGCGCCCGCTCCCGCAGCTCCACCACCCGGGGCTCGTCGCCGTACGGCTCCAGGCGGTGCAGCAGATCGCGGACGTACTCCGTCGTGCGGGCCGAGGAGATCCGGCCGGCCACCTCGACCGCCCGGGTGCCCGCGGCACACGCCGCGTCCAGATTGCCGGACTCCAGTTCGGCCACCGCGGACACCACCAGACGCAGCCCGTGGGAGCGGACGAACTCCTCCGTGGGGCGCGAGAGCGCCTGCTCGGTGAAGCGCCGGACCTGGCGGGGCAGCCGAAGATCCCGGTAGCACTCGGCGGCGTCGGCGGCGAAGCGCTCGTAGGAGTAGAAGTCCAGCCACGACGGGTCGGGATCGCCGCTGCGGGAACGCTCCAGCCAGCCCTCGGACGCCTTCAGCGCCACCTCGCAGGCGCGCGCCTCCCCGGCCTTGGCCTGCGCCCGGGCCTCCACCAGGCGGAAGAAGCTCATGGTGCGGGCCGTGGCCAGGCCGCGGTTGCGCTCCAGGGCGGCCTGGGCCAGGTCGACGCCCTCGTCGGCGAAGCCCCGGTAGGTCGCCTGGAGGGACATCGAGGCGAGTACGTACCCACCCAGGGGGACGTCGGCGGCCGCGCGGGCGAGCCGCAGCGCCTGGATGTAGTAGCGCTGCGCGGCCTCCTGCTGGCCGGTGTCGAAGGCCATCCACCCCGCGAGGCGGGTGAGTTCGGAGGTCGCCCCGAAGAGCGCCCGGCCCACCTCGTCGCTGTACGAGGCGAGGAGCAGCGGCGCCGCGTCCACGCGCAGGCACTCCGGCACCATCGACGAACGCCAGTCCCCGCCGCCGTACTTGGAGTCCCAGCGGCGCGCGTCCTCCGCCGCCTCGCGCAGCTTGCTGACGTCGCTGTGGCCGACGTGCTGCGGAATTCCGCCGTCCCCGGCCGCCGCGGCGTCCTTGTCGCGCGCCTCGGCCGCCTCCCGCGCCACCGAGCTGTCGGCCGGGGATATCAGCCAGCGCGAGGCCGGGGTGGCGTACGCGCTGACGGCGAAGGATCCGGCCAGGCTCTGCCAGATGCCGCCACCGCCGGCCCGCCGTCCGGCCAGATCGAGACGGTAGAGCTCGGTCGCGGAGCGCACCGCGGCGCCCACATCGCGGGGGAACGCCAGGCCGACCTCGGGCGCCGGATCGGCGTCCGCCAGCCCGATCTCGTGCAGCGGCACCGGACGGCCCAGTTTGCTGCCGATGGCGGACGCGATCAGATGGGGCGCGGCGCCCTGGGGCACCATGCCCTTGGAGACCCACCGTGCCACCGACGTCTTGTCATAACGAAGCGTCAGCCCACGCTGCGCACCGAGGTCGTTGACCCGGCGCGCCAGTCCGGCATTGCTGATACCCGCGAGGGCGAGTACGGTGCCGAGCTTTTCGTTCGGCCCGCGTATATCCCTGGACATGCGCACCCCTCGACACACCGACAGCCGCCCCGCTACCCCGGGGCATGCGTCCACCCAGAGTAGTTCGCTGAATCCCGACCGTTAAGAGCCGGTGTCCCGGATGGCGAGATTCATGTTCAAACAGGGGTACGGGAATTGGCATGTGCTCCGGGTACGTGTGCCCGTGCGCCCGTCCGTGCGCGCTGGCCGCCCGTCCCCGGGAGCGCTTCCATGGCTTCTGCGTGGGTCGGCCCGCTGCACTGGATCCAGTGGGCTGGGGGACACCGTCACCTCATTCCCCGCGGGTGACGGTCCGGTCCGGGGGGCGAAGCCCGCCTCCCGGACCGTCGCGCAAGCCGGTCGCCGGCCGGCCGCCCACGGGTTGACGCGACGCCCGAACGTGTCAACTCGACTACAGGCAACGGACTTTGGCCGAAAATCGATGGATGGTGATTTCGCGCCGCGGCGTACTCGGAGCCGCCCCGGGGGCCACACGGGGGGCCTCCCGGGGTTGATGCGACGACGTACGCACCCGGGCCCGGGGCACATCGCTCCGCGGCCGCCCGTCCGCCCCGCGGCCCGCCACCGACCCGCCCATGGCCCGCCGCCGGCCCGCCGATAGCGCGTCCATAACCGCGCGCCTGCCGCGAACTGCTCGTATACGGGCCCGCCTCGGCGCCTCCTGCGCGCCCCCGTCATGGCAGCATGGTCGCCGCAACAGCTTGGCGACAGCGTGGCAATCCGCTGTACGGGGCGGCCCTCGGCCCCGGCGGACGGGGAATCGGGTGGAGGCGGCGATGCGCTGGTTGGTGGGGTGGAGCAGTGCCCCCACGGGATCGTCCGCCACAGGGCCGGCATCGGGCGCGGAGAGCCGCACGGTCCTGCCCGTAGGCGCCCAACTCCTGTGGGGCGACCCGGATCCGCTGTGGGCGGTCGGCGACTGGCGGCCCGACGAGGTCCGCGTCGTACAGGCCGACCCCGAGACCCGGCTCGCCGTGTTCGGCGTCTGCGGGGCCACCGACGACCAGCTGCGGGTCGGCCTCTTCGCGGCGCGCGGGGGCGCACTGCGCCACCTCACCGCCTGGCCCGGCAGCTACACCGCCGTCGTCCAGGTGGGACGGCGGATCACCGTCACCGGCGACCTGGCCGGCGCCCGCCCGGTCTTCCACGCCCCCTGGGCCGGCGGCACCGCATACGCCACCGCCGCCCTCCCGCTCGCCGACCTGATAGAGGCCAGCCTCGACGTCGGGCACCTGGCCGCCCTGCTGGCCTGCCCGGACGCCCCCGAGGCGCTCGGGGCAGGCACGCCCTACGAAGGGGTGCGCAGGATCCCGCCCGGCCACGCCCTGGTGCTGCGCGGCGGCGCCCGCGACATCACCTCCTACGAGCCGACCGCCTCACTCGCCGTCGCCGCCCCCCAACTCGCCCCGGACCAGGCCGTGGACGGCGTCCGCGACGCGCTGGTCGAAGCGGTCCGCGCCCGGCTGGCCGGACCCCGCCACGCGCCCGATCCGGACGGCCTCGACGGCCTCGACCCCGGCCCGGTGCCCGGTATGGGGCCCGCCGAGCGGCGCGCCGCACGGGGCGGGCCGGCCCCCGGCATCGGCGCCGACCTCTCCGGAGGAAGCGCCTCGGGGACCCTGGCCCTCCTGGCCGCCGGCCTCCCCGGCCAGCCCGGACGGCTCAACGGCCACGGCGAGCGCCTGCTGGCCGTCACCTTCAACGACCGTGCCACCAAAGGCGTGCAGGCCCACCGGGACGCCGAACTGGAGCGCGCCCGCAGCATCGCCGACAACCCCAGGCTGCACCATGTCGTCGTCGCGGCCGGCGAAGAGGCCCTCCCGTACGCGGACCTCGAAAGCGGCCCGCTCACGGACGAGCCGGGCCCGTCCCTCACCACCGCGAGCCGCCACCGCCGCCGGCTGCTGGCCGGTAGCGCCGACCACTTCGTCGGACACGGCGCCCGCCAGGTCCTCGACGCCCACCCGGCCCGGCTCGCCGACCTCCTCATGGACCGCCGCCGGCGCCACCTTCTGCGCCCGGTCACCGCGCTGGCCAAGGCGGACGGCCCGTCCGCGCACTCCGTGCTCGTGCCCTTCACCGTCTACCGCGCCGCCCGCAGGCTCGCCCGCACGCCCTACCCGGCCGGTGTCGCCGAGGCCGCGCGGCGCCTGCTGGAGCGGCAGTTCGCCGAGGAGCCGGTGGCCGGCGGGGCGGTGGACGCCTCGCTGGCCGCGCTCGCCTGGTGCCGGCCGGGGCCCGCGGCGCGCTGGCTCACCGGAGAGGCGCTGGCCGAGGTGTCGGTCCGGCTCAGCGACGCGGCGAACCGCTCGTCGGCCGCGGGCCGCCCCGGCGAGCGGCGGGCCCGCGCGGCGCTGGCCCGCCAGGCAGCCGACCACCGCGTCTTCGAGCAGGCCGCCGAGGTCCGCAACCAGCGGCTGCACGCCCCCTTCCTCGACAACCAGGTGGTGCTCGCCTGCCGCGCCCTGCCGGACACCCTGCGGGTGCAGCCGGGGGCGCGGGCGGCCGTACTGCGCTCCGTACTGGCCGGCGCCGGCGTCCGGGACCTGCCGCCCGGATGGGGCGCCACCTCGCACCTCACCCAGGCGGCAGCGGTACGCGCCGGTCTGCGCGGCGCGATCGGCGAGCTGGTGCGGCTCTTCGACGCACCGCTGCTGGCCGATGCGGGGCTGATCGAGGCGCGGGTGGTCCGCAAGGCGCTGCGGGCCGCGGCGGAGGGAGCGCCGCTGCCGCTGGACGGGCTGGCCGAACTGGTCTCCACGGAGCTGTGGTTGCGACGGCTGGTGGCGCGGCGGGGGACGTGCTGGACGGGCGCGGAGGGCGCGCGCCAACGGGCGCTCGCGCAGGGCGTGGTCCCCCGGGCGCGGCTGTCGTGAGGAGGCGGGCTACCGGGCCACCGCCCCGCGGCCCGTTGGCCCCGCCCCGCGGCCCGAAAGTCCGCCGCCCCGCAACGTCCCCTCAACGGCAGCTGACCTGCGACCACGCCTCAACGGCAACTGATCTGCGACTGCGCCCAGTCCCCCACCACCGCCACATCGAGCGGTGACACCGGCTCGGCCACCAGCCGCAGCGTCCTGCGGCCCGCCAACGGGACATGCACCGGCACCGCGGGCTTCCCGCCGCGCACCACCGACGACCGCCACAGCCGCTCCCCGTCCGCGTAGACGGAGAAGCGCAGCGCACCCCGCCCCAGGTTCAGATCGTCGACGCCCACGACGGCGTCATACGCGGTGCACTGGCGGTTCAGGTCGATGGTCACCGAGGACGGCGCATGCACGCTCACACCGTGCCCGTACGTGGTTCCGGCGATCTCCGGGGACTGCCGCTGCCACAGCCAGCCGCTTGCGAAGGTGCGCACCTCCGGTTTGCTGCCGTCGCCCATGAAGTCGTGGTCGAGCGTGTTGAGCGGGTACGCGGTCGGCTCGGGCAGCGGCGGCTTGGGGGAGGGCTTGGGCGGCGTGGGCGTGGGCGTGGGAGTAGGTGTTGGGGTCGGGGTCGGCGTCGGCGTGGGCTTCGGGGACGGCTTCTGCGGCGTCGGCTCCGGCGTCCGCGCGGGGCTCGGCCGGTGCGTCGGGGCCGGCTTCGGGGCCGGTGCGGCACCGGACGCCGGCGGCAGCGGCTTCGGCGGCGCCGGCGAGGGCTTCTGCGGTGCGGCCGGGGCCGGCCGCGGGGGTCCGGCCTGCGGCTGCGGCGCGGGCTGCGGGCTGCCGGTCAGCGTCAGCGCGAGCGCCGCGCCTGCCACCACCACCGCCCCGACCCCGATACCGACCTTCACCGGCGCGCCGAGCCCCTCGCTCAGGGCGGCACCACCGGCACCCCCTGCACCACCCGCACCGGAACCACCGCTTGCGGCCGCGGCCGCCCCGGCACCGGCCGCCGCACCCGCCCCGGCGGCCCCCACCGCCGCGGCGGCCGCCTTGACGGCGTACCCGGCGGCGAACCAGCCGATGACCGCGATCGGCAGCAGCGCACCGATCCGCTGATTGACGTCCGCGACCTCCAGCGCGGCCATCCGGCACCGGCCGCACTCGTCCAGATGCCTGCGCAGCCCCCGCTCGGCCCGCATCCGCAGCCCGCCACGGGCGTATGCGCCGAGCCGGTCGGCGTAGCGGGCGCAGTCCCCGCCGTCCGTCAGCGACCGGCTGACATGCGCCTGGAGGTACGCCTGCCGCAGCCCCTCCCGGGCGCGGTGCGCCAATACGGCGGTGGCGTTCGCGGTCAGCCCGAGCAGCGGAGCGACCTGGCTGGGCGACTCCTCCTCCACCGCGGTGTGCCACAACACCGTCTGATAGCGCTCCGGCAGACTGCGGAACGCCTGTATGGCCATGGACTGCTCGGCCTCGTGCATGGCGCGCACATCCGCGCCCAGATCCAGTGTGTCGTCGTCCCTCGACGAACCGGCCGACGTCACCGCGAACACCGCGAAGTCCTCGACCAGCTGCTCGCGCCGCGAGGTCTTCGCCCAGGAGGCGGCGACCCGCCGGACCGTCGTCAGCAGATACGCGCGCACCGCGGAATCCGGGCCCGCGCCGCCGCGCACGGCCTGGAGCGTACGGGCGAAGACCTCGCCGGTCAGATCCTCCGCGGTGTGCACGTCCCGGCAGCACTGGCGGGCATAGCGCCGGATCGCGTCGGCGTGCCGGCGGTACAGCTCCTCGTACGCGCTGTCGTCACCGGCCCGCATGTCCGCGATCAACTGGACATCGGACGGCGGGAGTTCGCCGTCCTCGGGGTCGGCGGACGAGGCCGCCCGGCCGCCGCCCGGTCGGCGCTGCGGCGGCACGCTGTGGCCGTCGCCCGCCGGACCGCCGGCGCGGTCGTGCCGCTCGGCCGGCCCGGCCGCCGGGGGAGTGGCCCCCAACGGCCCGGTCTGGCCAGGAACCTGCCGCGACGGCGTCGTCCCGCTGTCGCGCTGCTCGTCCCGCCCGTCAACACCCATCGCCGAGGCCCCCGAAGCCGCCGTCACACCCGAATACCGCGCAAGAGTGCCACATCGCACCCCGGCGCCCGAGGGGACGGCCGGCCAACCACTCGTCCGGGGCGGATACGCGGACGACCGCACGGGCGTTCACCCGTACGAGCCGTACCGGTCCGCCCGGCCGCCCCGTCCGGCGGACCCGGCCATCGGGCCCGTCCGGACGCGGCCGGCCGGCGGACGTCACCGGGCGGGGCGCGAGCGCAGCCCCTCCAGCAGGATCTCCAGCAGCCGCGCGGAGGCGGCCTGCTGATGAGCGGGGTCGGGCAGCGCGGGCGCGCCCGTGGCGATCACCAACAGCACGTCGGAGACCGTCACATCGGCCCGCAGCTCACCGGCCGTCCGGGCCCGTTCCACCAGCCGTCCGACGACCTCCAGCAGTGCCTCGGCGCCGACCGTCTCCCCGGCCGGCCCCGACGCACCCTCGGCGGCTGCCGGCTCCTCCCGCCGGTCGACCAGCCGGAGATCGGCCGGCGCACCGTCCGCGCCGGGCGCCATCCGCTGCTGCGGCACCCGGGCCTCGCCCAGGCCGTCCGGCAGCCGCGCCGCGTCCGCACCGTCCGACGCGGGCCGCGCGGACCGGTCGGGGTCCGCACTCACCCGCAGGATGCCCGGCGGCAGCAGCCGTCCGGCACCCGAGGCGACCGAGGTCCGCAGAAAGCGGGAGAGCGCCGACCACGGGTCGTCCTCCTGACCCAGTGCCGCCCGCGCCTGGTCCGTCAACCGGGAGGTCTCCTCCTCGGCTATTCGGCGGACCAGGATGTCCTTGCTCGGGAACCGGCGGTAGACCGTGCCGACCCCGACCCGGGCCCGGCGCGCCACATCCTCCATCGGGGCGCCGTACCCCAGCTCGCCGAAGACCTCGCGCGCGGCGCGCAGCACATGCTCCAGATTCCGCTGTGCGTCGACCCGCAGCGGCGTGCTCCGGCCGCCCGCGCCCGTACCGGCGCCGTTGCCGCCGACCCCGTTGGTGTTGCCGTTCGCCTTACCGGCGTTGCCGCCGATGCTGCCGCCACCGCCGTCCGAGGCATGTGCCATCGCGACGGCTGCCGGCCATTGAGAGCCCTGAATGTGCATAGTGATCCCCCGGTTATGACGTCTCCCCCCGGAGACTCCCCGCCCTGACGGTCGGGGCGTACCGACGAGAGGGTGCACCCCAACGAGATACGAACATAGTTGAGCCCGGGTCAAGATTGAAGGGGGCGTTCCGCGCACTGCGCCCCCCGATCGGCCTACCGGGCCGGATCCGCCCGGATTTCGCCCCTCCCCGCCCGCGCGGCCCCCGCCTGACCAGCGCGCCTTCTCCAAGGTGCACGGAATCAGCCGTTCCGTCCCCAGAGCCGCGCCCGGTCACACATTTCGACGAGCCTGTGGACAAAGGCGCGCCGGCGGTGCGTCATGGAACAGTGCTGTGCTTTCCCGGGGGCGCAGCGCCCGATAGGGGCCGCGCCGCCGGCCGGCCTACGGATCGGTGGCGCCCCGGGGCTGGTCGACCCGCGAGGAGAACCCCTGTGAAGGCAGTGTCTTCGAACGACGTGGCGCGCATTCTCGTTGTCGGCGGCGGCTACGTGGGGATGTACACCGCCCTGCGGCTGCAGCGGAAGCTGAAGCAGGAGCTGCGCCAGGGCACCGCCGAGATCATCGTGGTCGACCCCGAGCCGTACATGACCTACCAGCCGTTCCTGCCCGAGGCCGCGGCCGGCTCCATCTCCCCGCGCCATGTCGTCGTACCGCTGCGCCGCGTGCTGCCGCAGTGCAAGGTCGTCGTCGGCGAGGTCACCGCCCTCGACCACACCGAACGCACGGCCACCATCACCACCCTGGCCGCGGAGGAGACCGGCACCGGCGCCGTCGAGGTGGCCTACGACGAACTGGTCCTGGCGCCGGGCTCGGTCTCGCGCACCCTGCCCGTCCCGGGCCTGGCCGACGTCGGCATCGGTTTCAAGACCGTCGAAGAGGCCATCGGACTGCGCAACCACGTCCTCGAACAGCTCGACATCGCCTCCTCCACCCGCGACCCCGCGGTCCGCGACGCCGCGCTGACCTTCGTCTTCGTCGGCGGCGGCTACGCGGGCGTGGAGGCGCTGGCCGAACTGGAGGACATGGCCCGCTACGCCGTCCGCTACTACCACAACATCCAGCCCGAGGACATGAAGTGGATCCTGGTCGAGGCCACCGACCGGATCCTGCCCGAAGTGGGCCCGGACATGGGCCGCTACGCCGTACGGGAGCTGCGCGGCCGCAATATCGACGTACGGCTGGAGACCAGGCTGGAGTCCTGCGAGAAGCGCGTCGCCGTCCTGAGCGACGGCGCCCGCTTCCCCACCAGAACCCTGGTGTGGACCGCCGGCGTCAAACCGCACCCCATCCTCGCCGCCACCGGGCTGCCGCTGAACGACCACGGCCGCCTGAAGTGCACCGCCGCGCTCCAGGTGGACGGCGTCGAACACGCCTGGTCCGCGGGCGACGCGGCCGCGGTCCCCGACCTGACGGCCGAGCCGTCGGACAAGCCCGACGAGCCCCACACCATCTGCGCGCCCAACGCCCAGCACGCCCTGCGCCAGGCCAAGGTCCTCGCCGAGAACGTCGCGGCGGCCGTGCGCGGCGGCCCGATCGTGGACTACGAGTACAAATACGCCGGCTCGGTGGCCTCGCTCGGCCTGCACAAGGGCGTCGCCCACGTCTACGGGCGCAAGTTGCGGGGCTACCCGGCATGGTTCATGCACCGCGCCTACCACCTCGGCCGGGTGCCGACCTTCAACCGCAAGGCCCGGGTCCTGGCCGAATGGACCCTCGCGGGCCTGTTCAAACGCGAGATCGTCTCGCTCGGCTCGCTGGAGAACCCGCGCGCCGAGTTCGAACTCGCCGCGGGCACCGGCCGGCACAACGAAGCCAGCTGACGCGCCGGACCACCGGCGAAGTCGACGCACCGTCACCCGTCCGGCGGCCGGAGACGGCGGAGCGCGGAACTCCACACCGGCTCCCGGGCGTCTGACGGATGACCGTCCGGTCGGCCACACTGGACGTGTGACCATGGGTGGGCTTGTATCTGCAAAGAGTGACAATCACGAGGATTCTGGACGTTTGCTGCATTCTGCAAAAGGGCGCCGAGAGTGTCCCCAGCCGCCCCTCCCCCGGCCGACGGCCGGGAGGTCCCGCCATGCCGACGGCCCGATCCCGCGCGACGACGCGAAGTAAGAGGTACCCCTCCGTGATCTTCACGCGCTGGAGCGCCAAGTTCCCCGGCACACAGCGGCGCGCCGCCGCACGGTCCGACCGCGCCGCACCCCGCCCCGCCCCCGGCACGCCGGCCACCCCGCCCGCCGAAGCCGCCGAGCCCGCCGACGGCCCGGCCCCGGCGACGTCCACCACCGGCTCCGTCCCCGCGGCCCGCGACGAACGCGCCGACCCGGACACCACCCAGGAAGCCACCCCCGTGGCTCTGCCGCCCACCGTCGACGCCCTGTCCGTCCACGACATCCTCGGCACCATCCCCGCTCTCGTGGCCGTCGTCTACGGCCCCGAGCACCGCCTCGCCTACGTCAACGGCGCCTACGCCACCGTCTTCGGCCCCCGCCCGGCGGGCCGGACCGCCCGCGAAGCCCTCCCCGAACTCGACGCCCTGGGCCTGCTCCCCCTGATGGACCAGGTCCTGCGCAGCGGCAAGCCCCGCACGGTCAAGTCCCGCAAGGTGCCCGGCGTCGGCGGCGACCGCACCCGCGACGGCTACTACACCTTCACCTGCACCCCGATCGAGGTCGCCGCCAGCGGCCCGGCGCCCGACCCCGAAGTCGCCTGCGTCGCGCCCCACAAGGGCGTGCTGGTCTTCGGCGCCGAGGTCACCGACCAGATCGAGTCCGCCGAACGGCTGCGCGCCAGCGAGGCCCGCCAGCGCGAGGCCGCGGTCACCCTCCAACGCTCCCTGCTGCCCCAGGAACTGGAGCAGCCCGACGACCTCCGCGTCGCCGCCACGTACCAGCCCGGCGGCATGGACGCCGCGGTCGGCGGCGACTGGTACGACGTCATCACCCTCGGCGCCGGCCGCACGGCCCTGGTGATCGGCGACGTCATGGGCCGCGGAGTGCGCGCCGCCGCCGTCATGGGCCAGCTGCGCACCGCCGTACGCGCCTACGCACGCCTCGACCTCCCGCCGCACGAGGTCCTGCAACTCCTGGACGGCCTGGCCGCCGAAATCGACGCAAGTCAGATCGCCACCTGCGTCTACGCCGTCCACGACCCCAACGAGGGCCGCCTGGTCTACGCGTCCGCAGGCCATCTGCCCATCCTCGTACGCGACCCCGACGGCACGGTCCGCCGCGCCGCCGAACCCACCGGACCGCCCCTGGGGACCGGCGGCTGGCTGCACACCTCGGGCTCCGTCCCCCTCGGCCCCGGCAGCAGCGCCGTCCTCTACACCGACGGCCTGGTAGAGCGCCGCGACAAGGACATCGACCATGGTGTCGAGGACCTGGAGCGCGCCTTCGCCGGCGCCGCCGGCGACCCCGACATCGTCTGCGACCGCCTGCTCCGCGCCCTGGGCATCACCGCCACACACGACGACGACGTCGCCATCCTCGTCCTCCAGCACCCCGAGCGGACCGGCCACGACGCCGAGCTGTTCCACAACGCCGCCCTCGAACTCCACGGCGGCGTCGAAGCGGCCCCGCGCGCCCGCGCCTTCGCCTCCGGCGTGCTGGCCTCCTGGCGCTTCTCGCCCGAACTGCACGACCTCGGCGTCCTCGCGGCCAGCGAGCTGGTCGCCAACTCCCTGCAGCACGGCACGCCTCCCATGCGGCTGCGCCTGCGTCGCACCGACCGCCGGCTGATCGTCGAGGTCACCGACGGCGACGACCACCTGCCCCGGCGGCGCCGCGCCGAACCGGTCGACGAGGCCGGCCGAGGGATCTCGATCATCGCCACCATCGCCTCCTCCTGGGGCTCGCGTCGCACCCCGGGCGGCGGCAAGGCGGTCTGGTGCGAATTCGCCCTGCCCAGGGGGTAGCAACCGCCCGCACACGCAAGCGCCGCTCCATCCCCACCTACAGGGGGACGGAGCGGCGCTTCCGCAGGGGACCGGGGCCCTTACGGCCCAAGGCACCCAAGGCCCAAGGCACCCAAGGCCCAAGGCGCTCAAGGCCACTCAGGCCCGGCAGGCCACGGCCTCCGGCTCGGCCGGAACCCGCGCCGCGGGCACCGGCGCGACCGCACGATGCGGATTGTCCTGCGCGGGCCGCAGCATCCGCCCCAGCCGCAGCGACAGCACACTGATCCCCACGGCGCACAGCACCAGCATCCCGATGTACGCCGCGTACATCCCGTGCCCCACCATCAAGGCACCCACCGCCGGCCCCACCGCCAGCGCCAGCTGCTTGACCAGCGCGAACGCCGAGTTGTACTGGCCTATCAGCGAGGCCGGCGCCAGATCGGCCACCAACGGAGCCACCGTCGGCGACAACATCGACTCACCGATCCCGAACAGCGCATACGTCGAGATCAGCAGCGTCGTCGCCACCGCCTGCGCACCATGCACCAGCCCGGACAGCCCGGCGGCTATCCACGCCACGGTCCATATCAACCCGACCAGCGCCATCACCCGGCTGCGCCGCCGCCGCTCCACGAGCTTGAGCACCACGAACTGCGCCGCCACGATCGCCGCCGTGTTGGCCGCCAGCGCGATACCCAGGCTCGACGGCGGAATCCGCGTCACCTCGGTCGCATACGCCGCCAGCCCCGACTCGAACTGCCCGTAGCAGGCGAAGAACAGCACGAACCCCAGCACGCACAGCCACACCATCCGCCGGTCCGCGAACAGCGCCCGCCAGGCACCCTTGGCCCGCTCCTCACTGGGCACCGCGTCCTCGACCTTCGGCGCGTGCGGCAGCCGTACGGTCGCCACCGTCGCACCGAGCACCAGGAACATCACGGCCTCGATGGCGAACAGCCGCACAAAGCTCGACGCATGCGACTCGTCGACCAGCAGCCCGCCGACCAGCCCACCGACACCCAGCCCCAGGTTGTTCAGAAAGAACTGGGTGGCGAACGCCCGCGACCGGGTCACCGTCGTCGAGCACCACACGATCATCGTCGCCAGGGCCGGCTGGATGACCGCTATACCCGCACCGAGCGCGACCGCGGACGCGATGACCAGCGGCTCGGTGGCGGACAGCCCGATACCCAGCGCACCGACGGCGGCGGAGACCGTACCGACGATGGCCACCGGCAGGGGACCGCGCCGGTCGATCACCCGACCGGTCAGCGGCAGGACGACCAGCGCGGCCACCGCAAGCATCGCCAGCACCACACCGGCCGTGTTCGCGCCGAGATCCCGCACCTTCGCCACATAGACGTACAGATACGGAACCGTGAAGCCGTTCCCGAACGCGCTCAGCGCGTTCCCGAGCTGGATCCGGCGCAACGCGGCGCCCATCGCGGTGGTCACACTCACCTACCTAGGTCAGGTCATCAGACGAACAAGGGGGACGAACCGACGAGCCGCACACGCACCAGGGCGAGACCGCGCGACCGGACAGTCCCAAGCCGGACAGTCTCACCCTGAAGACTTCAACTCTAAAGTTCGAGGTTAAAGAGTACACGGAGAAGAACTTCGACGCCAATGACTTCCATGTCATACTGCGCCGCATGCCTGAGCCCTCCGATGCGGCCGCCAGCGCCGCCGAGCCGAGCCTCGCGGAACAGATCGCGGCCTACCAGCGCGAATTCCAGGACCTCGACCCCCAGGTGGAGCAGGTCGTCTCCGCACTTCAGCGCCTCAACCGGCGGATGAACGTCGCCTACGGACGGCAGACCGCCACCCTCGGCATGAGCAACGCCGAATGGGAGGTCCTCAAGGCCCTCGTCGTCTCCGGCGCGCCCTACCAAATGGGCCCCGGCGAACTCGCCAAGCGCCTCGGCCTCACCCCGGCCGCCATGACGCACCGCATCGACCGCATGGCGAGCGAGGGACTGGTCACCCGTGAGCGCGACGAGGCCAACCGCGTCCGCGTCATCGTCGAGCTGACCCACGAGGGTCGCGAGAAGTGGCTGGAGGCGATGCGGCTGGCGTCGGTCTTCGAAGAGGACCTCCTCCAGGACCTCTCCGGCGAGGAGCGTCAGCTCCTCGGCCAGGTGTTGACCCGTCTGCTGCGCCGTGTGGAGGACGCTCAGCCGGACGCCGGCGGACGTCTGAGTGACCTTGACTGACGCGAGTTGACACTGCTGCACCCGATCTGTAGTGTCCTCCGAGTTGCCACAGCGCCGGAACGGTTCTGCGGCAGCCATCCCGCCGCTTCGCGGCACACCACTACTGCACGGCCCCTCACCGGGAACGATTTCGGCATGCCGAAATTCGGACCGCGGCGCGATTACGCGCCGACGAGGAATTCCGCTAAAGTAGTGATCACGCCGAAAGGCGCGAACAAACCCCCTCCGACGGGGAATCGGAAACAAATTCGGACCGGCAACGGAACGAAACGGATCTGATAGAGTCGGAAAGGCCGAAAAGTGAAAGCCGAACGGCCGACCCCGCTCCAACAGGGGGCCAGAGACGGAAACGGATCTGGTAAGGTTGGAAACGCGAAGAAGCCGAAAGGTGGAAACGCACCGGCGAAAATCGGAGCCGCAAGGATCTGATAGAGTCGGAAACGCAAGACCGAAGGGAAGCGCCCGGAGAGCCTGGTGAAACAGGTACAAAGGAAGCGTCCGTTCCTTGAGAACTCAACAGCGTGCCAAAAGTCAACGCCAGATATGTTGATACCCCGTCGACCGGAAACATCCGGGAGATG